>JAFRWN010000041.1 GCA_017437965.1 Lachnospiraceae bacterium
TATGTAATCTATCTTCCCAAATTCTGCTTTTTCAAAATAATCAGACATTTTTTCATCATTTTTTAATTCCGTTATCTGATCATCATAATTTTTCTTACAATCCTCTATAGATGAAAGAGCCCTTCCGTCAATTGTTTTTATTTCACTCTCAGACTCCCGGTTTTCGGAAGTCTGAGAAGCGCTTTCACTTTGAGAAGTACTTTCACCACATGCAACCAATATCAGCAATACCAATAGCAGAAGTAACAGCGATGTTTTTTTCTTCATTTCTATCACCTGATCAGTCATCATGTTTTACCAAACCGCTGGCAATACAGTATAGATCGTTTTCAATTGCAACTTTATGGGTAACTATATCTCCCGAACTCCAGTTGTTTCCGTTTACATGCCATTTTACACTGTTGCCTGTACTTGTAATATTTACATAGCTATAGCCGTTAGCCGCAATAATAGATGCACCATTGCTTCCAGTTACCTTAGCCATTGAACCGTTAACTCCCGAAAAAGAGCTACATGTAGCAAGCCACCAGTCAGAATAATAGCTCACATAGGTGTAATCAATCTGCTGATTTCCCGGAGCTCCACCCGGGACATATCTAACATAATAATTATCGCTGTGATTTGCGACTGCAATCCCCAACATGTTTACAGCCATCACCAATACTACCAAACGCGAAATCATTTTTTTCATTTAAGCGTACCTCCTTCATTAGAACAGTATTTTCAATTTGTTATTAACAAACCATAATCCGCCGACAGAATTATGATTGGTTTGCTACTTCCTGAATTTCAGTAAATCACTGGGTTCTTTGGGCTGATGGTATCCATGCTTCGAAGGATACTTTGCAGTCATAACGTTTATCTTTTTTAAATCAAGAGAGTTGCCACAAACCAATCCACAATTCTCCCATCCGAAATCGTATAGATATAATCAGCCTTGCCTGCTATATCTTTGTCATGGGTGACCAGGATTATGGTTTTTCCGAGATCATGGTTTATCCTTGTAAAAAAATCAAATCCCAATTTAACTTCAATGCTGTGACGAAAGCAAAAAATTATAATTCTTTAATTTTAACCATAAGCGCTATCGCCACAGACAACATACTTAACGATACAGTAAGTGAGTATGCCTTATACCCTAAAGCCCCCAATATAACCATTATGCTACACAACATAAAAAATATGATCAGGCTTTGGATCTTGTTTCTTCGCTTACTGTAATCGTCAAGCCTCTTGTTAACATTGTCTCTTGGTGAAAACATACCGATGACAATCCCGCTGAATACCGCTGCAGCAACCACTATATATTGCATATAATCCTTATCTGTAAGCCATGTAATAACAAGCATTACCAACACGGTATTTATAGCAAGAACCATATTGCATTTCAAGTGGGTATCAGCGTGATAGCCTCCGGTTTTTTCTCTCAGTACTGCAAAAGAGATAAAGAAGACCAAACTGCATAATATGTGACCGAATAACAGGCCTGTTAAAAGAACGACAAATAGATTAACAACATCCGAAATAAGAATTTCAATTCCGTAGATTAATACTTCTCTGTTGCTCTTTTGTTCTTCGTTTTCACTAATTATGAATTCAGCAATCTTTTCACTTATTGCGTGAAACATTTCTGTTTCTCAGTTTTGCAATTGCTTCAGGTTCTTTGGGCTGACAGTAGCCTTTACTGGAAATAGTTGGTCCTGATAATTCAGCTGTTTTTTTTGACAATCCCAAAAGAACATTAGCAATCATCTTTTTAAGCATATCATCTTCCTCCTGTGTTAAAGGAAATTAAAACAATTGTTTGTTCCTGTATACCACATTTCAGATTCAATGTCAATATCGCCGACATAAACGGTACTCAGACGACATTTACGGGAATTTCATATGCAGTTTACAGCAGGATTTCAACCGAAAACCAACCGTCATATTCAGAAATATTTACGCTTCCTTCTTTAAGTTTTACCATTTTCTTTACGGACTTTATGCCAAACCCATGATTCTTATTATCGGTTTTTGTGGTTTTCAATTCACTGTTTTTACTAAGAACACTTTCTTCAATTATATTCTTTATTGCAATTTTTATGTATCCCTTTTCATTTTTAATTTCTATTTTTACTGCTTTATCGCTTTGTTTCATTTCTGTTTCATATGCATTTTTTAAAAGATTAAGCAGTATGGAGCAAATTATTTTTTCATTTTCTTTTATCAATTTCAGTTTTTCAATTGAATATTTTACATCAGTCCCTATATTCTGAAGATTCCTTATAAAATAATTCAGTACAGCATTTACAGACTCACTTCCGGAATCAAAAGATATTATCCTGACAAAATTATCTTCGGCATCATTAATAATATCGCTTAATTTTTCAACAGCCTGTGTCTGTTTTCCGTTGTTGATCAGCTCTCTGACAAGTATGTATTCATTTCTGATTTCATGCTTGAGCCCTTTTATTTCCTCTAGTTTTTTTTCATTTTCATTCACCGAATCAACTTCTCTGTCTATCTGTTCGATAAATGCCGACAATCTGTTATTTTCCCTGTCATTACGCAGTATTATCATAAAAATCCAAAAAACAACCATACTTTCAACTATAGCCAGCAACATTGCAATAACAAAAACAACATTTCTGCTGTTCTCGCTTTCAATCAAATAATAAGCTGTCACCAAATCCGTAGTAACAGAAGAAAATGCAAGCAAAAATGAAAGGGGAATCCAAACGATATTTTCAGTCTCATCTACTATACGATGCACAAGCATAACAATTATTAATGAAATCGCCAATTGACATGATTTTGCAAATATCAAAGATATTATGCGCACCATACTGCCGTTTTGTTGAAGAGTTCCCATGATGCTCGTATCAAGGATAAGCGGCATAAATGTAGCTGTAAGTAAGCCGGAAATATTTATTATCAAATTTCCCAAAATACAAAATGTAAGTTTTTGAAAGAACCCCCCATTGCATAAAAACATTGAAATAAGCAATAATCTTGTTACTATCAGCACACCTTCAACATATGTAAAATCATACCTGTCCAAAATCCAGTATTGTGAAATGGTATAAAGAAGCAGGCACAAAACATTCCTTATCCACCATATTTTCTTCTCTTTTTTAGGCAATCCAAGGCATAAAAACAGAATATGAATTCCGCCTTCTGCAAAATCAACAAACAGTTCCAAAAAATCCATTATCCTTCTCCTCTCAACCATTCAAAATAAATTTCTCGAATTTTTTTAATTCTATTCTTTGCCATCCGCAGCTTTGTATTCATATCTATAAGCATTACCTCTTCCTTTTCAATTCTGGCAATGTATCTGCAGTTGGCCAAATAGTATTTGTTAATTCTGATAAATCCTTTATCCTGAAGTAAAACTGTCATCTTTTTAATCGGATACTTTATTTCAATGGTTTTATTATTTCCAAAATAAAGCGTGAGATTTCTTCCACCAGCCTCAAAGTACCATACTTTAGAAGGATAGAATTCGAAAAGCGTGTTCCCTTCGCCAACAGTAATATTCACGCAATAGTCTTTATATTTCTCTATCATCCGTCTGCATGTTTTCTCCACATCCGAATCCATCAGAGCTTTTCTGATATATCCTATCGGCGAAACCTCAAAGCTGTCAAAAACGAATTCATCATGTGAACTGAAAAAGGCAAGGAGAAGCTCATAGGAAGTTGCCCTAAGGTTTTTCGCCACGGTTCTTCCGTCCATATCAGGCATATTGATATCAAGAAATACAGCGTCAAATTTTTCCTGTTCCTGGGCAATAAGCAAATCTTTGCCGCTTTGGTATTCATAGATGAGCAAATCTTCAATGCCCTCTTTTTCCATTATCGGACAAACACGGCTTTTAATCGCATCAATATAAATCTGTTCATCATCACATATTGCTATTTTCATTATCTGTCTCCTCAATTACATCGGAAAAAGTTATATATTTCCTCCGCCAGCTTTTCACTTATTCCTTCTATTTTTGACAATGTCTCTATGTCTGCTTCTTTTATTTCTTCAAGTGTTTTGAAATTTTTCATCAAAATTTTTCTCTTTGCCGGGCCGATGCCTTTGATATCGTCAAGTACAGAGTGTATCTGGTTTTTGCCGCGGAGGGATTTATGGTACTCAATGGCGAAGCGGTGGGTTTCGTCCTGGATTCTTGTAAGAAGCTTAAAGCCTTCGCCATGGACATCAATAGGTATCTCCTTGTTTTCAAAGTACAGTCCTCTTGTGCGGTGTCTGTCATCCTTTACCATTCCGCAGACAGGGATGTCAAGTCCGAGTTCGCCCAGGACTTCTTTTGCAATATTGACCTGGCCCTTGCCGCCGTCCATGAGGAGAAGATCCGGTAGGCGGCCAAAGCCTGTTATCTCGTCGGTCTCATCCATCTTTTTCAGTTCATCTAAACCGTGTTGAAAGCGTCTTGTCAGGACTTCGCGCATGCAGGCATAGTCGTCGGGTCCGGAAACAGTTTTGATGCGAAATTTTCTGTAATCATTTTTCTTTAGCTTCCCGTTTTCACAGACCACCATGGACGCAACGTTCAAGAAACCGCTGATATTTGAAATATCATAGCTTTCCATTCTGACAACATTTTCAAGTCCTATAAGGTCCGCAAGCTCTTCCTGCGCCCTTACGGTGCGGTTTGCTTCCCTTGTCAGCTTGTCCATGTCCTGCTTGAATACTATCTGCGCATTTTCCTTTGCGAGCTCGATCATGCGCTCTTTTGTACCCTTCTTGGGCGTGATAAGGTGCACCTTTTTTCCTTTGCTTTCGCTTAGCCACTGTAAAATCAGTTCCAAGTCTTCAGGCTCTGCCTCGGTAAGTATCTCGGAAGGCACATATGCCGTGCCCGAATAGTATTGTTTAAGAAAATCTCCGATGACATAGGAGGGCTCGGTACTTTCAAGACCTTTAAAGAAGTAATGCTCGCGCCCTATCATCCTGCCGCCGCGCATGAAAAAGACCTGGACCACGGCCCTGTCGTCCTCGGCATAAAAGGCAATAATGTCCCTCTCCTCCGTCTTGAAATCGGTAGCCTTCTGGTCCTGCTTCAGTGCGTTTATTGCGTTTATCTTGTCCCTGTATTCTGCAGCAAGCTCGAATTCCATCCTCTCGCTTGCTTCTGTCATTTTTTTCTTGAGATTTTTTATTACCGTGTCGGTATCGCCATTAAGAAAGTGTAATACCTCATCAATGATTTTTCCGTATTCTTCCTTTGTGATTTCCGCATTACAAGGTGCATCGCACTGACCTATGTGTTTGTAAAGGCAGGGCTTGGTCTTTTCTCCTTCCTTTATCACCCGGCTGCAGTTTCTGATTTTGTAGAGCTTTCTGAGAAGCTCCATTGTCTCCCTGCATGCGCCTGCATTGGTGTATGGTCCGAAATATTTTTCTTTGTCACGCTGATAGCGGCGGGTGATAAAAACGCGCGGAAAGTCCTCCGAAATCGTGCATTTTATGTAGGGATACATTTTGTCATCCTTCAACATCGCATTGTATTTCGGGCGGTGTTCTTTGATCAGGTTACATTCAAGCACAAGGGCTTCCATTTCGGAATCGACAACTATATATTCAAACCATTTGATCTGGGGTACCATTTTTCTGATTTTGGGCATGAGACGCTCAGGGTCCTGGAAATACTGTCTTACACGGTTTTTAAGGACCTTGGCTTTACCGACATATATGATCGCATCATGGGCATCGTGCATGATGTAGACGCCGGGCTTTTGGGGGAGTTTTTTTAATTCATCTTCTATTACAAACATATAACCCTCATCCGTTTTTAAAAAAGACTGCCACGTTTGCAGCAGTCTTTTTGTGTTTTTGAATCTTTTTACAACTTATTAATTATTTTCATCACCAAGGTTAATCTCTGTAATGATGCTGTTATTTGTATCGGGAGTTTCTGTTGGCATGAGACTGCCATAGTCCGGAAGGTTTCTCTTTTCGATGGTCTCGTTCATGATCTTCATGAATTCCTCACCGGTAATTGTTTCCTTCTCGATCAGGTAGGCGGCCACTGCATCAAGCACATCGAGGTTTCCTGAGATCAGTTCCTTTGCCTCGTTGTAGCACTTCTCCATTATGTTCTTTACCGCATCGTCTATCTTTGCGGCATAGGAATCCGAGCACTGAAGCACAAGGCGGTTTTCAAGGTACTGGCCCTGAACTGACTCAAGTGCCACGAGACCGAATTCCTCGCTCATACCGAAGCGTGTGATCATCTGCCTTGCATGTGCGGTTGCGCGCTCGATATCATTTGCGGCACCGGTCGTGATCGAGCCTATCTTAATCTCCTCGGCAGCACGTCCGCCGCAGAATACCCTGATCTCATCAAGGATTTCATCCTTGGAGCTCAGGTATTTTTCCTCATCGGGAACCTGCATCGTATAGCCGAGGGCACCCTTGGTTCTCGGAACAATTGTGATTTTCTGAACAGGCTCGGAATGCTTCTGAAGGGCTGCAACTAACGCATGTCCTACTTCATGTACCGCAACGATCTTCTTTTCTTCAGGTCCTAAGATGCGGTCTTTCTTTTCCTTACCTGCGATAACGACCTCAACGGCCTCCATCAGATCTTCCTGTCTTACAACGGTCCTTCCGCTCTTTACTGCAAGGATTGCTGCTTCGTTTATCATGTTCGCAAGGTCTGCACCTACGGCACCTGAGGTTGCTTTTGCGATTGCCTCAAGGTCAACATTCTCATGCATCAGCACGTTCTTTGAATGTACCTTAAGGGTCTGAAGCCTTCCTTTAAGGTCAGGCTTGTCAACAATTATTCTTCTGTCAAAACGGCCCGGACGAAGCAGAGCCTTGTCAAGTATCTCGGGTCTGTTGGTTGCAGCAAGAACGACGATACCCTTCGAAGGATCGAAACCATCCATCTCGGAAAGCAGCTGGTTAAGTGTCTGCTCACGCTCATCATTTCCGCCGCCATATCTTGAATCACGGCTCTTACCGATTGCATCAATCTCATCGATGAAAATGATGCAGGGAGCCTGCTGTGTTGCTTCTTTGAAGAGATCACGCACACGGCTTGCACCGACACCGACGAACATTTCGACGAAGTCAGAACCCGAAAGTGCGAAGAAGGGAACATGGGCCTCTCCTGCCACTGCCTTTGCAAGCAACGTCTTACCGGTTCCGGGAGGGCCTACAAGAAGTGCGCCCTTCGGGAGCTTTGCACCGATCCTGGTGTATTTTTCGGGATCATGCAGGAAGTCAACAAGCTCGACTACCGAGTCCTTTGCTTCCTCCTGTCCGGCAACATCCTTGAAGGTTACTCCGATGTCATTCTCAACATACATCTTGGCC
Source organism: Lachnospiraceae bacterium (assembly GCA_017437965.1). Taxonomy (GTDB): domain Bacteria; phylum Bacillota; class Clostridia; order Lachnospirales; family Lachnospiraceae; genus UBA3775. Next base: position 7,321 of record JAFRWN010000041.1, read on the forward strand.
CTGCTCTTTCCGACGCCTCCGATACCGCCGCTCTTGAAGAGATTGCGGTACATGAAAAACATCAGACCGAAGATAAGACCGAAGGGAAGTACCCATTCCACAAGGAAGGTAATGATCGGTGAGGTACTCTTCTTATCGATACCATAGTATTCAACACCCTTTTCGGTAAAATACTTCCTCATTTCGGGATCGACGTCAAAGCCCACATAGTAAAGCCTTCCGTCATCGTCATAGGAAGTTGAATAGATTACGAAACGGTTGTTTTCATAGTCCGATTCTACATGGTCGACTTTTCCTTCATCGACCATTTTCTGCAGCTCGTTGTAGCTGATGCTCTTGTTCCTGTGATTAGTGATTGCAGTTGCTGCATAATAATATATCAGGAAAAAGACTATTGAAATGATGAGAACAATAAGAAAGGTGCTCGCCGGCTTCTTCTTATTGTTATTATTATCATTTTCGGGGTTATTGTTCTGTCTGTTGTCCACTTGACACCTCCATTTATCTAGCATAACATTATAAATGAAAAAAGGCTACAGTGCAAGAAAATAAAAGCGAAAATTATGTGAAATAAAAAAGAGGGGTGAAAACCCCTCATCCGGCGCTTCGCGCCACCTTCTCCCAGTGGGAGAAGGCTTATTATTCTATTGAGCAGAAGTCTCCGAATATCTTCTTGGCATGGTTTGTAAGGTTGTCTATCGTTACAACTATGCCTTTTCTCGGCTTCAGGCCGTGCTTTGCGGCAAGGTCTGCGGTGTAGTTCTTAAGTGAATATACGCCCTTGACAAGATTGCCCGGAGAAGTATAGTGGTTTACAAGCGGTATCGCCCTTGCGGATTCGGGATCGATATAGGTTCCGCTGCCGTCCTTTATTACCGTAAGCTTTGCCATTCCTCCGAGTATTCTCACCCACTCATCCTGGGTTGAAGTGAAGTTTCCGAGTGAGTAATAGCAAAGGCTCTTATTACCATTATCGGCCTCGATCCATGCGACAGGCTCGATAACATGGGGATGGGTTCCGATGATAAGATCGGCACCTGCCTCCGTCATCTGCTTCGCAAATGTTTCCTGGGAAGGACGCTGTGTATCATAATATTCCTGGCCCCAGTGAGGACATACAATGGTGAAATCCGCCAACGTTTCGGCTCTCTTGATATCCTCAAGCACCTGGGGATTTATCGTGTTGAAATCGATTTCCCTTGTGTCCGGATTGAAGGCGCAGAGCATGTTGAGATGCCCGTCACAGTCTTTTTTCCATACTGCCGAGTTGTGGCTGTAGGTATAGTTCAGGATTGCGAACTTGATTCCGTTTACTATCATGATCGGAATCTCTTTTTGTTCCTCTGCGGTCTCATAGATTCCGACAACCAGGGTTTCGGGATGATGCTCTTTCCAGTATCTTACGCTGTAAAGGAGTCCGTCGATTCCCATGTCACGTGCATGGTTTGTCGCATGTGTGATGACATTGTAGCCTGCCTTCACAAGCGCATCGGTCATTTCAACCGGAGAGTTGAAAAGAGGATATGATGAAAGTCCCTTTTCATTACCTGCGAAGATGGTCTCCTGGTTCATTATCTTGATATCGGCATCCTCAAGCAGATAGGCCGTATCCTTGAATATGTGGTCGAAATTGTAGGTTCCGTTTGCCTGCTTGCCCGAATTATATACGCCCATGTGCATCAAGTCGTCTCCTACAGCAACGATGGTTGCGCTTACCGGTGCGGGAGTAGGCGTCGGAGTAGGTGTTGAGGTCGGAACCGGAGTATTGGTCACATCAGAAGAAGAGCTTGACTCCGATGACTTTTTCGATGAGGAACCGCTTTCACTTGCGACTTTTGTGGTACTGTCGCTTCCCGAGCTTCCTTTTTTGTCCTTTTTATTTCCGGCAACGCTTATTATCACACCGACAAGGATAAGCACTACAACCGCGATTATGCACGCGGTCATTATCATGCGCTTTCTCTTTTCCCTCTGTTTTCTGAGGGCAATCAGCTGGCGTCTTTTTCTCTCCTCAGGAGTAAGCTGACGTCTTGCAGGGGCTCCGTTTCTTGTGCCCTGGGTACCCGGCCTTCTTGGTGCTCCGGGTCTTCCGGGTCTTTTATCATCTTCCAAATTCTTTTCCTCCAGATAAATCCTTAAACAACAAGATCCGCATAACTAAAACGGACCAGCTTTCCCAGATCGGCAGGTTTAACTTCTACCTGGTAGCCGATTTTTCCGGCCGAGAAAAATATAGTGTCATATTTTTCCGCCGTCTGATGAAGTACTGTCTGAAACTGCTTTTTCATTCCGATGGGCGAACATCCGCCATGCACATAGCCTGTGAGCGGCAGAAGTTCCTTCTGTTTTATCATTTCAATGGACTTCTCGCCGACGGCCGATGCCGCCTTCTTAAGATCAAGCTCCTCAGCAACCGGAATCACGAACACAAAGTTTTTCTTTGTCTTTCCTCCGACTGTGACAAGGGTCTTGAAAACCCTTTCGGGAGGCTGTCCGAGAACTGCTGCAACCTCTGTACCCACTGTCGTTCCGATTTCGGAATAATCGTAGGGAATGTAGGCAAGCTTTTTCTGGTCAAGAAGCCTCATGACATTTGTTTTTTCCATAATCATTCCGGCTTTCTGTAAATATCCTTGATATCATAACAGTTTTATGATAATAAATCAAGCAAAAACGCCACAATTTATATTATTCTTAAGATATCCTGGTACAATATGGTGTGTTTTTTGTCAGGTTCATGGTCAATATGGTAATGTCCGCAGAACCAGTGCTCATATTTCAGTTTTTTCTCTATTCTCGAGAAGAACTGGTTTTCCTCATCCATCATCATTTTAAAGGGGACGAAGTTCAGAAGTTTCAATAGCACTTCATAGGCACAGCAGTGGGTGACAACATAGTCAACCTCCCACTCGGCAGCCTTTAAATTCCTCTCGGCTTCTTCATATTCCGCCCTCGAGGGCATCTCCTCGGGCCACCATGTCCTTCCCGGCACACGGTATTCCTTGTCAACCGAATATCCGCCGCCCATGGTAAAGAAACGAAGGCCGTCTATGTCATATACCTGTCCTCTCATCAGATGGATAATGGAAGGACGTATGTAGTGGACCCTGCCACCGTTCCATTCATAGCTCGGATAAGAATTAAGCAGTTCATGATTCTCATGGTTTCCGTCCACAAAAAGAGTGGTATAGTTATTCGCCTCGTACCAGTCAAGGAGTTTTTCGTCCTTCTCTCCGCCGTCCCAGACCGCTCCGAAATCTCCGGCAACGATCAGGTAATCGTCCTTCGTCAGTTCTTCCTGTTCGGGGAAATTTTTCAGGCTCAGTTTTTCAATGTCGAAATCACCGTGTGTATCACCGGTTATGAATATTGACATTTCCTCTCCTTCCGCCACGGTTCAGGCGTTTCCGTAAATCTTCTCACTCCGCCTATTCTACCACATTTTTGGCTCTTCCGCAAGAAAGCTTCTGTTTCTTTTTGCTTTTTGGGGGCCTATTCGTGAAAAGTCCGTGACTTTTTAAACCTGATATTGATTTTTGGGTTTTTTTAGGTTATACTTTACAGAGCTATTTTGAAGTATTGAATATTATTGTTTCAAGAGGATATCATGAAGAAAAAGTATCTTAAACCCCTGCTGTTTGCCGGATGCCTTGCTTTACTTTGCGGCTGCGGACAGAAGGCGGGAGAAAAAGCAACTGCCGGCGATGCAGACAGGTTCAATCCTGTAGAAAGCAGTACCGAAGAAGCAACAAAGGAATCGGCTGACAAGGCTGAAAGCTCTTCCGCTTCCTCTTCCTCTGCCGACGAAAAAGAGAGTGCAGAACCTACCGCTACTCCTACCGAGGCAGCACCTACCGAAATCCCCACCTACGAGCAGAGCTGGACCTACCAGATTGTTCCTTCGGGCTACTACAATGCATGTGCCAAATGGGACGAGGACGGAAATCTTGTCGAAGGACCGGAATATGCGGCTGGTAAGCAGATTTACTATAACGACTGCGATGAATACTATGACAATTTCGTTGCCACAGACAATGTTTTCGGAAAAGCGATCATAAGCCTTGATGACGGTACCGCGCATTCATGTGACAATTCAATAAAAATCACCGGACGTGTACAGGAAAGCGGAGGTTTTTCGGGCTTCGGTTTCAAGCTTGCGGAAAACAACATCCTTGACATTGAACAGCTTCAGGACAAGGAAGTGACCCTCGGCTTCTGGGTTTACTATGATGATGATTTTTCCACGGGCGTTGCAGACACCATGACCTTTGCGATCTGGTCGAACCTTAATGTGCCTTACGATAAGGAAAACGAACAGAAAACCGTAGAGCCGGCCTATGTCGAAAAGACCGACGAAATGACCGATGACGAGAAGAAAGAAATCGATATCAACAACCAGCTGACGAAAAAGCGCTATGATAAGTCATGCTATGAGGAGCTGGTTGCCAACAAGAACGGTTTCTACAAGCTGAAGGAAATGACGGTTGAACGTAAAACCTGGAGATACTTCGAGGTTACGACAAAAATCGATGTTTCGACAATGAACAGGAATATAACCATTCCGATGTTCGCCTTTGCGACCCTCGGAGAAACAAATGCGACAAACCTTACCTTCTACAATCCTTTCTACATTGATGATATCATTCTTACCCTGAATGATTGATATACTGACCAAATGACCGAGAGAGTCAAAAAAACAGGCTGCCGTTTCGCAGCCTGTTTTTTGTTATTTTAGTTCTCCGTTTTTGAATTTTTCAAGCAGGTTATGGATTCTCTCGGTAGGACTCAGGTACTCGCTAATCGAAGCATCATGGTTCAGTGCATCGATAAGAAGTGCAATATACTTGCTCATGTCTGCGCTGATGTACCACTCTCTTGAGAGAAGCTCGGGTGTCTGGTAGATCAGGTTGGTGCTTACCACCCTGTAGATGATACCCTCTTCAAAAGCCTTGTCGAATTTTTCCAGACCATTTGTGAAAATACCGAAGGTGGTGCATACGAAGATTCTTCCCGCATTGCGCTTCTTAAGTTCCCTTGCGGTATCGATCATGGACTCGCCTGAGGAGATCATGTCATCGAGTATGATAACGTCCTTGCCGTCAACGTCGGTTCCGAGGAATTCATGGGCAACGATGGGATTTCTTCCATCGACTATCCTTGTATAATCACGTCTCTTGTAGAACATACCCATGTCTGCGCCGAGCACGGTTGCAAAGTAAACCGCACGGCCCATGGCACCCTCATCGGGTGAAATGATCATCAGGTTCCTTGAATTGTCAAGTTTGAGATCGGGCACATTCTTTATAAGTGCCTTGATAAACTGATATGCCGGCTGTACGTTTTCAAAGGAATTGAAAGGAATCGCATTCTGAACTCTCGGGTCATGTGCATCGAAGGTAACTATCGAGTCAACGCCCATTGCAACCAGCTCCTGCAGAGCGATTGCACAGTCGAGGGATTCTCTTGCGCTTCTCTTGTGCTGGCGGCTCTCATAGAGGAAGGGCATGATGACCGTAATCCTTCTTGCCTTGCCGCTTATTGCTGCAATTACTCTTTTCAGATCCTGATAGTGATCATCGGGAGAATAATGGTTTTCATGTCCGCACACGGTATATTTCATGCTGTAGTTGCAGACATCAAGCAGAATGAAGATATCCTTGCCTCTTACCGACTCCTTGATCACACATTTTGCTTCGCCTGTTCCGAAACGAGGGCAGTTTATATCGATGAGATAGGAATCTCTCTGATAATTATGGTACTCGGGTTCGTCGCTGTACTTACTCTTTCTGTTCTTTCTCCAGCTTGCGATATAGCTGTTGACTTTATCGCCAAGCGCCTTGCAGCTGTCCATGGCAATGATGCCAAGTGAACCATATGAAATGGATTCGGTAAACATATCCTCCTGGGACATATATCCTCCTTCTGCAGCATCCGCTGCGGTGAATTACATTTATACATATGCCGGTTTCCCGGCAACAATATACTACTCAGTTATGCGGTTGTCCTTGCCGGGCATGACAAGGAATTTATAGTTTCCGATCAGTCTGGAAGCAATTCTTTCGGAATACCTGTTGTTGATTACAGCAGGTGAAAGATTTGTCGTTATGATGGTTGCCTTGCCCGCAAGATGCCTTCTTTCTATGCAGGCAAAAAGCTCGCTGGTCACAAAAGCATTGGTAAGCTCGGTACCGAGATCATCAATTATCAGGCAATCCGCCGAATACACGATTTCCTTTTCTTCCTCAGCTCCCCTGCCTTCTTCTCCTCTTGAAAAAGTGGCTTTGGAGAAAAGCTGGAAAAGCTCATAGGCCAGCATATAAAGTACTCCGATATTTTTTTCCAGAAGCGCTCCTGCTATGCAGTTTGCAAGGAAAGTCTTTCCTGTCCCGGATTCGCCCGTGATCAAAAGATTCTGATAGTTATGTTCAAAGCCTTCCACAAAATCAAGCGCAGCATTTACGGAATCGGACATTACTTCATAATCACTCTTTGCGTCGGGATCCTGTTCATCCTTTTCCTTGCTGTAAAGCTCGACATCAAAGGTCTGGAAGCTTTCTTTTTTCAGAAGCTCGCGTCTGTCCTCAGGCATATAAAAATGATTGATGACTGTTCTGTAAAAGCACTCACAGGGTCTTCCGTCAATCTTGCCGCTGTCCTTGCATTTCGGACATTCGTAAACATCATCCAGGTAATCTTCAGGATAACCGTTACGTGCAAGGAATTCACGTTTGCTGTCGATCAGCTGGCCGTTATTACGTTCAAGCTCCTTAAGTGCCGTCAGATCGCCTGCAATTGCAAGCCTGCCTGCCTTAACGGATTCGCTTACTATTTTTTCCTCAATTTCTGCAATGAAAGGGTACTTATCACGAAGCTCCTTACTTCTTGCATCCTTTAAATCCCTTGAAGCTTTTCTTCGGGCATCATATATTCTTTCAATTTCGTTATATTGTGAATTGCTGAGCATATCATGCCTCTTTCTTTATTTCTTGCTTCCTGCAAGTCTTTCCTCAATACTGCCTTTGGCGGTACTTTTCTCGTTCTTTTTCAGCAGCTTGGCAACCAGTTCATCGTTTTCCTTGCTGCTCATTTTTTTGAAATCATAGTCGGTAAAGCTGTTATAAGGCTGCTTCCTGCTCTTCTTTTCCTTCTCAGTACTTTCCTTATGTTTCTTTCCAAGCTTTTCGACATCGTCTATGGTCTTTACTTCGTTATCATGCCAGTCTTCGATGATCTTTTTCGTATAACCGAAGGGTTTGTCGACCTCCGCATCTATTGCCTTGTTGCATGCAGTCAGAATTACGTCGCCCGGAAGCTGGTATTCATATATCCACTTGTTGATCTCTTCGTTCTGTGATTTCGGAAGATTTTCTCTTCTAAGGCCAAGGACCTTGATGATTTCGGTATAGAGTTTTCCGGTCTGTGCTTCGGAAACCTTCTGATCTTCGGGAGTCTTTATTCCCCTCTCGGCCCAGCTTACCGCAACCTTTCTTACAAAGTTTGTGAAAGCCTTGTTTGACATGTTCTCGTTCTTACGCTCATGGCAGTAAGCATAGAGATAATCAATCATCTCCTCCGAAAAGCCGATGGATTCATAGACTCCGGCAAGAGCCACCAGGTCATCATGCCTCATCTGCAGAGGAAAATAATACTTTTCCTCGACATTATCCATCACAGCCTTGAACTGCTCATCGAGAGCAAGAAGGTTCAGCTGCTTTTCTGTATAGTTCTCGGGGAGATAAACATCGATCTTCTTACAGGGCTTGAATTCCTCAACATCAGCCTTTACGGGCTTCACATCGTCTTTGGTTTCGGTCTCTGCAGCCTCTGCAGTCTCAGAATCGTTCTCAGCTTCTTTTACCTCTTCTTTTACCGAAATTTCTTCCGTTGCAGAAGACTTCATACCTATATTTGCAACAGGCTCCATATATATTCTGTCGATGTTTCCTTTATCTTCGGAATACCTGAGCAGACCCTGCTCCTGCCAGTAATTGAGAGCCTTCTTTACCTTGCCCTTTGTTAGATCGAGGGCATCCGCTATCGCCTCAAAGGCAATATCCACCCCGGGAGTATAAAGAAAGCGCAGAAGGTAAAGGTAAACCTTCAGCTGGCTATCATCGGCATCGACCATATATTCATCTATAAATCTGTTGGGCACTATTGTGACACCATTTAAATTGTCATTTGAAACTATCCTGCACATCCTTTTCCAGTTCTTCCTTCTATGTGTTTGCCGGCTTAGTATAACACGTTTTTTCGGAAAAGAAAATAGTAATTTTTTAGTGCTACAACAGTAGAATGTACCTGTGGATAAGTTGGATATTTTGGGTATTGACAAGGCGAAAGTCCTTTATTTTATAGGCTTTCCCTGTCAAAAAAATCCACAGCCAAGCATACACATTGGCTGTGGATAAAGTGTACAAATCAGGTACCTAACAGGTGCTCGCCTATTTTAACTACATCTCCGGCACCCATAGTTATCAACAGATCTCCGTTCACACAATTTTTTAACAAAAAATTTTCAATTTCATCAAAGTTGCCCGGAGCATATGCTTCAACGCCCTTCTCACGAAGATCCTCGCAGATATCGTCGGAGCTTATCGTACCGTCATCCACCTCTCTGGCAGCATAAATAGGAGCCATAACAACCTTATCAGCTGCGGAAAGAGCCTCAACAAACTCCTTGCGGAGAGCCTTGGTTCTCGAGAAGGTATGGGGCTGGAATACGCACCAGATAGTCTTGCCGAGCTTCTTTGCGGTAGCGAGTGTCGCTGCTATCTCGGTAGGATGGTGTGCATAATCATCGATTATCGTTACGCCGCAGATTTCACCCTTCTTCTGGAAACGGCGTTCTGCGCCCTTACAACCTTCGAGGCCGCGAAGTATTGCTTCGTCGGAAATACCGAGTGCTTTTGCAAGTGCGATGGCGGCGGTTGCGTTCGATACATTATGTGCACCGGGAACCGAAAGCTTTACATTCTTGAGCACCGGCATGATCCTCGGATTATATACGGTAAATGTTGCACAACCGTTTTCATCATAGGTAATGTCGCCGAAATTATAGTCGTAGGGAAGTACGAAATGCTTTTCTTCTGTCACAGGACCGTAGGTGATGACCCTTGCCTTTGCGTTCTTCACGATTTCGGCATGGTTTGCGATCTCACCATTGATCACTATGTGGCCGAGTGAGCCGGGAATTTCTGCATATTCCGTAAAAGAATGGCGGATATCGTTTATATCCTTGAAGAAATCCAGGTGGTCAGCCTCGATATTCAGTATTATCTCGTCTGTAGGATTGAATTTCAGAAAGCTGTTGGTATATTCACATGCCTCAAAAAGAAACTCATCCCCGCCTCCGATACGAAGGTTTCCGCCGATTGCCGGAAGAATTCCGCCGACCGAAATCGTAGGATCGGTATCAGCCTCCATCAGAATAAGTGAAAGCATCGAGGTGGTGGTTGTCTTGCCATGGGTTCCCGCTACACCTATCGAGGTCTTGTAGAAACCGCAGAGCTGGCCGAGAAGTGTCGCACGGTCCATCATCTGAAGTCCGCGCTTTACACACTCTGCATATTCAGGATTGTCCGGATGGATTGCTGCGGTATAGACCACGAGATCGATGTCATCGTTAATGTTTGCAGCACCCTGGCCTATCATGATCCTGATGCCCTGGGCCTTAAGCATCTCGGTTATCTCGCTTTTGCTTCTGTCGGAACCGCTGATCGTAAAGCCTTTTCTTGCAAGCAGCACAGCGAGTCCGCTCATGGATATTCCGCCGATGCCGATGAAATGTATGTGGATCGGATTATTTATGTCAATATGATACATGCACCGTATCTCCTTATGTATTATCGGTTGTGCTTTATTATAATACTTTTTGGGGATTTTATCAAATATAAATACTTACAAAAATAAAAAAAACGAGGGCGATTCTTTTGTCACTCTTGTTGATGTGACAAAAGAACCGTCCCCGTGTCCCTTATTTGCCTTTTATGATGCCCCAGATGATCTTGGGGGTGAGCTTTTCGCCGTTAAAGAACAGAAGTCCTTTGTAAATCCTTGCAGCAAGTATAAGAAACAGTACTGCGCAGACGATCATGATAAGAAGTGATATGCAGGCAGCCGCAATCGAAAGGTTTCCTATCAGGACCGTTCCGGGAGCACTCATTGCCGCCGTAAACGGAATCATGTTATATATCAGAGCAATGCTTCCCTCTCCCGAGGTAATTGCCGGAAGCACAACGAAGAAGGAAATGATCATCGGAAGGAAGAATATCGTCTGAACATTTGATGCTTCCTCGGGCTTTGTTACAAAGCTTCCTGCAAGTCCTGCAAGCACAAGGTAGAATACCAGGCCCATGATCAGAAGCAGTATCGCAAGGATAATTGCCGGTACCGAAAAACCTGAATTCTCAAACCATTCGCCAAGGGTATCCATGTAAAATCTCACCCTGCTCTGCTTAAGGTCATGTATCAGCTCTGCCGCAAAGCTTCCTCCGAACAAACCGACAACTATCGACACTACCCAGATCAAAAACTGTACAATGGAGGCGGTTATCGCTCCGAGTATCTTTCCGGAAACCAGAGCCTCTGGGCTTACGCTGACAAGTATCTGTTCCGTCAGTTTGCTGGTTTTTTCGATGCTGACCTCAGAGCATATTCCGATGCCATAGAACATTATCATGAAGTAAACGCACATCATTGCACCGAAAACGGAGATTATCTCAACAATAACTTTACCCCCGTTTTCTTCCTCGCCGATCTTGCTGACATCGCTTACGACGGGCATCAGAAGCTGTACAAGTTCTTCTCCCGTCAGTCCCGAATGTTCATAAATATAATATCTGAAGTACATTTTAACGGCATCACCGAGTATGCTTAAATCGCTCTTGTCGTCGCTTGTGGATTTTCTTCCGTCAACAAGCTCGATCACAAAATTATCTTCGGTTTCCGTCTGGAAGATCAGGATGAAGTCATCCATCTCATCCTTTGCGTTCTCGGCAAGTTTTCTTCCGTCCTCTGCCGTCTCAAAGACTACATTCTTCAGGTCTTCGTTTTCGTAGGCCTTTACATAGGCTGCATAGTCCGGAACGCCAAGTCCGGTTTCATCACTGACATAAACCTTCGTAAGCTTGAATTCCTTATCCTTCTTGGGCTTTGAAGTGAGAATGATAAGAGCCATGATTCCTGCAATGATGATAAATGCTACCAGGATGGTTGAAATCAGGAATTTCTTTGATTTCATGTGGTTGCCAAGAGTATATTTATATACAGTACCGAATCCTGTGAATTTTTTTCTCTTTTTCATCACTTCACCTCCTTAGCGGATTTCTTGCTTCCCTTTGCGATGTTTATCATCTGCTTTAAGGAGATGGGCGCACCATTAGAAACAATGATGGTTTCATATACAAGGCTTACAAAGAACAGCACTGCACATGCGGTCACTGCCATAAGTATAAGCGAAATGATTATCATCATCGCCGATGCCTTTCCGATCAGTATCGAACCCGGAAGCACGAATACAGAGGTGAAAGGGAAGTAAAGTGTGAATTTTACAAAACCGTTGATTCCTACGGTCCACATCATGTTTGAAGAAACAACAGCCGCGATAAAGCTTGCTATCATTATGATATTGAAGTTCTTCATACCCTGCTGCAGCTCTTCCATCTTGCTGACTGTAGCAGAGAAAAGACCTGCGATAAGGGCATATATCAGGATGCCGAGGCCGATGATAAGAATGCCAAGCAGTATATTTCCGACCGACATGGTCTTTAAAAGATCTGCATTTACTATCTTTGAAAGCGCGTCAACAGACTTGTCTCCGAAAATTGCCTTTGCTATTGCCTTACCTGAAAGTGCAGAAATAAGAAGAAGCAGAAGCTCGCCTACAGTAACCAGAAGCATCGCAACTATCTTTCCGAGCACAAGTGCAAGCGGTCTTACGGTAGTCATCAGATATTCAACTATCCTGTTGGTTTTCTCCTCAACTACCTTTGTACCTACCATGTTGGCTGACATGATGATTATCATGTAGGCAACGAAAAGCAGGGCATATACTATCATATATTCGGACTGCGAAATGATTTCAGGCTTATCGGTCTTAAGGAATTCCTCTACCTCGAGCTCCTTGACCTTGATATCCTTTGAAATCTGCTTAAGAGTTTCATCATCAATATTAAGCGAAGAAACCTTATATTCGCTGTACCAGTTCTTTATCAGCTCCGTCACATCGGATACATCACTCTCGTCAAGCTTTGACTCGGCGGTGTAGTAGGCATGGAGCATGTACATGCCTTCCTCACTTATTTCATATTTAAGTATTACAGCCTTTTCCTTGTTCTCGGCCATTTTCTTTTCGAGCTCTTCGGTATCAAGTCCTTCCTGCTTCGAAAATGTGATATGGGAATAGTTTTCCTCATTCTTTACCGAGTCCTCAAAGGGTATGCCCGAGATATTTTCTCCGGCAACATAAACCTTTTCAACCGGGCTTTCCTTATCCTTGTCCTTGTTTAATGCCGACATTACCGGTGAGGCACCGAGGGCAAAAACAGCCATGATTATCATGGTGATAACAAAGGATTTCGCGCGAAGAGTCTGAGTCAAGGTAAAACCAAAGACCTTCGAAAAGCCTCTGACATCACTCTTCTTCATTGATCTCTCCTACCTTTTCTACAAAAATCTCGTGAAGCGAAGGCTCCGCAAGCTCAAATCTTACAACAGGGATATTGTTTGCAACAAGCTCCTTAAGAAGCTCTTTTGCCTGTTCCTCGTTTTCAAGCTTGATCCTTGTCTCTTCGGGAGTTACCTCGACTACATTCAAGCCAAGCTTGTTTACATAGGAAGTAATATCTCCTTCAGCCTTTACGAACAGGTTAACCCTGCCGTAGCCCTTCTTGATCTCATTAAGATTGCCCTGAAGAACTGCTTTTCCACGGTTAAGTATCGTAAGGTCTGAGCAGAATTCCTCGATTGTTGCCATCTGGTGGCTGGACATGATGATATATTTATCCTTTGAAGCTTCCTCATGGATGATATCCCTGAAAAGGTTGGTATTTACGGGATCGAGACCCGAAAGGGGTTCATCGAGAATTATTATCTCGGGATCGGAAATAAGGGCAGCCATCAGCTGTACCTTCTGCTGATTACCTTTTGAAAGCTGCTCAGCCCTGAAAGGTTTGGGTTTCTTTTTACCGATAGCCTTGGGATAGAAATATTCCTCAAGCTTCAGTCTTTCTGCCCAGTACTTTATTCTCTTTTCAGCTTCCTTTTTGGGTACTTTCTTGAGACTTGCAAAATAGAGCACCTGATCCATCAGTGTTACCTTGGGATAAAGACCTCTTTCCTCTGCAAGATATCCGACATTTGTGGTATCGGTAGAAAGCGGTTTGTCATTGAAAATTACCTCGCCGCTGTCCTTTACCAGCATGTCAAGTATCATTCTGATAGATGTTGTCTTGCCTGCGCCATTTGTACCGAGAAGTGCATAAACACCCGGCTTTTCCATTGAGAATGAAAGGTGGTCAACAACTACCCTTCCTCCGTAGCTTTTAACAAGCTCTTTAACATATAATCCCATATTTCTAGTTCCTTTCGGATTTTTTTTGCCACGTGTAGTGTATCATTTTATACAATTAAAAGCAAGGAATATACAAATTTTTAAATAAATATTAAAAAACTGTGAATTTTACTTCCGTTTCCAGAAATTGTCAAGCTCCGCCTTAAGTCCGTCCACCCTGATAACGACGCGGTTTTCCCATTCCTTAGGAAGAAGAGCCTGGTAAGTCCTTGTTGTAAAGCGATCATCGAGCAGAAGTATCACGCCCCGATCATCCTCGGTACGTATTACCCTGCCGCCTGCCTGAAGCACCTTGTTCATGCCGGGCCAAAGGTATGCATGTTCAAAACCATCACCAGACAGGTCATCATAGAAATTCTTGAAAAGCTCCCTGTCCGGACCTACCATCGGAAGACCCGTGCCCACTATCGCAACTCCTATCAGCCTGTCTGCCTTAAGGTCAATTCCTTCCGAGAAGATTCCTCCCATGACACAGAAGCCCACCATGCTTTTTTCAGGGTTTTCCGTGAAACATTCAAGGAAAGCCTCCCTTTCCTCCTCACTCATTCCGCTCTCCTGCTTAACCGCAGTGAAATCAAAGTTTTCGGGAAAGCCTCCGTAGGATTCAAGAAGTACCTCGTATATATCGTCCATCATCTTATAGGAAGGGAAAAATATCAGATAATTTCCGGTTTTCGCCTTTACAAAGGCATCGATGTAGTCCGCAAGCTTTTCATATTCCGCCCTGTTGCGCCTTGTATATTTTGCACTGACATCACTTGCGATGATGACCTTTCGTTTTGCCGAATCAAAGGGCGAGGGCGCATAGACAGCATAATCCTCCTCATCTCCTCCGAGCTGGTCCATATAATATTTTACCGGAAGCAGCGTCGCGGAATAGAGCGCAGGCCCGCGGTGGAATCTCAGATATTCCATAAGCCTCATCCTCGGATTCATGCAGTTAAGGCGCAGTAGTGCCTCCTTCCCCTTCCTGTCAATGCTTATGCAGTAATTTTCGTCAAGATATACTATGGTATCCACAAAATTCTTCAGGTCAAAGAAGAATTCCATCACCTCGTCATCAATTTCTTTTTTACGGTCGGAAACGTAGAGCTTCAGCCTTTCATAGAGTTTTTCAACCTTTGCAAAGAAAGCCTCGCACTCATATATTTCGAGTATTTTCCGCTCACCGTCCGGAACATCCGCAAGCTTTACGAGAAGATTTGCAAGGCTTGTGAACATCCTTCTCGTCTCCTCGCGCGCCTTTACATAGGGCCTTACATCCTTGAGGCGCTGTGAATATATCGATGCCGAATACATCTCGCGTGCCCTGTCGACAAGATTATGTGCCTCATCTACAAGCAGAAGATATTCCTTGCCATGCCCTTCCGCAAAAAAGCGGCGGAGATATACATTCGGATCGAAGCAATAATTATAATCGCAGATTATCATGTCGCACCACAGGGAAATATCCAGTGCAAACTCAAAAGGACAGACATTGTGCTTTTCGGCATAGCTTTCAACTACCTGTCTTGTTATGCTTTTTTCATGGGTAATAAGGTCATAGACCGCTTCGTTTACCCTGTCCTCATGGCCCTTTGCACGCGGGCAGGTAAGAGGTGAGCACTCAGGTTTTTCAAGCAGGCAGAGCTTTTCCTTTGCGGTAAGGGTGATCGCAAGCATAGAAACACCGGCATTTTTCAGTATCCCTGCTGTTTCCTCCGCAACCGTTCTTGTTATTGTTCTTGCCGTAAGATAGAAAAGCTTGCGCCCGAGTCCCTCTCCCATTGCTTTCACGGAAGGATAGACAGCCGAAATCGTTTTACCTACACCCGTCGGAGCCTCTATGAATATTTTTTTGTCACGCAGTATGGAAAGATAGATATTCTTCACCAGCTCCTTCTGGCCGGGACGGTATTCAAAAGGAAATTCGCAGGCCTTTATCGTTTCGTTCCTGTCAATAAAATGGTGCTTTTCCCAGTACATCCACTTCGCGAAGTACGTTGCAAGGCCCATAAACCATTCCGTCAGTTCTTCTTTTGTATATTCAAAGGTAAAAAATACCAGATCCTCATGTTCGATGCCGCAGTAGCTCATCTGCACGCAGATTTTCGGAAGATTTTCATCCCTTAAGCAAAAAAAGGCATAGCACTTAGCCTGTGCGATATGAACGGGCACAGGCTCGGTAAGCTTTTTGACGTCGGTATACATGCACTTTATTTCGTCAATTATCACATTGCTTTCATAAAGTGACAGTTCCTTGTTCTCATATTCAAATTTTTCAATGGGGTTGTTTATCCGGATCACGCCGTCCGCACGGCCGTCCAGACTTATCAGAAATTTTTCCTCGTTATATAGTACGGTAACTTCCCCGGACATGGGAAGCTCCGGGGTATAGCCCTCAGGCTGGCTGTTCTGTATCTTTTTATGGAGCCTCTGTCCCTCACGCATGGCCTCGGGGTCGCCCGCACGGTCCTTTGTGTCAATATCTCCGCTGCGGCAGACAAATTCCACAAATTCGCGGACTGAGAGACGGGAGCTATAGATATCATCATGTGTATTGTTCATTTTTCTTCGGATAATTTATCGTTTTCGTTTTTTTCCAGATTGCTCTCTTTGGTGATATAGACCGGCCTGCCCTTTACTTCCATGTAGGCTTTTGCAAAGTACTGACCGAGTATTCCGAGGAACAGTATCTGCAGACCGCTCATCATCAGTATCACGCAGATAAGGGTCGGGAAGCCAGCAACCGGATCGCCCCAGATCAGCGTTTTTATGAAGAACACAAGCATGGTGATTGTTGACAACACAAAAAGCAGAAGCCCGAATGCCGAAGCAAAGGCAAGAGGCTTCGTTGAAAATGCAACCATGCCGTCTATCGAATATTTGAAGAGGCTTCCGGACTTCCATTTTGACTTGCCCGCTGCCCTCTGCTCATCCTTGTAGCTTATCCAGTAGGTTTCATAGCCCACCCAACCGAAGATACCTTTGGTAAAACGATTATATTCCGTAAGCGACAGGACAGAATCCACAAACTGTCTCGACATCATGCGGAAATCCGTTGCACCCTCGGGAATATCATTCTCGGCAAGCTTTGTCATCAGTTTGAAGAACATTTTCGAGAAAAGGCGGCGGAACAGCCCCTCGCCCTTCCTGTGGGTTCTCTTCATTGCAACGCTGTCATATTTCCCGTCTTTAAGCTTGTCATACATTTCGGGAAGATATTTCGGAGGATGCTGAAGATCCGCATCCATCAGCACAACATAGTCCCCGGCTGCCGCACGGAGACCTGCAAGTATGCCTGCTTCCTTTCCGAAATTTCTCGAAAATGAAATATAGCGAACGTTTTTGTCTGTTTTTGCAAGCTCTTTCATTATCGACAGGGTCTTGTCCTTCGAGCCGTCATCTATGAAAACAAATTCATAGGAAAGCTCCGTCATGCCGTTAAGCACTGCAAGCGTCGTATCATAAAAGTTCTGTAGCACCTCTTCCTCGTTGCAGCACGGAACCACAAGTGAAAGAAGCAATTTATCATCACTCATTGCTTTACTCCTGTGTAATGAGTATTTCATTCTTTTCTATCTTTATCGTTACATTGCCTTCTCTTGTCAGGAAGGTCTTAACATTTTTTTCTTTAAGGATATTTATTATCTCCGCATCTTCCTTCTCGTCGTCGGATGAGGTGATCACCGCATATGACGGAGAAATATGCGTGGTGAACAAGGCGCTCAGGTCCTCTTTTTTACCATGGTGGGGTACTTTCAGGATATCCGCCTTAAGCTCGTCATTCTGAAGCAGTTCCGAAAGCCTTCTGTTCTCGGCATCTCCGGCAAACAACACAGACCTTTCCCCTGCAGTAACCTTCACAACCAACGAAGAGTCGTTGCTGTCATCCTCCGAACCATATTGTTCCAGAAGAGGCGGGAAAATCTTATATACTATGCCGTCAAGTTCAAACTCCGTAACCGTCCTCAGCTCTTCGCTTTCAAGTCCGGCACCATAAAGAGCCTCGTCAAAATCCTCGGTTCTTCCGTTTGTTTTCGTGCGGTAGGTAACATAGACCTTGTCTATGCTCTTGTTTTTTATCAGTTTCTTAGCACCGCCGACATGATCCTTGTCAAAGTGGCTGATTATCAGGCAGTCAATTTTGTTGATTCCCTTATCGTCCAGAAAGTCTACTATATCCTTACCATCATTTTTTTCGCCACAGTCAATGATCACACAGGAACCCGCAGTATACAGCACAAAGGCATCCGCTTTCCCGACACTTAAGCATTCAATGGATAAAACCGGCGCAGTTTTCTTTTCCGTATCGCTTTCTGCACTGCTTTCCTTACTTCCGCTGTCACAGCCTGAAAATAGCAACAGGCTGAGAAACATACATAGCAGTACCGATATTATCGTTTTTTTCCGTACGCTTACGCCCATGCTCCCCCTTTTGTCACACGCTTCTGTGGCGGCGGTTTCTTACTTTATAGTTATACATTCTCTCGTCAGCCTCACTGAGTGCCACATCAAGACTGACTTTTTTACAGTCTTCAAATACTATGCAGCCTATGCTTGCTGAAATATTATAGGGTTTTGCGGCTTTTTCGGAAGCTTTGCTTACTATTTCCGAAAACATTTTTGCCCTTTCGGCTTCGTCGCTGTCTTTATAATCTCCGATGCCGATAAGGAAGAATTCGTCACCACCGCTCCGGACGCAGATTTCACCGCTTCTAGCCATCTGCATCAGCGAACTGCTGATGGTTTTTATTCCGAAATCCCCTTCCTTGTGGCCGAAGGTATCATTCACATATTTCAGTCCGTCCATATCCACAACGCTTACAAACAGCGCATCGCCGTCCTTAGCCTGGGCAAGCATTTCCTTGTATCTTACATACATTCCGCGCCTGTTCAGCGCTCCGGTCATGGCATCTATTACGGAAAGTGTCTGCAGACGTTCCTTTGAACGGGTCATTTCAAGGGCGTTATTGATATATCTTAACCAGTTACGGTAAATTACATTGAGTGTCGGCTGGCTTAACATTTCCCTCTCGAGCACAGCATAACCTAAAAGCTGGCCGTCAAAATGAACGGGTGAAAAGTAAAATATCGAAGGTTCCTTCCTGTCTTTATTCAGATACGGCAGCATTTTTGAGGTAGAAAACAATACTGCCTTTTCCTCGCCGTTCACGCTCTCCTCACCCACATTGGAGCTTGCCGCAAAAATTTTCATGTTCTCCGGATAACCCTCATAGACCACATCTTCCATGTCCAGCCAGTTTTCTTTAAGGCAGAGATAGAAATTGCGGTAAGGTTTTAGCAGTGCTCCATATTCATAAATATTGCTTATGCACTCCTCGGCAGTCTTTGACGCAGTAAATCCTTCCATTGCATAGCTTTCCATGAAAGCACCGAGTCCGACCTGCTCCGCCTGTTCCTCATCGGCCAGGTTGTATGAGCTTATATAAAGACTTTTTCTGAAATTCTTCATTGCATATGCCGGGTCGGTCTGGCAGCCACAGCTTGCACCGGCATGGAACTGTGCCGAAGCGCTCACCTCAAAAGGAAAAAGTTCCGCACCGGGCTCGATCACAGTTCTCAGATAATCAACGGCATTTGCCCCCATTTCCTTGTCCGAGGGCTCATAAGACGAAACCGTCACGGGATTGATCGCACCTTCATCCGAAGAATCGAAACCTACAACGACGACGTCCTCCGGCACGCGCACCCCAAGTTTCACCAGCCTGTCAACAAGTGCCATCGCCATGCAGTCGCTCGCACATACCACAGCATCCGGCATGGATATTTCTCCTGCCGCAATCTTCTTTGCAAGTGCGTCACCGCTGAAATAATAGAAATCACCGTATATGATATGCTCTGGAAGGACACTCAGTCCGTGCTTTCCGATTTCATCAAGGAAAATCGACAGTCTCTGCTCCGCAACACTATTATCCTTAGGCCCGGTAAGTATGCAGATTTCTTACGTCCATGAATATCGATCACATGGCGGCATTCTTCCCTTAGTGCCTCTTCATTATCGCTTTTTATCAGTTTTGTACCGTCAAGGGGGATTTCAAGCGCACATACCGGAAGTTTTCCATATTCATTAAGCCTTGCAACAAGCTTTTTGCAGATCTGATTATCATGATCTCCGAAAAGAGTATCGGTGTCGAGGATTGCTCCGTCAAGCTCCGAAAAATTGGCAAGCTCATAGATATTGGCCTCGCCCCTGACATAATCCACATGAGGAAAAGAAAGATGAACACTGGGCGCAAACACACAGAGATCATAATCATATTTTTTGCACTGCTCCATCACGCCCTCTATTACCCGTCTTACATGCGTAATCTCGGGATAGGCCGCAAACAAAGCGATTCTTTTACGCCTGCTCATCCTTTATCCTCCAATACATTTTTTTCTATTTTAGCACAACAGTTCTTTACGGGCAAGAAGTATCTTATGTTTCATGCTCCTTTTAGAAAATTCCTTTGAAAAGATCACCAAGTGATGTTCCGATTTCCTTTGACTCCGGAATCACTACCTCTTCTTCGGTTTCTTCTTCCGCAGGGTTCTCCAGAAGAGCCTTTATTGAAAGGGAAATCTTACCGTCCTTTACATCGATTACCTTGACATCGACCTCCTGGCCCTCTTTAAGGGCAACCTTCGGATGCTTGATTCTCTGATGTGATATCTGGGAGATATGTACCAGTCCGGACATGCCCTCGCCGAGGTCGATAAATGCGCCATAATCCTTTATTGTGGCAACTGTACCGTGGAACACTTCTCCTACCTTCACCTCGGAAATTTTTTTCGCCTTGTTTACTTCCCTTTTCTCCTTCAGGATTTCCTTGGCGGACAGAATGAGCTTATCTTCGTCCATGTCAGCCTCGAATACCCTGACTTCAATTTCTTTTCCGAAGAAGGGATTCAGATCCTCCACTCTCTCAAGCGATAATTTCGAAACCGGAATAAATGCCCGTATTCCTTCGAAGTCTGCAACCACTCCGCCCTTTACGATCTCATTCACCGTAACGGTAATATTCTCCTGCGATGCCTTCAGTTCCTCAGCTTTTCTCCAAGCCAGAAGCTCATCCGTATCATGAACCCCGTCACCCATCAGGCTGTAAGATTCTTCAAGCATCTGTTCAAAATCCTTCATTGTTTCTTCCATTTTTCAAATCTCCTTTATATGGAATTTTCATTCCGTTTACTAAATTTCATCTCCCCTTAAGGAACCCAGAAGGCTTCCCACATTATAGAGCTTATTATGCTCCTGATACGGAACATTTGAGGTTGTAATGCGGTACACTTTCTCTCCGATCACGAATTTGACCACATATTCCCCGCCTATCATACCGCAGGCCATGACACCTTCGTATTTCGTCAGTTCAAGCTCGTTGATACACTGAATAATTTTCTCATACACATCCTTATCAGCTTTATAAGCTCTGTGAAGTTCCGTGGGCTGGCCGGCCATTTTATAATAGGTATGGATCTGGTATTCCCCGGTCTGTTCGTTAAGGTACAGAACCGTTTCGTCAAGCCCGTTACTGACCGGGAGTCCCATGGTTTTACTGCAGCAGTCAACAAGAAGCTTAAGTCCCTTGTCATCCGGAGCTTTTTTCGGTGCTGCCAGCTTCTCATCCGGCACCGGGATTTTTACCCCGCACTCCATACAGAACTTTGCATCCTTTCCAAGTTCCGCACCGCAGTTACGGCAGAATTTGTCTCTGATTTCCATTTTTTGCTCACCCCCAATTTTAAAGCATTCTCTTTAAAGAATATCACATTTCACAATTTTCATCAATAAAAATATATGCTGTTTCCCTTGACAAAAGCGGTAAATAACAGTAGAATTTTTAAAAAGCAATATAATGTTTAAATCCCCTGAGATGCAACATAAGAAAGGATTCCTATGGAAATTATCAGCAAAAACAAAGTTACAAAAGAAGAAGCAAAAGAACTGATAAGCGTAGCCGGACAGCTGCAGAAGCTGAGGCAGAACCCCGAAATGAAGGTAGCTGATATTTTTAAATCCACACTCAAATTTATGATTTTATCGGTAGTACTGCTTACGGCAGTCATTTTAATGATAGTATTCTGGGGTATGGGAACACTTCTTACCATTGCACTCGTGCTCTGGGCAGTCTGCTTTCTGTTTTCCGCAGCACTTTATTTCTCGCTTAATAAGAAAGTTAATGACTATGTTTCAAAAGACGACGGCCAACCCGCCAAGATCATACTTGACGAAA
>JAFRWN010000042.1 GCA_017437965.1 Lachnospiraceae bacterium
AAAAGCAGTGGGGAAGGGACGCAAAGGATCTTCCTGCGTCAATAATAAAAAGGCTGCCCTTAAGGTTCATATATGACAATAACTATTTCTCGGACAGATATCAGGGCATTCCTGTCGGAGGCTATACAAAGATAGCGGAGAAACTGCTCGAGGGAATCGAAGTCCGTACGGGTGTTGATTTTCTGAAAGAAAAGAGTGAGCTTGAGGCACTTGCAAAAAAGATAGTCTATACGGGCGCGATCGATGAATTCTTTGATTATTCTGAAGGTGAGCTTGAGTACAGAAGGGTGCGTTTTGAAACCGAAGTGCTTGGCTGTGAAAATTACCAGGGCAATGCCGTTGTAAACTATACTGAGCGCGAAATACCTTATACCAGGATAATTGAGCATAAGCATTTTGAATTCGGCAGCGGAGAAAAAACAGTAATTTCCAGAGAATATCCATGTGAGTGGAAGAGGGGCGATGAGCCATACTATCCCATCGGAGATGAAAAAAACCGCCGGCTTTATGAAAAATATAAAGCAAAGGCGGATAAGCTTGACAATTATATTTTCGGAGGAAGACTTGCCGAATACCGTTATTATGATATGGATGACGTTATTGCATCGGCGCTTATTGCTTCAGAAAAAGAGTAAAGAAAAAAGACTGCAGACAAATCAGAAATCGTTTGCAGTCTTTATTTCGTTCATTTCGCTTTGAATACCACCTGCTACATCACCGGAGAGGGTGAAATCTGATGCGTTTTCGTCGGTAGCGGTTTCTACAGTCGCAACAGCCGGGCTTGCAACCTCTTCAGTAATTGCAATATCCTCCGTTGCTTTGTAGCCGTAGGAGTATTCCTTACTGTCCTGCATCAGCTGCCTGTAGGTGATCACGTTCTTCGGATCTTTGGAAATATAGGAGTTGTACACCTCATACAGACATATTACTGTACATGCTCCAATAGCCAAAAAGCAAAGAACAGAAAGCATTGTTTTCAAAAACTTCATTGTCATCCCTTCTTTAATAACACCAAATAAGACATATAGTCTATAAGACAATACCAAATATAGCATATAATATAAAAAAAATCAAGCATTTTGTTATTAAGTTTCTATTACGTTTTGTTACGAAACTATGAAAAAAGTCTTTTTTACTTGTATTTAAGCGTAAAATATATTATTATATAGAATGATGTTTTAGCGAAAGGAAGCATTATGAAACAGCAGAACCGCGGCGAAGGCATCAGAATAGTCTTCGACGTTTTAATCATCATAATTTCATATTTTGTGGCATACAGCCTGCGTTTCGGTGCTCTTTCAAATATCTGGCTTTTTGAGCTGGACAATAACGTGGAGTACTATCCGCTCAGCGAATACGCCAAGTATCTGCTGGTTGTTGTTCCGGGCTATCTTTATATCTTCTCGAAATGTGACCTTTATGGTGCGAGGAGAAGAAAGAGAGTAGTGCTCTGGAATCTGGTGAAGGCCAATGTCATCGGACTTGTATTCATAGCTTTCGTACTCTTCTTTACGAAGGAAATGAACATTTCACGTTGGTTCCTCGGAATATTCTTCGTGGTAAACACGCTTCTCGGATTCTGCATGAGGCATCTTGTGCAGTCGGGCTTTGAATATCTGAGAAACAAGGGCATAAACCTCCGCCATGTGCTGATCATCGGTTACAGCACGGTAGGACGCGGCTATGTTGACAGAATAAAATATAATCCCCAGTGGGGTTATTATATCCATGGTTTTGTGGATGACGAAAACGAGATAGGAACTGAGTATAAGGGCATTTCCGTTATCGGAAATATTGCAAATCTGACAAAGCTTTTAGAAGAAAATAATTTCGACGAGGTCGTTGTTGCCCTTAATATAAACGATTATTATAAGCTGAGACGTGTGGTAGGCATCTGCGAGAAGTCAGGCTGCCATACCGTATTCATTCCGGACTATCATAATATCATCCCGACGGTTCCCGTAATGGAGGATATGCTCGGACTTCCGATAGTGAATATCAGAAATGTTCCGCTCACTGAGTTTTCAAAGAAAACTGCAAAGAGGATCTTCGATATACTTTTCGGGCTTGTTTGCCTTGTGGTATTTGCGATACCGATGGCAGTAATTGCGATACTTATAAAGCTTGATTCAAAAGGGCCTGTAATATATAAGCAGGAAAGAGTAGGGCTTCATAACAAGCCTTTCATGATGTATAAATTCCGCTCGATGGCTGTAGTGTCAAACGGAGAGGATGAATATCAATGGACGGGTGACGGAAATGCGGATGCCAGAATAACAAGGCTGGGCCACTTTATCAGAAGCACAAGCCTGGATGAACTGCCACAGATTTTCAATGTCCTTAAAGGTGATATGAGCCTTGTGGGACCGAGACCCGAAAGACCGTTTTTTGTTGAAAAATTCAGGGAGGAAATTCCCAGATACATGATAAAACACCAGGTAAGACCCGGAATGACGGGCTGGGCCCAGGTAAACGGTTACAGAGGAGATACCTCGATTCAAAAAAGAATAGACTGTGACCTTTACTATATTGAGAACTGGACCTTTGTGTTTGATATCAAGATTATGTTTATGACAATTTTCAAGGGATTCAGAAATGAGAATGCCTATTAAACCGGAATTTTTGGAGGTGAAGGTTTTTGGAAAATAATGATTATGAAAATGTATGCACTCTCTGCCACAGGAACGAATCCAAGGCAGGGAAGATGTTGAAACTTCAGGAAAATGTCTATGTATGCAAGGACTGTATGCAGAGATCTCTTGACATGCTCGGAAAAATGGAAAACCTGGAAAATCTATTTCAGGGAGGTTTCCCGCCGTTTAATTTCCTTGGGGAGTTCAAGGATATGATCGAGAAGGCACAGAAATCCCAGAATGACAGTACTCCCGGCGCTGAGACAAAGGCTGGCGGAGAAGAAAAGACGGATTCAGGGATAAAGGCGGATCCGGAGAAAAAGACTGAGCAGAACCCCGGGCCTGAGGGTACAAAGGCAGAAAACCCGGATGATGACAATAAGGAAAAAGAAGATAAGACAGAGAAGAATATTCCTTTTCCTTTCGGAAACATCAAGCTGGTATTTCCCGGAAGCCTCGGTCAGATGAACAAGCAGAAGGTGAAGACAAAGAAGGAAAAGCCGGCAAACAACAATCCGGAGCTTAAGAATATGACGCTTAAGGACCTGCCTACACCGAGCAAAATAAAGGAAATGCTCGATAAGCATGTGGTAGGTCAGGACTATGCGAAGAAAGCGATAAGCGTTGCGGTTTACAACCATTATAAGCGTGTGCTTCATGAGGAAAAGAATGCCGGAGGCCAGAAGGACGGAGTTGTGATCGAGAAGTCGAATATGCTGATGCTCGGACCGACCGGATCGGGTAAAACCTACCTTCTCCGTACACTTGCCGGAATACTGAATGTTCCGCTTGCAATTACCGACGCGACCTCGCTTACAGAGGCAGGCTATATCGGTGATGATGTTGAGAGCGTGCTTTCAAAACTCCTTGCAAATGCCGACAATGATGTCGAGCGTGCCGAACATGGCATTGTTTTCATTGATGAGATTGACAAAATTGCAAAGAAAAAGAATGCACACCAGAGGGATGTAAGCGGTGAGAGCGTTCAGCAGGGGCTGTTGAAACTACTTGAGGGTTCCGAGGTTGAAGTACCTGTGGGTTCCACAAGCAAGAACGCGATGGTGCCGATGACAACCATCAATACAAGGAATATACTTTTTGTATGCGGCGGCGCATTCCCTGATCTTGAGCAGATAATAAAGAACAGGCTGACAAAGACCTCTTCAATCGGTTTCGGAGCGGACCTTAAGGATAAGTTTGACAATGATATCGATATCATGAACAAGGTTACGACCGAGGATCTCCGTGAATACGGAATGATACCTGAGTTTTTGGGCCGTCTCCCTGTTGTATTTGCCCTTAAGGGACTTGATGAGGAAATACTTAAGCGCATACTTACCGAGCCGGAGAACGCGATCACAAAGCAGTACAAGAAGCTTTTTGAGATGGATGAGGTAAAGCTTGAGTTTGACGATGATGCTCTTTCCGAGATCGCAAAGCAGGCAATGGCAAACGAGACCGGTGCACGTGCGCTGAGGGCGATTATTGAGAAATATATGCTTGACATAATGTTTGAAATCCCGAAGGATCCGATGATAGGCTCCGTTACGATCACGGGCGATTATATCAGGGGCACAGGCGCACCGATAATCGGAATGCGGGAATAGGAAGCAGTAAAGTATAGAAGGAGAGTATGAAATGATTTCCGAAAATGTAAAAAAACTTGTTGAAAACGGTTCTGCAATAAGGGCCATGTTCGAAGAGGGGGCCAGGATGGCAGCCGAATTCGGAAAGGAAAATGTATATGATTACAGCCTCGGTAACCCCAGTGTTCCGGCACCCAAGGAGGTAAATGAGGCAATAATAAAGATTACCGAAGAGACCGATTCGGTGGCTTTGCATGGATATATGAACAATGCAGGCTATCCTTCGACCAGGCAGGTGATTGCAGATCATCTTAACAAACTGCATGGTACAGCATTTTCAGCAAAGAATATACTGATGACTGTAGGTGCTGCCGGAGGACTCAATGTAATCCTTAAAACGCTTTTAAATCCCGGTGATGATGTACTTGCTTTTGCACCGTATTTCGTGGAATATAACAATTATGTTGCAAACTTCGGAGGTAAGGTCATTCCGGTCCAGACAATAAACAATGGATTTATGCCGGATCCGGCGGTGCTTGAGTCGATGGTAACAAAGAATACCAAGGCGCTGATCATCAACAATCCCAATAACCCTACTGGCGTTGTTTATCCCGAAAGCGTGATAAAAGAGATTGCAGAGGTTCTTGTAAAGAAGGAGAAGGAGCTTGGCATTTCGATATATATGATTGCAGACGAGCCCTACAGGGAACTGGCCTATGACGGCGTGGATGTTCCTTACCTTACAAAGTATTACCATAACACTATAGTCGGATATTCCTACAGCAAGTCGCTTTCACTTCCGGGTGAGCGTATCGGGTATCTTGTAATGCCCGATGAACTTGATGATGCGGAAATGATCATAAGCGGTGCTGCAGTTGCAAACCGTGTGCTTGGCTTTGTAAATGCACCTTCACTTCAGCAGAGGGTGATCGAGGCCTGCATCGACTGTTCGACCGATGTTAACGTATATGACAAAAACAGGAAATTTCTCTATGAATCGCTAACAAAGCTCGGTTTTGAGTGTGTGAAGCCACAGGGAGCGTTCTATCTCTGGGTAAAGGCTCCGGACGGTGATGATGTGGCATTTTCGGCTGCGGCTAAGAAATACCATCTGCTTATCGTTGCGGGCAGAGGCTTTATGGGCCCCGGATATGTCCGCCTTGCATACTGCGTAGACTATGACATGATAGTACGTTCAATTCCTGCATTTGAAGCTCTGGCAAAGGAATACGGACTGTCGTAAAAAACTTTTAGTCAGAATCTAAAAGAGAAAAGAGAGATAATCATGGGTAACTGGAGAGACAATCTTAGAAAAGTAAGGGCCTATGTTCCCGGTGAACAGCCCAAGGTAAATGATATAGTAAAGCTTAATACCAACGAGAATCCTTATCCTCCGGCACCGGCAGTAAGGGAGATGCTGGCATGGTTTGATACCGACCAGCTCCGGAAATACCCGGCACCTGAGGCGGATAAGCTTGTAAAGGCGCTTTCGGATGAGTATGAGGTGCCCGAGAACATGATTTTTACGGGTGTAGGCTCGGATGACGTGCTCGGAATGGCATTTCTTACCTGCTTTAATTCCGATAAGCCTGTATTATTCCCGGATATCACATATTCATTCTATGATGTATGGTGTGAGCTTTTCGGAATTAAATACGAGACCAAGAAGCTGGATCCTTCGTTTTTTATCGTAAAGGAGGATTATTTCTGCGAAAACGGCGGTATTGTCATTGCAAACCCCAATGCACCGACTTCAATTGAAATGGATCCGGATGATCTTGAGGAAATCATTGCAAAGAATCCCGACAGCGTTGTTATTGTTGATGAGGCTTATGTGGACTTCGCTGAGCATACCGTACTTCCGCTTGTAAATAAATATGAAAACCTTCTGGTTGTACGTACTTTTTCAAAATCGCGTTCGCTTGCGGGTGTGAGAATTGGTTTTGCGATAGGCTCACCCGAACTTATCAGTGCACTTAAGAATGTAAAGAATTCCTATAATTCCTACACCATGAATACACTGACGGTGGAGGCAGGCGTTGCTTCTTTAAGTGACAGAGCCTATTTTGAGGAAACGAAAAACAAGATACTAAGGACCCGCAGGCACATGGCAACCCGCCTTCGTGAGCTTGGTTTTTACTATCCGAAGAGCTCGGCAAACTTCCTTTTTGTGACACATAACCGTATTCCTGCAAAGATAATTTTCCAGGAGCTTCGCAACCGTAAGATTTATGTCAGGTATTTTGAGAAGCCTCTGATCGATAATTATCTGAGAATAACGGTAGGAACGGAAGAGGAACTGGACAAGCTTGTTGCGGCACTTGAGAGGATAGTTTCCAAATATGTCTGAGAAGAGAAATTACCAGAAGGAGCTGGATGTGATCACCGCCGGGCTGGTAAAAGAAGGCAGGAGGCCTAAGCTTTTACTTCATGCCTGCTGTGCCCCATGTTCAAGCTACTGTCTGGAATATCTGACAAAATATTTTGATATAACGGTTTATTATCATAATCCGAATATCTCGCCACAGTCTGAGTTTGATTACAGGGTAAGTGAGCTAAAGCGTCTTCTTTCCGAAATGCCGCTATCTTCACCTGTTGAACTTGTTGTTGCAGACTATGATGCAGCCGAGTTTTCCGATGCTGTACGAGGTCTTGAAAACGAGCCGGAGAGAGGTGGCAGATGTACTGTCTGCTACAGGCTCAGGCTTACAAAAAGCGCGGAATATGCCGCAGCGCATGGTTTTGACTATTTTACCACGACACTTTCAATAAGTCCGTATAAGGACGCAGAGAGGCTTGTAAAAATAGGAGAGGAGCTTGCGGAGAAATACGGTGTCAACTATCTTCCGAGCGATTTCAAAAAAAAGAACGGTTACAAGCGTTCGATAGAATTGTCAGAAGAATACGGGCTTTACCGGCAGGATTACTGCGGATGCGTATATTCTAAGAAATAGCATAGAGTAAGTAAACTATAAAAGCAGGAGCGAAGATTCGTTCCTGCTTTTTTGTTGTTATGTATTTTAATTATCGCTTTTATGGTGTCGGTGTTACGCTTGCTTCGGTATCTTCAGTCTCAACAGGCATTGCATATTCCGGTACGCATAGTGCCTTTAGCATTGTTGCACAGATACCACCGGGGATGGCAACACCGTAGCCGGCGCGTTCAACGAAGCAGACGAAAGCAAAAGGATATTCCGGCTCGTCACAGAATCCTACGAACCAGCCGTTGTAGCCTGTGTCGGCACGGTTTACGGTACCGGTCTTTGCACCTATACGTACATTGAATCGGCCTGTAGCGTAGTGGCTGGGATGGTTAACGGTATTGTTTACCATTATTTCCTTCATCTTCTGTGCGGTAGCGGGATTTACTACCTGCTTGTTCATTACTGTCTCGCCTGTCTTTATCACATTTCCTTCGGGATCGGTAACCTCCAGAAGATTTGTAGGTATAGCTGCCTGCCCGCCGTTTGCAATCGAACCGATATACATAAGCATTGAGCAGGGGTTCAACAGGTC
>JAFRWN010000043.1 GCA_017437965.1 Lachnospiraceae bacterium
CAGGGGTATCAACCGCAGTCTTTCCGCCGACCGACGCATCCGCTGCCGCAAGTAACGTCGTTGCATAGTTTACGAAAGGCACTCCACGTCCATATGTGCCTGCAAGAAAGCCCGACAGATCGGTAACAACACCTCCACCGACCGCAAGTACAAAGCAGTCACGCTTGTAACCGGCTTCGATCATCTCATCCTCAAGTTTTGCCTTGGTTTCCCTGGTCTTGCTCTTCTCACCTGCGGGAAACACGAACATTTTACCCGAAAAGCCGGCATCTGTAAGTTTTTCAAAGATTGCATCGGCATATAATTCCTTGACCGCCGAATCAGTAATAAGCGCAAACTTCTTAAGTTTTCCTACAAGACCTGCTTTAAGGTCCATTAATAGACTGTCCGAAAGTTCCTGTCCCGTTTCAATCTCATAGCTGTCGTCAACCACTCTTTTCAGTTCTACGTTGAATATACTCATCCTCTATCTCTCACTTTTTGTACTTTTAAAGGCCTCTTCAAAAATGTCAGCTGCCTTTTTCTTTTTGAAATCCTTGGTTTCGATAAGACCCACGTCAAACTTCTTGAGCCTTGAAAAAATACTGTTTACAGCGTCTCCGGCATCCTTTACCGGATAGGTAGTTGCAAGTACGCTTCTAGCACGTGATCCGCCGAGGCGGTTTGCAAGGAATCCTACCTCGCACACATCTTTTGCCTCAGGCTTACGCGTCTTGCAGGATATGAATACCGGCATGCTGCCCGCCATAACGATCACGTCAATTTCGTTATCGTTTGACTTGGTATCCTCGTCCTTATCCCAGTCAATTATAAAACCAAGATAAACCTCATTATAATACTTAAGTGCGTTAATGTAAATATAAAGTTCAAGCCACATTCCGTAGGTGGTAAGGTACTGCTTATATTTCTTTCCCGCTATTTCATAGTCCATGCGGGATTTTGCGATCAAAAAGCCCAGCGAACAGAATTTATCAAGCAGAGCTTCAACCTGCCTGTAGTTTTCATATCCGCACTCAAACATATCCCTGGAAATACAGAACTCATATATCTCATCTCCGCCTACCGCCGCCTCGAGATACTTTTCGAGCTTGCTCCATGCACTGAGATTATCAAAGATATATTCGGCCATCTCACAGATATTGTCATATTCCTCACGAAGAGGAAGCTGATGTGAATTCGAGAACTGCCTTGCGCCTATAGCCATCAGATAATCATCAAGCTTTATCTCCGCCGCAGGAAATCTGTTACCCTCATTGTAGACCTCGAAAAGAACAAATTTATCCAGATCGAGATAAATAGGGATTGCTCCTCTGTCTCTTGCAAAGCTGCAGCCTGCCGCGGTCATGAGCTCAGGACCTCCTGTCACGTCAACGTAGACTTTTTTGTCCTTGTTCTCCATCATGATTTTAACGATTGCGGCATGCACCGATTTCACGGAAAATGAATCGCATTCAACCGATACCGCTTTGGCATCGGAAATGCGATTCATAAGCGCATCCTTAAGATTTTTGATATCCGAACGACGACAGCGCCTGGTGTCATAGAGAATATATATCTTCTCCGGCCTCAGAGTTATGGCCGGCATCAGGTCGCCTATAACGTCATGTCCGTAAAAACTTATAAGTACCATTTTAGTCTGTAAACTCCTGTACCCAGAATGTTCCGTTGTTATATCGGAAGCTGTAGCCGATGCCGATGCTTCCGTATTTCTTGTTGATCATATTTGCATAGTGGCCTGCCGAATTCTTCCATGCTTCTACAACCTCAGCCGGTGAAGTGTAGTTCCATGCGATGTTTTCCGCATAGCTGAACCAATATATGCCAACTTCGTCTACAGCTGTAGAACTGCTTCTTCCATCAGGTCTTGAATGGTCAAAATAGTTATTCTCATCCATTTCAATCGCCCTGATGCCTGCAGCGATGCAAAGTGTTTCGTCAAGCTCGACAGGTGCAACGCCTACTTCTGCCCTTATTATATTTACAAGCCTTACCACTTCATTGTAGTAGGCCTTATAGGTATTGTAGTGAACCTTTGCCTGTTCGGCTATTTTCTTGTTTTCTGTTCCATCAGGAACCTTTACCTTTATTATCGGGGTAAGGGTAGCCGGAGTCGGTGTACTTGTTGCAGCCTTGGGTGTGCTGGTCGCAGGTTTCGTAGTTACCGTGGCCGGTTTCGGGGTCGGTGTGGCAGGCTTTGGAGTCGGCGAATTGGTAGGCGCTGATTTCAAAATATAAGAATTGCTGACATATGCCACGCTGTCACCGTAAAGAATGCGGTACCATCCGCTTTCAGTGCACTGTCCCGTAACAGTCACAGCATCGCCCTTTTCAAGACTTCCTACCAGCTTGCCGCCCACATTCGGAGCATTCCTTACATTCACGCCATTTGAAGCATACATTGTAACAGGATTAATTTCCTTGATCGTATATGCAGGCTTTGTAGAAACCGGTGTAAAGGTCGGTGTGGCAGTAGGCTTAAGAGTAGGTGTTAATGTTGCTTTCGGAATGGGTGTCACAGTAATTTCCGGAGTGGGTGTCACAGTGACTTCCGGAACAGGCGTCTCACTCACTTCAGGCACAAGCGTTTTAGGATCGTCCGGCACAAGTGTTTCAGTGACATCCGGAGTCGGTGCCTCAGTTGATGCCGATTCCTTATTCTTCTCCAGTTCGCTAATAACTTCATTAAGCCTTGCCTCAGTTTCGGCAATCTCGGTAAGCTTTGCTTCATACTCGGTTTTTGTTTTGTCAAGCTCAAGTTCGGCTTCGGTATTATCCCCTTTAACACCGCTTTTACCGCAGGAAGCAAGTAAAAATACCGCCATCAGCCCCATGAGTAGTTTTTTCTTCATAACCCCTCCTGTTCTGCTTTATAAAAAGCATCCAGGCATTATCTTATTTCATCCATTATGCTGACATATGCCGGACGGATGATCTTGTCCGTACATACCAGCTCTTCAATTCTGTGAGCCGACCATCCCGCAATCCTCGCGATCGCAAAAATGGCGGTGTATAGTTCTCTGGGTATTCCGAGCATCTCATATACAAAACCGCTGTAAAAATCGACATTCGGACTTACACCTTTATAGATGTGCCTCTTCTCTGCGATAAGTATCGGAGCAAGCTCCTCTATCATCGAGTAAAGCGACATATCTTTGTCTTTATTCTTTTCATCCGCGAGCTTTTTGACATAGCCCTTGAATATTCTTTCTCTCGGATCTGAAAGGGAATATACAGCATGACCCATTCCGTAGATCAGTCCCTTTCCGTCAAACACTTTTCCGTCAAGCATATCGGAAAGATATTTCTTTACCTCTTCCTTGTCGGTAAGATCCTTGACATTGGCCTTGATGTTCTCCATCATTTCCATTACCTTGATGTTTGCACCGCCGTGCTTCGGTCCTTTAAGTGAAGACATTGCAGCTGCCATCGTGGAATATGTATCCGAACCCGATGAAGTAACAACATGAGTGGTAAATGTTGAATGGTTTCCGCCGCCGTGCTCCATATGGAGTATCAATGCGGTATCCAGAACCTTTGCCTCAGTCTTTGTATACTTCTTGTCCGGTCTTAACATCATCAGCAGGTTTTCAGCTGTTGAAAGCTCGGGATCTGGCCTGTGTATATACATGCTCTCGCCGTTTTCATAGTGGTTGAAAGCATGGTAACCGTAAACCGCAAGTAACGGGAAAAGGCTTATCAACTGTATGCACTGCCTTAGGCTGTTGCTAAGTGAGTTGTCCCTTATCGACTCGTCATAGGAAGCGAGGGTAAGTATACTCCTTGTCATGGAGTTCATTATATCCTCACTCGGAGCCTTCATTATTACGTCACGTGTGAAGTTTGTAGGAAGCGTCCTGCTGTAACCGATTATCTCCTTGAATTCCTTAAGGGTCTCGCCCTCCGGTATTTCGCCCATTAAAAGCAGGTATGCAACCTTTTCAAAGCCGAGCTCGTCGCCGAGTTCTTCGATTATCGTGCGTATATTATATCCTCTGTACCAGAGCTCGCCGTCACATGGTGTCTTTACTCCGTTAACCTTCTCAAAGGATTTGATCTTTGAAATATGGGTCAGGCCTGTAATTACACCATTTCCGTTAAGATCCCTGAGACCTCTGTTTACATTATATTTCAGATAAAGCTCTTTCGGGACCTCATCATTTTTGCGGCATAATCCTTCGTTTTTCTCCGCATAACCAACAAGGTTCATATTAAGTTCATTCATTTTCTTTCCTCCGTCATATTTCCGTTCTGTCTGAAATAAACACTTTCTCGCTTACAATTATATCAAAAAAAGCTCCAAAGCGCAACCGCCTTGAAGCTTTTTTGATTTTCCGATCATAAATGTCAATAATTCAATATATTACGTCATATTTATGGCATTTATCAGTTTTAATGCACCGGCTTTGCATTCGAAATGGAGCTTACTCACCTCTCCTACACACTCTCCGTCGGTATGGAGCACAACCGGCTTATTCAACACCATATTAAGACTGAAGGTTTCAAAGATATCAAAACCTTCGATATTCTCATGCTTTGCCGCAAGAAGCTTCGGGAAATACATGAAAGTCTTCCATTTGGGAATATCATGGGCGCAGCAGACCGAAAGATGTCCGTCAAAAGGATCCGCACCTGGTGCCATCGGAACTCCGCCGCCTTCTGCCCTCATGTTCATTACGGCGGCAAAGATTACGTCATTATATAACCTGGTCTCAAGATCGCTCTCTCCGCCTGCCCTGAAGGTATCCATGGAAAACAGTGAGAAAACAGTCTGTATTCCGTAGGAAAGTTTTCCAAGTCCAAGAGAATTAAGCACCTTCTTGCCCTTTGATTCATCAACGGTCTTGCACACTATCGCATCCAGCCCGAAGCCCGAACTGATTGCAAAAAGCCTGCTTCCGTATTCGTCGGTTTCAACCTCACCGAGATCGACGGCAGTATAATCCTCACCCTTTCTTTCAAGGATTCCGCGAAGTATTTCGGAAACTGAACCCTTGATACCAAGGCCTCTGCAGAAATCGTTTCCCGAACCTACAGGAATGACACCCAGCTTTACCTTTGAAAGATCCGTTATGCCGTTTATCACTTCGTTCACGGTACCGTCACCGCCGAGGATCACTATCCTTATATCCTCATCCGGCAGTTCCGAGATCTTTTTTGCAAGCTCTCCTGCATGACCCTTGTGCTCAGTTCTGTATGCCTTGTATTTCACATCGGTATTTGAAAGACCCTTCTTTACCGCATTCCATACCGTAAGTCCCTTACCGCCTGCCGAAGCCGCGCTGACAATGAAATAATACAATTATATCGCCTCTTTTCCTTCCCTAGATGTATCTCGTACCGTTCCACTCATCAAACTGCTCGGGAGTAAGCGG
>JAFRWN010000044.1 GCA_017437965.1 Lachnospiraceae bacterium
CTGACAGGAGCAGTTTTGTAGCCCTTACAGACAATTCAAGATCGAAAATGTCCTGGTATTCTTTGTCGAGCTTGTAGCTCTCTGTTATCTCGTAAGTCTTAACTGCTTCTTCCGGAGTTTCGTCTGTACTCTGTCGGACAGGCTCGCAGGGTTCCCTGTAGTCAGTAAGCCCGAGCAGGTAGTCCGTTGTCACGCCAAAATATTTTGCCAAGCTTATCAGCGTTTCTACAGGAAGTCCACGGACGCCGATCTCATACGAAGAATATGTCCGCCTGTTTATACCGAGTGAATCCGCCATTTCCTGCTGGGTAAGATGTGCCCGTTCTCTCTCTTCACGGATCCTTTCATAATGTCCTTCTCTCATAGGCTGTAAACTCCCATATCGTTTTACCTGTATGTCCTTTTTAGGTTTGAGTGCTTATTTTTCTGCTTTTTCGTTCTTTAGCCATTGAAGTTTTTTGCGTTCAAGTTTCTTATAATCTTCGTCAGAGTATTCCCTCTGCTCGAAATCTGTCCTCTTGCCGACAGGCTTGCTGAACTTCCCTGCACTTTCTTTCTGGGTTATGGATTTTTCATACCCTGCCATCACATATTCGTCGTGTGCATTATATAACATTGTCCTTATATAAGTGCCTGAAAGTGTCTTGCCGGATTTTATCCGCTCTTCCATTTTTGAGACCATGAATGCTATCTCTTCCGGTTTGAGATCTTTCACCCTGCCTATTACATATTCCGAAGGCCTGTCCGTACCTGATATCTTGATATGCGACTTCTTCGTGTTGAGCATTTCGTAGAGGGCATTGAATACCAGATTCTTCTCGATTATGCTTATACCAAGTTCGGTAATAAGTCTGTTGTCCGGATTATACCTGGTTTCAATCTCGTCTATGGATATTCTTTCCTTTGCTTCGCTTGCGTCAAATTTCTGTGGTGAGGAGTAGCTGTTCTTAATGGCAGATATTACAAGACCGATAACGTTATCTATTTCGCCGTCATAGTTTGCAGTATATTCACATGCATTCTTTATCTTATATGTATCGCCGTCGGCAGCATCGAGCAGCGCATTAAGGTCATTGTCGCTCAGCTGCATCTTAAGTATGAGGCTTATCTCGTTCTTCAGACGTTCGATATGCCTTGACTTGTCCTTTTCTGTGGCATCTTCATCCTTTTCGGTATCCCATCTGACGAAAAATCTTATGCCGGTTACTTTCTTTGTATTGCCATCCTTTAACTCTTCGTACCGGAAATGTATGTCTGTCGGGTGATTTTCCATGCAGGCTTTCTCGTATTCATCGAGTTCTTTTTTGTACTGCGCCTTCTTGAAACCATTGACAGCCTTGGATACATTGGTTAGAACATATCTCCTGAAGTCGTGCCAGTCTGCATAAGAGCTGATCCTGTTTGCGCTGATAAGCATTTTTTCTGCTTCATCATATCGGCTTTGACGAAGAAGCTCTTTCACCTTGCTTGCAATCTCGTCTTTTTCCGAGTTTGATATCGACACCTGATATGTAGAGATAAGAAACCTGAATTCGGCAAGAGAAAAACTTGTACTGTATTCTTTAAGCGGTTTCTGCTTGCGTATCTTAGTCTGGACGTACTCATGGTAAGATAGTTCTTCTTTTAATAACTGGTATGTATTGAAACTCTGCAGATCCTTGAACCCTCCCATAAGCTCCAGTGAAAGCATCGTACCGTTTCCTTTTGAACATAAGACTGCTTCCGCTATGTCGTTGTTCCATTTTATGAGGGTTTTTCCTCTCTTATTATCGTATACGGTACCGGTTATACAGGCGGTAACTCCCGTAATGTCATCATCCTTTGTCATGATAGTCCAGTTTGACATGAACTTCTCATGATTCATAAGGTCATTAAGATCATTATAAAAGCTGGAACTCTTCATGTTGAAAAGCTCTTTTATATCCTTGTTATAAAACTCCGATATGAGGCCCTCGGAAAAGTCTGTCTTTGTGCGCCTATAGAGGTCTTCATAATACTGCAGTTCTTCGGAGCCTACTATGTCTGCCTTAGTCCTTTTCTTAGCGGTCGCGATTGCTGCGAGCATAAGTTTCTCGCTAAAAAGCGAGCTCGTGCCTACACGCTTGATCAGCATGTTGGCTTTCTTAATAAAAACCGGAGTGCTGACATCATATGGAGTGGAGTTAAAGTGTGAATACTGTCCGTCCGGTTCCATGTAATATGTCATCGGATTGTTTTTCAGGTCATTCTTATCCATAATCTTGCCTTTCTGTAAAGTATAAGATTATATTACCAATTATCACTTCCCATGTCAACGATTTTCACATCATTTTTTCCCGATTTATACAAATTATTTTTTTATTTCGGGAAAAAATGATGTTTGTAACAGATTTTTCTTCTTGTCGTATCCTTTTTTGCAAATACCCGGTAATTAAAGAGGGCTTGTTTGAAATACTAAACTGATACTCTTCTGTTTTGCAAGAGGATGTGCTGAAATACGACAGTTCAAAATTTCCCGAATCATGCGTACCGTTCTTGGCATTCGGGAAAAATTGAGTACATTATGCTGCTTTTACGAAATGAAACTTCAGCACATAGAAAAGAACTGCTGCCATGAGTTCATTTTTTCCCGAATAGGGTGGTTTTGTCGGTTGGATTAAGGAAGATTTGACGCATATCCCGCGTATTTTCACGCATATCCCGTTTTAAGAGTCCGCTTTTAGTTCAAATTTTCCCGAATACAAAAATAATTCCCTTCAAATAGGGAATTATTGATGTTTAAGGGGGTATTTACTCCTTTTCTGAGTTCAGATTTTCCCGAATTGTGGTCCTC
>JAFRWN010000045.1 GCA_017437965.1 Lachnospiraceae bacterium
TTCGTTAAGACCAAGGTTGAGGATTGTATCCATCATACCGGGCATTGAAGCACGTGCTCCTGAACGAACGGAAACGAGGAGGGGATTCTCCTTGTCACCGAACTTCTTGCCGGTAATCTCTTCCATCTTTAAAATGTACTCATTGATCTGTCCCTGGATCTCTTCGTTGATCTCGCGGCCGTCTTCATAGTACTGAGTACATGCTTCGGTTGTAATTGTGAAGCCCTGGGGAACGGGGAGACCGATGTTGGTCATCTCTGCCAGGTTTGCGCCTTTACCTCCGAGTAATTCACGCATGTTTGCGTTACCTTCGGTGAATAAGTACACCCATTTCTTTGCCATTTACCAAATCCTCCTGAATTTCTTAGGGACGCGGTAAAGCCCGCACTATCCCCTTTATAAGATATTAGTATATACCAAAACGGTATTTTTTTCAACTTTAAAAAGAAAAAAAGGATTAATCATAATCCTTTTTTTCCGTAATATTTTGCATTTTTAATGAATTTTTTATCGTCGTAAGCCCGACATTTCTTACTCGGCATATTCCTCAATGATCTTGACAATGATATCATGAAGCTTTTCAACCTCATAATCGCCGATGATGGGCTCAAGATGTGACTCACCGATGCCCGAATCATCTGTCAGGAATACATATTCGCCGTTTGTCATTATTGCAAGGGCACGTCCGAAAAGCTCGGTTTTTCTGTCAGCATTTGAAGCCACGACCGGAATAACATGGATACCTCTTTTTGCCGCCGCTTTAACAGCAGTATACAAGCCTTCCTCTTCGCCATCATGAGGCGGTGCATCAAAAATAAGAAATGCGATCTTTTTTCCGGACATGGTATTCCACCCGGTATTTTGCATACAATCGCTCAAAGCCTGTGCAACCGCTTCAGGCAGATCGCCTCCGCCGTCAGCGCTTTCAGCATTAAGTAATGTCTGTATTTCCTTGACATCCGAGGTAAAGGGATTCGATTTGACAACATATTCATCTCCCTCATCCTTGTAGAAATTCACCGAATAACTGATATTATCAATATTCACATCTTCCACTATCTTGGAAAAATCCTTCTGAAGATAAGCCAGCTCATCGCCCATCGAACCGGTCGTATCAAGTATGAACATTACCTGAGTCTCATTGCCTTTCCTGTTTTCTCCTTTTACCGTAATTGTTTTCTCAATGGGAGCATATTTATTTTTTCCGTTACCCTGGCTGTCTTCCGTCTTCTGAAGCTTTATAACCTCTTTTGCTAAAGGCTTATATTCCGCTCTTACGGAAATTCCGATCTCTTCAAGATTGCTGTCATTTCTTAAGAACAAATAGGCTTTACCGTTTTTATCACTCACCGCTTCATATAACCATGAATCCAGATATTTTCCGTCATAGTCTTCTTCTCCGGTATCACAGTCAACATTCTCGGTCAGCGAGCATGCGCTTACATTATATCCTTCCAAAGGATTTCCGTCCTCATCCTGCAGCGTGATCACTATTCTGTTTATCGGATCAAGGCCATACGCAGGAAAAGCAATCTTTCCCGTATTTACAAGATTCATAAAGAATCCCCAGTTTGCATTGTCATTCCAGCGGCCTGCGGTAAGGAGAAGAGCGTCGGGGGAGATATCATTTGTTATTGGTTTTTCCGGATAAACGTCATCTCCGTCAACGGTTTTAATACCGTCTGAAATATCGGGAACCGCTTCTTTCGAAGAGAATATTCCCTTTTCTACATCATCCGTTGAATAATACTCTGTATCAGAACCTATTTTTGCTTCAGAACTGGAATATGATTCGTCTTCGGATGTTCCGCTTTCAACCGAAGCTTCTCTTTCAGATGATCTGCTTTCATCTGCCGCACTGGCTGCATCCGCACGATCTTCTGCCTTATGATTAATAATTGCCGATGATTCAACCGTATCACTTATCTCCAGAACAGAATCATTTTTCTGTTTGTTATCCTTTCCTGCCCTGATTCCGAATGTAAGCACAGTCACCGAAACAGCAAGAATGACAACCGCTGCCGCAATGCTTCCCCACATTTTATAATTAAATGGTTTCTTCTTCTGAATGCTTACTACCGTCGCGGATTTTTGCGGATTTTCCTTGCTTTCTTCTTTATCCGCCGCTTCTTCGATATATTTGTCATCGATATCGTTCAGCATTTTCAGTTTGTCGATATTGTTTTTCATACTTCGTAACCCTCCGTTTTTAAATGCTCCTTAAGAGCTTCCCTGATTCTCATCAGGCTTACCTTGACATTGCTTACACCAAGGCCCTGAGACTCTGCGATTTCGTCTACCGTCTTCATATACCAGTATCTGAGAACAAAAAGCCTGCGTTTATCTGCCGGCTGGGCTTCCAGGAACTTATTGATATGTCTTGTGAGTTCCTTTGCCTCAAAAGCCGACTCGGTGGTCTCCCTGTCGGGAAGCACATCCGCAAGTTCGTCTGCAAGCTCGCACACCTGTCCGCCTCCGCGCTTTTCGGCATTGTCATGCTTATAGCGGTCCAGCGCCAGATTTCTTGCAATTTTACCGATAAAAGCCTTGAAACAGTTCGGTCTTTCCGGAGGAATGGCATTCCAGACGGCCATGTAGGTATCATTCATGACCTCTTCCGTATCCTCCGGGCTCGGAAGAACGTTTCCGACCACGGTCTTGCAATACTTTCCGTACTTGATTTCAGTCTCAGCGATAGCAGCCTCTGAGCGCTCGAAATATAAATTTATCAGCTGCGCATCTTCCAAAACTTTTTCCTCCTTGTTTAAGGTGTTTTAAAGCCTTTCACTTTCATAGTAGACAAATAAACGGGGTAAGTTACAAAGTTTTTTAAAAACGGGGTACAAATTTTTTAAAAAAGGCGGAACCGTTTTTTCAGTCCCGCCGTTCTTTTTTATTTTTATTAGAAGCTGAGCTTTTCCTCAAGATAAGCTTTAAGGTCTTCTATCCTGATTCTTTCCTGTGCCATTGAGTCACGCTCACGTACTGTTACGCAGCCGTCCTCTTCGGACTCGAAGTCATAGGTGATGCAGTAAGGAGTACCGATCTCATCCTGTCTTCTGTAGCGCTTTCCGATAGCACCTCTGTCATCAAATTCGGAGTTCCAGTACTTGG
This sequence comes from Lachnospiraceae bacterium, assembly GCA_017437965.1. GTDB lineage: Bacteria > Bacillota > Clostridia > Lachnospirales > Lachnospiraceae > UBA3775. The sequence continues at coordinate 3,115 of JAFRWN010000045.1, forward strand.
AAAGATCCGTGAAAATCTTTTCGGCGCCCTCGTTAAGCTTCTTTGAAAGAGGAAGCACGCCAACCTTTACGGGTGCAAGTGCGGGATGGAAATGAAGCACGGTTCTTACATCGCCGCCCTCAAGTTCTTCCTCGTCATATGCTGCACAAAGGAACGCAAGGGTAACACGGTCTGCACCGAGTGAAGGCTCGATAACGAAAGGAGTGTATCTCCAGCCCTTTGTACCGTCTGCATTTTCCTTCTGGTCATCAAAGTAGGTAAGGTCTTCCTTGGAAACTTCCATATGCCTTGAAAGGTCATAGTCGGTACGATCTGCAATGCCCCAGAGCTCGCCCCATCCGAAGGGGAAGAGGAACTCGATATCGGTGGTTGCCTTTGAGTAGAAGGAAAGTTCCTCTTTCTCATGGTCACGCACACGCATCTCTTCGGGCTTCATGCCAAGTTTCTTGAGCCAGTCGATGCAGAACTGCTTCCAGTATGCGAACCATTCAAGGTCGGTACCGGGCTCGCAGAAGAACTCCAGCTCCATCTGTTCGAACTCTCTGGTCCTGAAGATGAAGTTTCCGGGAGTGATCTCGTTTCTGAAGGATTTACCTATCTGCGCGATACCAAAAGGTATCTTCTTTCTGGCGGAACGCTGCACGTTTCTGAAGTTTACGAATATTCCCTGAGCGGTCTCGGGTCTGAGATAGATCTCAGCCTTGGAATCCTCTGTAACTCCCTGGAAAGTCTTGAACATCAGATTGAACTGACGGATGCCGGTGAAATCGGACTTGCCGCAGTCAGGGCAGCAGATGTTATGTTCTTTGATATAGTTCTCCAGCTCCTCGTTGGACCAGCCGTCAACTACCATGTCCTGGATGCCGTTCTCAGCATTCCAGTCCTCGATGAGCTTGTCTGCTCTGAATCTGGACTTGCACGCTCTGCAGTCGATAAGAGGATCTGAGAATCCGCCCACATGTCCTGAAGCTACCCATGTCTGGGGGTTCATCAATATCGCCGCGTCAAGACCAACGTTGTATTTGGATTCCTGGACGAACTTTCTCCACCAGGCCTTCTTCACATTGTTCAGGAACTCGACTCCCAAAGGACCGTAATCCCAGGTGTTGGCAAGGCCGCCGTAGATCTCCGATCCGGGGAATATAAAGCCTCTGTTCTTACATAACGCTACGATCTTATCCATTGTAACTTCATTAGCCATGTTCTGTATTACCTTTCTGTCTTTTTATTTTTATTTGTTCAGTTCTTCGTTTAAATCTTCGTCTTCGATCTCGATCTCGATCTCGAAATCTTCATCGCCTGTGACCTTGTCTTTGATCTCGTTCAGCTTCTCCTGGGAGGCGTCCTTTACCTTCTCAACGTATTCAGGCGCTTTTTCCTTGATGTTGTTGAAA
>JAFRWN010000046.1 GCA_017437965.1 Lachnospiraceae bacterium
ATCTTGTAAACTAGTCAGTCGTTCAGCAGCTTTATCGGCTTCGGGATCGGAAAGATCATAGCCGTAGAGCATTAACTTGAACTCATCCGGATCAAGGGCCATTATCTTTTTGGCAAGCGATGCGGGAATTACAGACATGCTGTCGGGCCCGACCTTTGTACCTTTATAACCGGTTGCCTTGTAGAGAGCACCGAAGCTGGAATCGTTGTCGATACCCTGGAGGCCGATGAGATTTCCTTTGTCGTCAAAACGGTACAGAAGGTTTGCACCGTGTCTGTCACAGTTACCGCAGATATAGTCCAACACCTGAAGCTCTGCAACGCTCTTTATCAGACTTGCATTCTGCAAAGAAGATTTGGTGAATTTGAGAAAATCCGATTTGGAATCAAAATGCTTAAGGTCGTTTCCTTTTGCCTCGTCCATGGCAGTGCCTTTTACGACACGCGTTTTCACACCGTCATGAATGGTTATGTTGGCATTTTCCGAATGGCAGAGAACGTCGTCAGCACCAAGAAGTCCTGCAACCATCGACATGGCGGAATTACGCTTATCCTGCACGGAGTAAGGATTTATTCCCTGTTTTTCATTTATACCGTGACCGAGCTGGAGCTGAAGCTCATCCTTGCAATATTCCTGAAGTATTTTGATCTTTTCTGCACCGATAACTTCATTTTTTAGGGCAAGCTTGGCTCTGCCCATCTTGATTTTCAGTTCCTGTTTGGTATTGGGATCCTTTTTGGTTGCGTTGATCAGGTTTGTCAGCCAGGTTTTCATTTTATCAAGGCTTTCGGCAGGAGAACTGTGGGAATTCGAAAGGATCGACCTGTCAAAGTTTTTATCAAGGCCGATGAGCTCTATCAGGCAGTCCGTATTTGAAAATGTAAGAAAATCAGCGGATTTGCCGTATTGCTTCCGGTATTTTTCTTTAAGCTCGAAGATATCATCATCTTTTGCAATGCCGGCCTTTGATTCGGTAAAGTATACCTTTTTGGCTTTTGTAGGAATGACCGCACGGATATGCTGGCCGGCTGAAGCCTTCCCGATTTCGGAAGAGTGTACACTGTATTTTGTAGCCCTTGCATCATCCAGCAGCTCACCGAAGGTGCGCGCATTTTCAAGTTTCCCTTCATTCAGCTTCTTCTCATAGCTTTTAAGCGCACGCATATCCTTGCTGAGCGCTTTCTTTAAAATATCAAGCTGATACATCTTGTAGTCATTGAGAACATTCTTGCCCTTTTTTGTAAGCTCAACAGTGCTTGTTATGCAGTTCTTGTAGGCTTTGCTAAGCTCGTCAATTTTCTGCTTATTGTCAGCATTGAGCGGAAGATTTTTTACTTCATTAATCTTGTCTGTCAGAGTTTTCAGGTTCCTGACATGATCCCTGACCTGCTTGATCCTGAACGAAGAGAAATCCTTCCTTGCATTTTTATATTCATTTTTTCTTTTATCTATTCTGTTTGCATATTTTTTAGGCATATGACCACCTCTTCTTTCCGTTATCCAATGGGAAATTTACATTTATTCAGCCTGATGATACCATATACAGCGCACCAAATATGCACCAAGAATAAAAAAAAGTGGAAAAATCATAATCATTATGCTATAATGTAAAGGCTTTTTCAATAAACAATTTTGGAGGATAACTCATGGAAGGCGAAAAGAAAGTAATGCTTTCGGGCATTCAGCCCAGCGGTGACTTGCATCTCGGAAACTATCTCGGTGCGATAAAGAACTGGGCGGACAGAGTTAATGAATTTGAGTGCTATTATTTCATGGCAGACATGCACACGATCACGGTAAGGCAGGACCCGAAGGAGCTCCGCCGCCGTTCGCTTGAAATGCTTGCTTTATATATTGCGTGCGGACTTGATCCGGAGAAGAATACACTGTTTTTACAGTCACATGTGCCTGCACATGCACAGCTCGGCTGGGTGCTTGACTGCTATACCATGTTCGGAGAGCTTTCACGCATGACACAGTTCAAGGACAAGTCAGCAAAGCATCAGGACAATATCAATGCGGGACTTTTTACCTACCCTTCGCTTATGGCTGCGGACATACTTCTTTACCAGCCTCATTATGTGCCGGTAGGAGAGGACCAGAAGCAGCATGTTGAGCTGACCAGAAACATTGCAGAGCGTTTCAACAATATCTATGGTGATGTTTTCCGCATACCCGAGCCCTATATCAGCAAGGTGGGCGCGAGAATCTACGGTCTGACAACTCCGGGCGCAAAGATGTCAAAGTCGGAGCCCGGCGGCTGCGTATTCCTTATGGATGAGCCGGATGTCGTCATGAAAAAATTCAAACGCGCCGTAACCGATTCGGATGTTGAAAACTGCGTAAGATATGACAAGGAAAACAAGCCCGGTGTTGCAAACCTGATGAACATCTACTCGACCATCACAGGCAAGAGCTATGAAGAAATCGAGAAGGAATTCGAGGGCAAAGGCTACGGCGTGTTCAAGCCTGCCGTGGGCGATGCTGTTGTTTCTGCGCTCAATCCGATAAGGGAAGAGGCAAAGCGCCTTATCGCAGACAAGGCTTATCTTGAGTCGGTTTACAAGATGGGAGCCGAGAAGGCTTCGTATATTGCAAACAAGACACTTCGCAAAGTATATAAGAAAGTTGGTTTTTACCAGCTACTTTAAAAAAACAGGCAAAACTGTTTGCCAATAAAGCTCCTTCCAAAATGGACAGAGAGATAAAAAAGAGCGGATACAAGGTTGAGGTTGCATTCATCAAGAAGAATATGAAGTTAAATAACCTTGAAGCTAACGCCTGCGCAAACAATATGAAGAAGCCTTCTGCAAAGATGGTTTTATAAACGACTATTCTGCCATCAGAAGAACCATACTCCTGCCGCATAGTTTAATGCAGTTTTCTGCTTTTTCTGCGCGGTAGGGCTTATCTACAGAACTGTCAAGGATTTTCTTCCAGACCAGACCGGCAGGAATCACCGGCAGTTTAAATTCATGATCTTCCCAGTGGGAGTTAAAGACCGCATATATAAAGCGGTCTTTTTTTATGCCGAAATCCTTTGCGGGCTCCGCGTAAAGTACAGCAAAGCAGAGCCCTTCCGCAAAATTTGAATCCCAGGGATTTGTGGAGTGGAAGGATATTTCAGGGTAGCCGCTTGAGTTATAGCCGGAGTAGAAGGCAGCCTTTCTGAGCACAGGATTATCTTTTCTGAATCTGATCATTTTCTTGAAAAAGTCATAGTTTCCCGCATTTTTCTTTAGGTCGTTCCAGTTCAGCCATGAAATTTCATTGTCCTGGCAGTAGGCATTGTTGTTGCCACCCTGTGAGTTTCGGAATTCATCGCCTGCGACGAACATGGGCGTTCCGCGGGAGAGCATTAAAAGAGCAAAAGCATTCTTTATCATGCGTGAGCGGAGGGAGAGGACTTCCTTATCATCGGTTTCGCCCTCGGCACCGCA
>JAFRWN010000047.1 GCA_017437965.1 Lachnospiraceae bacterium
AGGAGACCAGCTATGAAAAGTCAAGCATAAAATAGCTGGAAATTAAAAAATTTTTACTGTAGTAAAAAAGGGTGACTTTAACTAAGCCCCCTAAATAGGCGCTTTTTTTCAAGTCTATATATTATAAATGGATTTAGTCCAGACTAAACTCCAGTTCGTCAGTCAACATCTTATAGATGATTCTGACAAGTTTGCCGGCACAATGCCCCAAAGCACTGTAATGAGCACGGCCTTCCGCCATCTTAGCATCATAGTAGGCTTTGAAGGTGGAATTGTTCTTAACAACGTTATGAGCTGCGTTTATAAGCGCATATCTCAGGACCTTTGATCCTCGTTTAGACATTCTGGTCTTTTTGGCTTGAAAGTTCCCAGACTGATATACAGAGGGATCCAGACCTGCATATGCAAGCAGCTTTTGTGGATTGGAAAAACGGTGTACATCACCTATTTCACCAAGTATCATTCCGCCGTTGATATATCCGATACCCGGAATGGTCATGATGACTGAATCGTTGAATTTCATGATTTCCGTCATCTCTTTTTCAACACTGTCCAACTGATCATCAAGTAACTCTATCTGAGTTATGGTGTGGGTTATCTGTATGGACAGAGCACTGTCGCTGACACCGACAGACTTCTTTGCGAGAGCTCTTAACTGCTGAGCCATCTCCTTATCAAAGTGTCCGTGGGAGTTCACTTTCAGAAGATGAGCCAGATGAGTCATATGCATAGAAGCTATAGCCTCCGGTGTCGGAGCTTCACGTAGAAGCGCATAGACAGATTTTTGATGCAGACCTGATTTAAAGAAGTATTGTAATTCAGGAAAGACCTCATCAACATAAGAAGTCAGTTGGATTTTCAAACGTGTCCGTTGTTTAATGGTCTTCTGACGGAAACGTCCAAGTGATTTGAGGTCCATCAGATCGAGATCATAGAAAGTCACGAATCTGAAATGCTTCTGCATCATAAGTGTTTTACATATGATGTATGTGTCGACTTTATCAGTCTTCGTTTTACGGATGTTGTTCTTCCGCATAGAAGAAGTACTGAGGGGATTAAGAACACACACTTTGTAATCACTTGCAACAAGGTATCGAACAAGGTTGTCGCCATAGTGTGCCGTTGACTCAAGACCGATGATGATGCTGTCCGAATCGAACGATTCAAGTTTGGAGAGCAGCAGTTGGAAGCCATCACCGTCATTTGTGAATTTAAACGGCTCGATGATTACTTCGCCATCAGAAGAGACGGCTGAAGCGAAGTGGTTAAGTTTAGCAATATCAATGCCAACGTAGATCATGAGGTTATACCTCCCTTTCATAAAGTCTGATACCGTGATATCCACCAGCGATTATCATCGTAGACTTGATTGAAATAAGTACTCATAACTGCGTTAACAGCTATGGAAACATCCAGCTAATAAACAATTCAGATAAAGGTGATGGCAATACACTCCTTGAAGTAGTTAAACTACAGGGCACCAATTAATTGTCCACAGTATCTGAATGTATTAAACCACAGTAAAAAGTGAAAGGAAATATGATATTTTAGCTTCCAACAATATCATACAAGACATCATGAAAGATGACTGTATTTTGAGCGAAGCTGCATTAAAAAGATTGGAAACAAAGATAATACTTAAGGAAAACAAAAATCTGAAAGACCGACAAATGAAAGATTCAGATATGATCCAGTGGATAAAAAAACAAATTGAGGAGGAAGTAGCATGCTGCTCAAATCAATTAAGTTAAAAAATTTCAGACAATTTAAAGATGAATATCTTGAATTCGCTTTAGGAAATGACGGGAAAAATGTTACTATTGTTTTAGGTGAAAATGGTACCGGTAAAACTTCTTTTGCTCAAGCATTTTTGTGGTGCTTATATGGAGAAGTAAATTTTAGCGACAAGGTGTTGCTGAACAAACAGGTCTCGTCAGAAATGCGAGAGTATGATAAAGCAAAAGTAAAGGTGGAAGTTAATCTTTTACATGGTGATGTTGAGTATTTTATCAAAAGAGAAATAGAGTATCAGAAGGATTATTCTAGAGAACTAAGATCCAATCCTGCAATTTTCGAGATTGAGAAGAAGGGACAAGATGGTAACACAATTCCGATTCCGGCCACTAAAAGAGAAGGTGAAATATATAATATTTTACCCAAGGAATTATCAAGGTATTTTTTCTTTGATGGTGAGAGAATCGAGAATATGAGTAAGGAAATCTCTTCAGGTAAAAAATCCTCTGAATTTTCTGAGGCGGTTAATAGCTTGCTGGGATTAAAAGCCATGAAAATTGCTATACAGCATTTAAAACCATCCTTAAGAACATCTGTTTATGGTTTGTATGAAACAGAATTTAGTAAACGAGGAAATGTTGAGATCGATAAACTTTCAAAAGAGATTGAGGAAGACTCAAAGGAAAAGACAGCCAAGGAAACTGAAAAAGAGTCATTAGATAATGAAATATCTATGGCTGAAAACCTTATAAAAACTCTGGAGGAAGAGTTAAAACAATATGATGACAGCAAAATCTTGCAAGAAAAAAAGGAATCACTTCAAGATAAAATATCTAATTATGAATTGATGAGAAGCCAATATTACAAAGAAATTGTCAAGGATTTTTATGGAAGTAACGGTATGAATATACGCGCTTTTATTTCTTTACCGATGATAAAAAGTGCGCTTGAAATGTTAAAGGGAGAGGATGTTTTAGGAAAGGATATACCGCATCTTCATTCTAAAACTGTTGAATATCTTTTGAATCAAAAGCAATGTATATGTGGAACACATCTGGATGAAGGATCGTTAGCATATATACAATTGAAAGATTTAATGAAATATCTTCCGCCGCATACTATAAGTAATTCAATTAATGATTTTAAAGCTGAATCAAGAAGATGTATTACAGGATATTTGCCGCTAAACGAAGCCATTGAAGAGAATATGGGTAATATCAGTAGTATAGATGATAAAATAACAGATGCTCAAGATGAAATATTTAATGTTGAAAGACAATTAAATGGCGAGGATGTTGGAGATAAAGTAAAGGGAATCAGTTCTAAAATACAATTATGTGAGAAAAACATTAGAGAAAAAAGAGGCCGCAGAGACATTTTAATAAAGCTTATAGGTGGACTCGAATCAAATATTGTAAAAAATGAAGAAAAAAGGCAAAAAATGGCTCTACAAGATGAAAAATATAGACAGATAGAAATCTACAGAGCTTGCGCGCTAAGAGTGTTTAATGATTTAAATGAAGAATATGCCATAAAAGAAAAAGAAGTAAGAGATCGCCTTGAAAATACAATAAACGAGCTATTCAAGAAAATATACAATGGAGATTTGCTCCTTTCAGTAGATGAGAAATATCACATTTCTGTGTCAGTAATGAATTTCGAAGGAGATGTTGAAACATCGACAGCGCAAAGTATTTCAGTAATTTTTGCATTTATTACCAGTATAATTAAGATGGCGAAAGAAAACAGGATTGGAAATGGTGAGGATGCAAAACTAACGTCCGAACCGTATCCGTTGGTAATGGACGCTCCGTTATCGGCTCTTGATAAAAGGAGAATAAAAACTGTATGTGAAACATTACCTGAAACTGCGGAACAAGTAATTATTTTTATCAAAGATACAGATGGTGAACTTGCAGAAAAATATATGGGTGATAGAATTGGATGCAAGTTGAAATTTGAAAAAATAAATGAGTTTGAAACAAGGCTTGCTTAGGAGGTTTAGGATGTTTGATAAAGAATATAGTTTTAAAGGTCGACATGCACAGCGCGTAGAATTATTGACGTCAAATTTGGATGAAAACATGAAAGGATTAAAGCTCTTTGCAAGAAATTTTGATGTTTATATGGATGCACCCTTAGTCGGTTTCCTTTATAACAGAAAGGCCGATTTTGATTATTCTAAAAATCCGAATACTAATGAAGTATATACTACTAAGATATTTGGAGATATTTTAATTCAGAATAAACTTGAACTTGAATTTAACTATAGACTTATTATGTTACTAGATTCAAACGCAGAAAAAGATCCTAAAATTAGAGTGTCAAAAGCATTTCGTAGAATGGGTGAAAATTATGAAGATAATCAATTATATGAGAGTTATGTTCGAGGTGGAGTTGATGTCCTTTACGAGAAATTAATTGAAGGAGCTCACGAACCGGGTGAATATATTGAAAAAGTGAGCGAATTTGTAAGTGATTTTCAAGCTAGATTTATTGATGAAATTGATATGGATGAGGTAATGCAACTTTGTAAAGGGATTGATTAATAAAAGATGGAATCATTATTCGAAAATGCCTACAATGAATTAGTAAAACTTTATAACAAGAATTCTTATTTGTGTTTTGATAATCTTGTTGATATTTTGACTCAAAATAGTTTGTCTATTTCTGAAGTAGATGCTTTGTCAGACAGGTTATTGAAAAATGGAATAATGATTCTTGATGAGGTTCCGGAGAAAAATTATATTGAAAATGAAAGTGAAGAGTTGGAGGAATCCGATTATTCGCAAGTTAATTATAATGAAATATATGATAGATGTATTCAGCTTGCCCCACAACTAGAGGGTTTTATTCAACAGATTAGAAAAATACGTCCACCACAGTTTCGAGAGGTTTCGGCACTGAAATATCAAGTCGTTGAGGGCAATTCAGTTGCTCGAAAGCGAATGATTGAGATGTACATTAGAAGGGCGATTGGTATAGCACTACAAAGAGCAGAAAAATATGATCTTGATCTTGAAGAAACAATTGGAAATGCATTGGAAGGGCTGGTTATGGGGGTTGATAAATATAATCCGGACTTACATGGAGCATTCAATTCTTATATTTCAAATTGGATATTTCAAAATGTTTCCAGAGAACAGGTGTTTCAAAATTATTTGGTTTACTGTCCGGTTCATGTGAAGGATAGAATTATTTCTGCTTATACGACTTTGAATAATGAAGGATGTATAGATTGTGATAATTTATATAAATGCAATAAAGTACGTAAAACTATCAATCATATTTTAGATAGTGAAAATAATATTTATGGTGAGGAGATAATAAGGGCGATTCAGTATCCGATGTCTCTAGAGTATTTAGAAGAAATTGTAGAAGAGGAAAAAGACATTGAATCAGAAGAAGAAAAAAGATATATTCAGGCTGTAACGACAGATTCTTTTGAAGAGGATTATATTAAAGAAATATATCAAAAAGAAGTAGTTCAGAGCTTGCTTAAATTATGTAATGATAATCAAAGATTCGTTATTGAAGAAAGATACGGTTTATTGAGCAACGAGCCTAAAACATTGGAAGAAGTTGGGCTTATGATGGGAGTAACGAGGGAAAGAGTCCGTCAAATAGAATCCAAGGCGTTGAGAAGATTTGAAAACAAGCTAAGATTGGAAAGCAGACAAGAACTTGTTCATGAATTACTGGCAAGAGGTGAAAAGAATTGGAAGAGAGCAAGGTTTTAGAAGCATATAATGAAATTATAAAAAGGCTGGAATTCAAGGATGAAGTAAGTGAACAAATAATTTATGATATTATAGGTGATTTTGGACTGTCGAGTTCTGAAAGTAATCAATTATTTACAAAGCTAAGCTTGTCAGGTATTGACATAGTGGATAATAATGAGCCTGATTTAAGTGGAGAAAACGATTATTTATCTAGAGACGAACGAGGCAGAATTAATAGTGCTCAAATAGCAAGGATTTTCGCAAAACAAGAATATCTAAATAGTGGTACGGGCTTTTTTGAATATATTGAAAAGAAGTTTGGATTAAAGCGAAGCGTTGCTAATGATTATAAACGTGTTGGTCAAGAATTTCTAAAAAAAGATTCAGAGGGTCTTCCCGATATTGCCGGCGAAACAATTTTTAAGGAAAGGTATGGGTTTGAAAGAGATTTTGGAATAACTCAATTAAGAACTATGCTATCTCTATCTAGTGGAGAAATAAAAGAAGCAATAGAAGAATATGGACTTAGTCCTGAAGGAAAAATCACAGATATTAAAACAATAATTGATAAGGTTCATGTTAAAAAACGTGGAAATGACCCCAAGAGTTTAGAAAAACAATTTAGAAATAAGTTGGCAGCATTTCAAAAATTATCATCGGAAGAAAAAGATAGAATATTTGAAAATGAAGTTGAGAGAAGATATGGAATGTCTTTATTTGAACTAGAGAAAATAATTGATAACAGTAAGAAGAATATTGAGGGGAGCGTATGAACATGGTTTTTTTAGAAATGGATACTAAATCAATGGAACAATTAGTGGTAATACTTGTTGCCATAATTGTAATAACAGTTGTTCTTTTGGTATATGGTGCAATAGTATACAATCTGGCTATACCTATTTTTAGAACATGGTACTCCGGGGACAAGCTTTACAGGGTTTCAAAGATATATGCAGTAGCTGCAATGGCTTTGTTGTATTTTGCAAAATTGATTGGACTGCTATTGTCTTTGATAGGATTGTTTATCCTATATTTGATAAGTTTAAATCACAAAAATGAAACCTTTGAAATAGAAGGAGCGGAGGATGATTCAAACTCTTCCGGTAGAACGGAAATCAGTGCTCCGGATGAGCTGAGAAAGTGGAAGCAGCTTCTTGACGAGGGAGCTATCACCCGGGAAGAATATGATAAGAAAAAGGAAAAGATATTGAATGAATAAAAAACCTTGAAAAGAACAATGACCTAGAATATAATAAAACAAATTACTAACCCAGGAGGTCCCCCATGCAACACACCACCACACCTCTCCTCACCATAAATGTGAGCTGTAAGGAGTCCATAGAAATCAAGGGTCACAGGCAGACTGTTGTGATGGTGCCTTTTGACGGAACTGCGGAGGGAGGGTGCTTCTCGGGAAAGGTGATCGGGGTCGGCTATGATACCCAGAAGATCACGCCGGATGGGAAGTGCATGCTTTCGGCGAGATATGTGCTCGAGGGAAAGGATGCTTCCGGAAATGCCTGCAGGGTGTTTATTGAAAATGAAAGCCGTGAGGACGGTAAAATTCGCCCGCAGATAACTACTGACAGTCCGGCGCTGGGCTTCCTTGAAAGTGAAACGATGTATTCGGAGATCAGTCCGGTTCAGGACGGGGTTATCATCAGGATTTTTCCTGATCAAAAGCAATCATAATCTTAGAAAGGAGAACCTAAGCTATGGCAAAACGACCTGTCTGGCTCGACAATGCAGTCTTTTATGAGATATATCCCCAGTCTTTTAAGGATACGGACGGGGACGGGATCGGTAATATCGACGGAATTACCGAAAAACTGCCCTATATTAAGGAGCTTGGATGTACGGCAATCTGGCTCAATCCCTGCTTTGAGTCGCCTTTCGGTGATGCGGGCTATGATGTGTCGGATTATTACAAGGTGGCCGGACGCTATGGTACAAATGAGGATCTTGAACGCCTTTTTAACGAGGCACATGCTCTTGGCATGCATGTGATTCTGGATCTTGTGCCGGGACATACTTCCTGGAAGCATCCGTGGTTTAGAGAGAGCATGAGGGCTGAGAAAAATGGGTATACAGACCGCTATGTGTGGACCGACAGCATTTGGGAGGAGCCTGTGGGCTATGGTTCGCTTCGCGGAATTTCGGACCGTGACGGCAGCTGCATGGTCAATTTCTTCACGCACCAGCCGGCGCTGAACTATGGGTTCTACAGGCCTGAGCGTCCCTGGCAGCAGGCGATGGATGCCGAGGGCCCGATGGCCACAAGGGAGGAAATGAAGAATATCATGCGCTTCTGGCTATCAATGGGCTGCGACGGATTCCGCATTGACATGGCGGGCTCACTTGTCAAAAACGATGAGGACGGCAAGGGTACGATTTCTCTGTGGCAGGATATCAGATGCTTTCTGGATAAGGAGTTTCCGGAGGCAGCGATGGTTTCGGAATGGGGAGAGCCGGACAAGAGTCTTGCGGGAGGCTTCCACATGGATTTCCTTCTGCACTTCGGTCCTTCGCACTACAATGATCTGTTCAGATGCGATAATCCTTTCTTTGAGGGAAGGGGAGATGCCTCCGCTTTTGTGAAGAAGTATCTTGAAAGTTATGAAAAGTCGGAGAAGAAGGGGCTGATCTGCATCCCGTCGGGAAATCATGACATGGACAGGCTGGCGAAGCATGTACATGGAGACAAGCTGAAGCTTTCCTTTGCATTCCTGCTTTCGATGCCCGGTGCTCCGTACATTTACTACGGTGATGAGCTCGGCATGAACTATGTCGAGGGGCTGACCTCTGTTGAGGGAGGTTACGGCAGGACAGGTTCACGTTCTCCGATGCAGTGGGACGCTAGCGTTAATGCGGGCTTTTCGACTGCGGCTACGGAGAAACTATATATTCCGCTTGATCCTTCGCCTGACAGACCGACGGCTGAGAAGGAGATGAGGGATGATAATTCCCTCAGAAGCGAAGTAAAGAAGCTCATCGGGGTAAGGCAGGCACATCCTGCGCTTCAGAGCATTGGTGAGATTGAGTTTATATGCGATGGTGCACCCGGAAAGCCACTTTGTTATCTCAGAAGCCTGGGAGATGAGAAGATTCTTGTGATGATCAATCCGACGGACACTCCGTCTGAAAGTGATGTCTGCAGGGGAGAGATCATATATTCCTTCGGCACTGTGACGGAGAATTGTGGAAAATTTGTTGTGGCGGGTGGTTCCACTGTGTTTGTTAAACTGAAATAAAAGGTTGGGAAATATATGTTCTGGAATAAAAATGACGATATAAACAAGGACTGGAAGGACTACGAGAAGTACAAAAGAGAGAAGGAAGCACGCGACAGGGAGTATTACCAAAATGACTACCCTCAGTACCGGTACAATGAGAATGAGCACCATGTGCATGATGATCACTGTGATATCGGCGTGCGGACTCCGGGGCAGGTTTCAAAGGATCAGCTGAAGAAGATCAGGGCCGCGATCATATTCTGCGTGATAGTTGTGATAATGATTTCTTTTGCTTTTAGGGTGGTCGATTTCAAGAAGTGGCTGGATTCATCGAAGAAAAAAGATCAGGATGTAGTGGCCTACTATCTTAGCGAGCTGGAGGCATTCTATATTTCGGATGTCAAAAATGTAAAGGATCATATGGAGGTTCAGGTCCGGAAGGTTTCGGAAAGCGACCTTGAGACCGTGAAAGTGGAGTTTGCGTTTTTTGACAAGGAAAACCACGTTCTCGAAGAGAATATTGCCAGCATCAATACTTATCGTATGAAGGTCGGTTCTTCAAAAACCGCAGTGTCGATAAAGTTTCCGTCCGATGCTGTGAGCGCGATAGTTACGTTAAAAAAGTAGCAGGATCAGAAGAACTTCCATTTGCTGAGGAAATAACCGGGAATCACTACGATAGCAAAGAAGGCCCAGCTGATAAGGGTAAAGGTTTTGATGAATTTACCTCCCTTGCCGGGATATTCCCTGACATAGATGCGGTAGTTGATGACCGAGGCAAGGGATCCGATGAGGGACACAAGGCCTGCGGTGTCTGCACCGTAGATAAGACCTGCAAAATTCTCGGTAAAGGGATACAGAACGATTGAGGCCGGTACGTTGGATATGACCTGGCTTACCCCGATGGTAAGAAAGTACTCATGTCCGGCGACGGCCTTTTTTAATACCTCTGCGATGCTTTCATTTGCCGCGATCTGCGAAGAGAAAACGAAGAAGCAGAGGAAGGTAAAGAGCAGCACATAGTCCACCTGGGTAAAGAGGCGGAGATTGACTGCGGCGATGGTAACTATTACTATTGCAACGGCAACGGGCCAGAATTTTGTACGGGTGACGATGGTGGTTATGATAATGATGAACAGCGTGATATAGGCTATTCTTCTGGTTTTGCCTTCGGGCTTCCATTCTCCTGCGACATTACTTTTTTCGAAGCTGATTTCTTCATCCGGATCTTTACGGTAGAGTATCAGGACAAAAATAATGAGAAGCACTGCGGACATGATGCAGAGCGGAGACATGTGCAGTATGAAATTTGCGGCGCTTGTTCCGGACTGTCCGTAGAGAAAAAGGTTCTGCGGGCTTCCGAAGGGCATGAGAAGGGAACCGCGGATCGCCGCGATGTTTTCCATTGAAATTACGGGGAGTATGTATTTTTCCTTGCCGCCACCACGGAAAAGAAGTATGGTAAGCGGTACAAAAATGATAAGGGAAACGTCGTTTGTTACGAACATTGAGGTAAAGAAAACGCCGAAGATCAGAAAAAGTGAAAGCGAGCGCATTTTCTTAAGCTTTGTGGCGAACGAAATCAGAGGCTTGAAGATATTTTCCTGCTTGAAGCCTTCGAGGACGCAGAGCATCATAAAAAGGGTGCCAAGTGTGTGCCAGTCAATTTTCTTTATCAGCCTGCCAGATACAGGCGTGATGAACAGCGAAATGATTGCGGCGGTAAGGGCCAGGGTCAGCATCATTTCTTTCTTGAAAAATCCCAGAACTTTCTTCATGTATTTTCAAACTTTCACTTTCGGATTTATTACTATCTGTTTTTGATCATCAGTTTTATATTTCTGAACATATCAAAATAACTGTAGCGGTACGGTCTGTAGGTGTAGATCGGAAGAGGGTGGATGGCATCATTTTCACAGAGCGCCTGTTCCTCCTCGTTCAAGGGCTCATCGTTTGTGA
Organism: Lachnospiraceae bacterium; assembly: GCA_017437965.1. Lineage (GTDB taxonomy): Bacteria > Bacillota > Clostridia > Lachnospirales > Lachnospiraceae > UBA3775. The sequence continues at coordinate 10,649 of JAFRWN010000047.1, forward strand.
GTTTTTTCTTGATTTTTTCGTACTGCTTTATGTCCTTGTCGATAAGGGTGATTACTTTGTAGTGGTAATCTCTTTCCCTGTTATAGGTCGACAGGATCTTGTCATTGATCAGATACTTGCAGAAGGGATCGTCGGCATATACCCTGTAAACCATGTTGCTTTCAAAGTATGGAAGCACAAGGGGTTTGACAAGAAGCACCACTGCTACGGCGAGGGCACCGATTCCTATATCCAGATATATGTTGGGGGCTGAAGCCTTGACATGCAAAAAGATAAAGGCAAGCACAGCTCCGATAAAGGCAAGGATCCATATGATGAAGGATATCCTTGCACCTGAGCGCTGCGATCTCAGATTGTTGAGCTTTATATAGCAGGCATCGGAATCCGCACGTTCGCTGTCCTTCTGCCTTTCGAGGCGGGTTACATGCATGTTGATGCGCTGCAGCAGGATATCAAGCTTTGACTGCTCTGCAAGGGTTTTCTTCGGAACCTTTTTTACTTCATACTTTCCGGCCTGGGAGTTTTCGCTTTTTTCTTCGGCTTCCTCTTTTGCCGCGTTTTCAGCATCCATGTTTTCATAGAGCTGCATCATCTGTTCGTAGAGGCTTGAGCTATCGTTTTCCATGTGCTTCTTCCTTGGTTTAAGATTTCAGATCACCCGCAGGTGCCTGAATCTTTTCTATTATAATCGTTTTTTTCTTTCTTGACAAGAAAAAAGCTTCAGGTGGTTTAATGATTTTGGATATGTTTATACTAAAAGTACATAAGATTGTACCTTGTTTTACAGGATAATCGTGCTATAATCTGTCATATGAGTGAAAAACAAGATAAAAAACTTATGACTAAAAGAATCCTGATGTGTGTGTTCGGCGTTTTGATATGCGGGATGAATGTGGGCTTATTCAAGCTGGCGGCTTTCGGAGTTGACCCGTTTCAATCCTTCATGGCGGGACTTGACAGTCTCGTGCCGATAAGCTTTGGGACGCTCTATGTGATAGCAAATGTCGTTCTGCTCCTTTTTTCGTTGATTTTTGAGAGGCATTATATCGGGCTCGGAACTTTTGTAAATCTTTTTCTGCTGGGCTATGTTGTCCAGTTTTCATACTGGGCTTTGCAGAAAATGTTTCCGGATCCTTCGTTTATATTCAGGGTCGGCTGCATCGTGGTCGGTATCATAGTGATCAGCCTGTCGGTATCGCTTTACATGACTGCGGACCTCGGCGTTTCGACTTATGATGCCGTTGCGCTGGTAATAGTCAATAAATGGAAGATAGGAAAGTTCAAGTATGTGAGGGTGATAACCGACCTTTGCTGTGTGGCAACAGGAGTCATACTTTTCCTTGCTTCAGGCGGAAGCGTATCGAAGATACCGACCATTGCGGGCATCGGAACGATCATAACGGCCTTTTTCATGGGCCCTATCATAGAATTTTTCAATGTGCATGTGTCAAGACCGATACTTGAAGAGAAATAAAGGTCTGGCAGTAAGATACGTCAATAAAGCAGGAGTTTTTGGCTCTTGCTTTTTTTGTGGTTTGTAGGTATAATAATAAATTGGTATCTTATGATTACAGTGCAAAAGCGCGGAAAGGCGGACACTCATGCAGCCGGATAAAAACCACAGGCTTTTTCTTGTCATGGGAAAGAGCGCAACCGGAAAGGATCATATTTACAAGGCTCTGCTTGAAAAAATGCCGGAGCTTGTTTCGGTTGTGCCTTATACTACCAGGCCGATGAGGGAAACCGAGGTCGAGGGCGTGGAATATCATTTCTTAAGTGAGCCGCAGATGGAAGAGCTTGACCGCAAAGGAAAGATCATCGAAAGGCGCTGCTACCAGACCGTGATGGGACCATGGTATTATATGACGGTTGATGACGGGCAGATCGATCTTTCAGCACATTCAAGCTTACTTATCGTGACACCCGAAGCCTACGGAAAGCTCCGTAACTACTTTGGTGAGGAAAACACGGTTCCGCTTTACATTGAATCGCCCGATGCCGAAAGGCTTAAGCGCTCGATAAAGAGGGAGGAAAAGCAGGAAAAGCCCGTATTTGCCGAGGTTTGCAGGAGATATCTTGCTGATGAGCAGGATTTTTCCGAGGAGGTTCTTTCGGGACTTGGAATCACGAAGCGCTTTGAAAACATAGATTTTGACGCCTGTGTTCAGGAAGTTGCGGATTATATCAGGGAAACGGCCGGTATCTGAGAGGAAAACCGATGAGAAACTGGAACGAGATAATCGGAAACAAAAGAATTCTTGACAATCTTAAATCGGTCGTAGCTGAGAACAGGCCGGCCCATGCGATAGCTTTTCATGGTCCGGACGGGATCGGTAAGAGGACGGTTGCGGAAATTTTTGCAAAGAGCCTGCAGTGTGAGAACAGGGGAAGTTCCTCTGAGCCTTGCGGAAAGTGCAGATCCTGCCTGCAGTTTGATTCAGGCAACCAGCCGGATGTCATCAGGGTAAGTCATGAGAAAGCGGCCATCAGTGTTGACGATATACGTAACCAGCTGATAGCCCAGATGCAGATAAAGCCCTATAGCTCGCCGAGAAAGATTTTTATCGTGGATGAGGCGGAGAAAATGAATGAGCAGGCCCAGAACGCACTGCTTAAAACCCTTGAGGAGCCGCCCGAATACGGTATCATCATCCTTCTTACCAACAACATGGAAAGCTTCCTTGAAACGATACGTTCGCGTGTTGTGTGCTATGATTTCATGCCGGTCGGGACGGATGAGATCAAAAGCTTTCTGATAAAGGAAAAGAAAATCCCGGATTACCAGGCACGTATTGCCGCAGGAGCCTCGGGAGGCTGTCCGGGACTTGCATATATATGGGTGGATTCAGAGGAATTTGCCGAAAAAAGGGAGTATTCGGAAAGAATACTGAAAAAGATAGGCGAGCTTCCTGCCGGAACTATCATCGCGACCGCAAAGGAAAACGCCAAAAACAAGGACGATATCGAGTTTTTCCTCAGGATGCTTGAGAACTGGATAAGGGATGTGCTGGTCGTAAAGGGCGGGGCACCGAAGAAGGTTTCCATGTTCACAGAGGAAATAAAGATACTTAAAAAGCAGGCTGACAGCCTTGATTATGAATTTTTCGGAGAGATACTTGACGCGATAGAAGTGCTCAGGGAAAGGCTCCGTTACAATGTAAATGCGGAGATCAGTTTTGAGGATCTTCTTTTAAGACTATAGTGGGCTTTTAGCCCGGGAGGTAAAATGGTAAAAATCATCGGTGTCCGTTTCAGGCGGACCGGAAAAGTATATTATTTCGATCCGGCAGGTTATGATGTCGAGAGAGGGGAGCATGTTATCGTTGAGACCGTGCGAGGCGTGGAATATGGTTTCGTAATCCTTGGTCCCAAGGAGATACCCGAAAAGGAGATAGTTGCTCCGCTTAAGACCATCATCCGTCCCGCAACTCCGGAGGATGACAGGAGGCATGCGGAAAACCTTGCCAAAGAGAGGAGTGCGATCGACGTCTGCCGCGAGAAATGTGAAAAGCACGGGCTTGAGATGAAGGTTGTGGACTGTGAATATACCTTCGACGGCGGCAAGGTGCTGTTCTATTTCACAGCTGACGGCCGTGTGGATTTCAGGGAGCTGGTAAAGGATCTTGCTTCTGTTTTCAGGACGAGGATAGAGCTTCGCCAGATCGGTGTCAGGGACGAGACCAAGCTTCTCGGAGGCATCGGCATATGCGGACGCGAGCTCTGCTGTGCAAGTTACCTTAGCGAGTTCATTCCGGTATCGGTAAAGATGGCAAAGGACCAGAACCTGAGCCTTAACCCCACAAAGATAAGTGGTAACTGCGGAAGGCTGATGTGTTGTCTCAAGAACGAGGAGGCTGCCTATGAGTACCTTAACAGCAAGCTTCCGGATATCGGAGACCATGTATATACCAAGGACGGAGAGAAGGGCGAGGTAATCGCGACTTCGGTTCTCCGCCAGAGAGTAAAGGTGGTTGTCCAGGAGGGCGATGGGGATGAGGAAGTAAAGGAAGCCAAGGAATTTGACGTGGCAGACCTTAAGTTCAAGCCCAAGAAACGCCATGTGAACTATGAGGACGACCGCGAGGCAAGAAAACTGGAAGCACTTGAAAGGAACGAGGGCTCAAGGCTTAATGATTGATGAGTTGCTTTTAAAACCGGGAGAACGCTATGATGACCTTGAACGCAGCAACCTCCATATAATCCAGGATCCGAAACGCTTCTGCTTCGGGATGGATGCTGTGCTTCTGTCAGGTTTTATCAAGGCGCCTGGGGGCGCACGGGTGCTTGACATGTGCACCGGTACTGGCATCATTCCCCTGCTTTTATCAGCAAAAACCGAGGCTTCGGAAATCATTGGAACGGAAATCCAGCCTGAAAGTGCCGACATGGCATCAAGAAGCGTAAAAGCCAACGCACTTGAAGAAAAAATAAAGATAATAAATGCAGACATAAAGGACTCGGTCCGGATGTTCGGAAAGGGAAGCTTTGACGTCGTAAGTGTCAATCCGCCCTATATGCCGGCCGGACGCGGTCTTGCAAATCCCGGGGACGAGAAGGCGATAGCGAGGCATGAGATATTGTGTACGCTTGCGGATGTGTGCTCTCAGGCGGCAGCGGTGCTTAAGGATGGGGGCCACTTTTTCATGGTCCACAGGCCCGGAAGGATCGCGGATATATTCGAAGAGCTGAGAAAGAACAGGCTCGAGGCAAAGCGTATGAAATTCGTGCAGCCCGAGGCCGGAAAGAAGCCCAACATGGTACTTATCGATGCGGTGAAGGGCGGCGGCAGGGAGCTTATCGTCGAGGAACCCATCATTGTTTTTAAGGAACCCGGGGTATATTCGGACGAAATAAGGGAAATTTACGGGTATTAAATATGTACGGAACACTTTTTCTTGTCGGGACGCCTATCGGAAATCTGGAGGATATGAGCATGCGTGCGATAAGGACTCTTAAGGAGGCCGACATAATCGCAGCGGAGGATACCAGGAATTCCATCAGGCTTCTGAATCATTTCGAGATCAATGTCCCGATGACAAGTTACCATGAATACAATAAAATTGAAAAAGGACATGAGCTGATCGCTAAGCTTCAGGAGGGAAAGAATATTGCACTGATAACAGACGCGGGAATGCCGGGAATCTCGGATCCGGGCGAGGAGCTGGTTGCAATGGCCCATGCGGCAGGCGTTACGGTTTCTGTTGTTCCGGGACCTTCCGCAGTGGTTTCGGCACTTGTGATCTCCGGACTTCCCACAAGAAGCTTTTCGTTCTATGCTTTCCTTCCGGCTGACAACAAGCCGAGAAAGAAGATGCTTATGGACATTGCGGCCGAGACAAAAACAGTTGTGCTCTATGAGGCGCCGCACCACCTTCTGAAAACGCTGAAGGATCTCAGAGAGGCTCTTGGAAACCGAAGCATTTCGGTAGTCAAGGAACTGACAAAAAAGTACGAAAAAGTACTAAGAACCGATCTTGACGGTGCGATACTTTTGTTTGAGAGCGAGGAGCCCAAGGGCGAATATGTGCTTGTAATCGCGGGACGTGACGAAAAGGAAGTACGCGAGGAGGAGATTGCCTCATGGCTTGAGATGCCCGTGGAGGAACATATGCAGTTCTACACAGACCAGGGCTTTGACAGGAAAGAGGCCATGAAAAAGGTTGCAGCCGACAGAGGAGTCGGAAAAAGGGAAATATATTCAATGCTTACAAAAAACAGCCCGGAGTAATCCGGGCTTTAATTTACAGTCTGCATATCGCGTGCTTGTCGTTATCCATCACGCTTAAAAGATGGTACTTAAGAAGAAAGGCGGCGTCATAGTACTTTCCGTCATAGCCGAACTTCAGCTTGTCAAGCAGCGGCATTATATATTTTTCGGTCTCGTTGATATATTCTATCATTCTTTTGCGGGAGAAGGTTCCCATCATAGTCGAGATATTGTTGCAGCGGTCGATGACCTTTGTTATCGTTGCCAGGCGGTTGGTTCCGATGGTTTCGTAGTAACGGTCATGGGCCGTTTTCCATGTTTCGCCTTCAAGACGCTTATAGGTCATGCAGCGGACAGCCTCCTGTACTTCGGCTGCGACCGGAAGTTCTTCCGGTGTGACGGGGCAGTCTTCACAGACGTCGTGGAGTAGTATGGTCGCTATCAGCACATCCTCCTTTAAGCCCAGCGCACAGGCGTGGCAGGCCATGAGCAGGGGGTGGTAGATGTAGGGAATTGCTTCGCTGCCTTTTCTCGTCTGGCCGGCATGATACTTTTTCATCAGCGGAAGCGCGGTAAGGGTTTCGGTAAAACCAAGCTTTTTAGCGGTTCTTTCCACAAAACCATACATGTGCTCTTCAGAGAAAATACGGTCATGCAGTTCCCAGGGATCTTTTTCTTCGGGAGTGATGTTACTTTCCATTATAATCCTCACTGTTTATTTCATGCATATCGTCGAACGACTGAATGCTGCTTCGTCTGACCTCCGAAACCGAGGATTCCGCATCATAATCTTCGTCCTCGTCGGGCCTTTTCAGATATAGGTGATCTATCTGTATCCTGGATTCCATAGGGAAAATCAGGATGATCGCAATAGTTCCGACAATGAAAAACAAAGCGGCTATTGCTATTGAAAACATTGTTGCTTTAGAAAACAAGTCTGTGATCTTTTGTTTTGTTTTGGCCCAGAAACCGATGGCCTTTGTACCTTTTTCGCCTTTTTCGACCGAGCTCTCCGAAGATGCTCCGGGAAGCTTAAGGTAGGAAGGGAAAACGCTGTTGAATGCAAGGGCACTCATCGAAATATCCTCTGTATAGTACAGTATGTCTGCCTCGCCGATGGAAAGTCCGTTATAGTAAAGGGAAAGTGTTCCTATGCAGTTTTCACCATCGGAAAGCCGGATGCCGTTATGATAACCGACCTGGGTGCTTATCAGTGAAATATCATATTTCTTTGGCAGTATCAGATAGGCTTCGGGGTCGAGATAAACCCTGGTTTCATTTGACAGCGAAAACAGGGGGCATTCCTCAAAAACGGTGGAAAGTCCGGTGGGCTTTACGTTCAGTGCCGATGAAATCGAAAGGGTTTCATAGTTTTCCTTTACATAATCGAAGAGCAGCTTGGTGTCTTTGTATACACTGTCGTTGCTTGGCGCACCCATCACGATGCAGACCAGGTTCATTTTCCCGGATTTCAGATAGGTACATAATGCCCAGCTCCCGTCTCCGCCATAGGCCGAACCGCCGGTTTTTCCTGCATAGACTCCGTCATATTTGTCCTTGCCGTTCATTATGCGGTGGCTGCTTGTGACTTCGCGCCCGTTACTCATGTCGGTCGCACCAAGGCTCAGCTTTTCGGAAGAAAGAATGTTTTTATAGGTAGGAAATTCTTTCATCAGCTTTGCGGCAACCAGTCCCATGTCATAGGCACAGGAATAATGTCCGTCGGCAAAAAGCCCCATGCCGTTTACAAAATGGCTGTTTACGAAACCGAGGTCTTCTGCATAACGGTTCATTTTTGTGGCAAAGCCTTCCATCGAACCGCCTGCTTTTTCGGAAAGCGCGTAGCAGCAGTCTTCTGCAGAGGCAAGAAGCATGCCTTTAAGTGCATCGGAAACCGTAACGATCTCGCCCGACTTATAGCCTACGTTGGCTGCAGTCGGAAAAGTCTGCTTTGCGGCATTGGAAGACACCGAAACAGAAGAGCCCATATCAAGCTCTTTAAGAACTATATAGGCTGTCACGAGCTTCGTAAGGGATGAGGGCTGACCGGTTTCGCCTGCATTCTTTGCATATAAAAGCGCACCGGTATTGACATCCATCACAACAGCGGATGCTGAGCTGATCTCGGGTCCGCCCGTACTTATCGGTGAGGGAGCGGATGCGGAGTAAGCAAAGGAATGCGACAGAAAAAGGCACAGGATCAGAATTGTTGCAAATAATCTATTGTGCGTTGTCCGCATCTTTTTCTGCAGCCTCCCTGTCGGCCTCTTCCATGAGTTTTACAACCTCATCGATGGCTGCAATGATTTCTCTGGTGTTCTTTTCGGCTTCTTCTTCGATTGCCTGTCCAAAATATGCATCGTGCTCGGCTTCTTCCATCAGTCTTACGACTTCATCGGTGGAATCGAGTATCGCCTTGGTATTCTTTTCGGCCTCTTCTTTTACAAGGTCGTTGAAGGCAGCAAAAATTTCTGCATCGTCACGGATTGCTGCGACTGCATCAATGGCTTCGAAAAGCTCTTTTGCGGCAGCGGCGGCAGCAGCCTTTACTTCGTCTGAATATTCCTCTTTTTCGGGAACGGACTCATTGGCCTCCGGAATTTCCTCGTCGGCCGAAATGCCGAATTCGGAATCAAGAGTGGGAAGCTCTTCATCATATTCAGGTCTGTTCTCAATGTTGTCAAGTCTCTTCATAACGTCGTTTGCACCTCCTTTGAAGTAATCATATAAACGTATATATTCATCGTACAGCTTGCTGTAGGTTTCGGTATTGTAAGTATCGGGCAGGTATCTTTTTTTATCATGGCAGCCCATCGCCTTTACTGCGGCGGAGATGTCTTTATAGATTCCGGAAGCAACAGCGGCAAAGATTGCCGAGCCTTTTGCTGAAGGTTCATCAGAATTCACAAGGATTACGGGAAGGTCCAGCACATCGGCATAAATCTGCATCAGGACATCCTTTTCTTTGGAATCTCCTAGTACATACAGTTCGTTTACCGCAACGCCGTGCGACCTGAAGTTTTCGACGCTCATGCGCATTTGATAGGCAAGGGCCTCGGCTGCAGCATAGGTAAGTGCGGCCGAACCGGTCCGGGGTGTCGCACCGAGGAAAACATATTTTCCGTCAATGTTTACGGCGAGAAGCGAATCTGCCCTGTCATTTTCTGTGAGGTTTTCCATGGCAGAAAGGATTTTTTCATCGTCGGTTCCGGGGCTTATGTAGCCGCAGAGTCCGGCATAAATGCCATCGTTTGCCGAAGCGGTTATCTTGGGTACGAAGAGCTCATTTTCGGAAAGAACGATGTTTACTCCGTTTTCACCGGTCATTGTAAGCATTTTTGCAGGCCCGTCGATTCCGCACGCGGCAACAGAGGACTGCACCGCCGAGGCTGCAACACAAACGATGGTTTCGGTTGACAGACCGAGTGCTTTTGCGGCAAAGGCCGAAATTTTTCCTGCAGGGCAAGCGGGAGCAAGTATGGGGCTTTCAAGCTTTTTTTCAAGCTTTTCAAGCCTTGCATCGAGCATCGAAAGGAAACCGGCTGAAGGATAGCCTTCTTTTCTGCTCCAGAGTGCGTCGAAACCGGCATAAGAGGTATTTCGTGTCTGGACACCGGTCATCTGCCATATTACCCAGTCGGCAGCTTCGATGATGTAGTCACATGTGTCATAGACTCCGGGAGCCTGTTTTAACATTTCCATTATCTTGGGAAGCATTCCGCCTGCAGCTGTCTTTCCGCCGTAGCGGGATAAAAACGCTTCGCATCTGCTCGCTGCGATACGGTTCAGGCGGTCTGCATTATCTGCAATGTTTTTTGATCCGGAAAGCATTACATGAGCAAAGGGCTCATCTGCATATTCCTTGAAAAAGCAGAGCGGGGTACCATCGTTCATTACAGGGAGTATGGCACTTTCATTGAAATTTATACCGATTCCGATGATGTCTTTCGGATCTGCCCCGGATTGTCTTAAAAGATCCGGAATGGTTTCGCTCAGCACCTCGAGATAGTCCATGGGATTTATAAAGCCTTCGGCCATTATTCCATGGGAATAAATCTTACTGGCCGAAGCCACTACCTCTCCGTTTTCGGTATTTACAAGAAGGGCAAGCCCTGTGAATGCCTTGTAATCGATGCCTATACAATATTTTGCCATTTTGTTCCTCCGTAAGTAAACAATAGTTGTACACAGATACTATAAATATATCACAAATGGCAGTACTTTTACAAGAAAAAGAGTATCATTTACTGTTTTTTTACAAAAAATTTTCAGGAATACTTTTGACAGAAACCGAATTAGGTGCTATTATATCAGTACTCACTATGTTAAAGAAAGAATAAAAGCAATAGAATACAGGAAATATATATGAAGAAAAAGAAGAAAACCAAGCTTCGTCCCTGGGTTATTTTCCTGATCGTCTTCATGATAACGAGCACTGCGATCTGTCTTGCATTCAGAAAGCCGGAGGAAAAGAAGGAATCTTCCGGAAATATACAGACGCCGTCTGAGGATAAAGGTATAAATGCCCACGAGGATGAATTTGATCATAACGACAATCCGGCACATAAGAATGAGCCTGTGGCAACGGAAGGTGCGGCAGAGCAGACAAAGGTACTTGAGGATTATATTCCGGATGAGATTCCGGACGTTTCGAAGATAGATACCACGAAGATAGCGGGAGAGTATGATCCCAATCCCGATACCGAAGGGCTTGAGGTCATTGATCAGAGCATACTCGGCGACACCGCAAAAATCAAATATCTGAAGGCTTTGACCGATAAAGGAGCCGTTATTGAGATAATCAACGGAACCAGTTATGTAAACGGAATACTGATGGTTAACAAGACCTACAGGCTTCCTTCCTACTATGTACCGAAGGATACCCATGAGGCGATAAACGGACGTCCATATGTCTATGGCGGACTGGTTAACGAGGCATGGGATGCATGGCAGGAGATGCAGGCGGCCGCCAAGAAGGAAAGGCTCAATATCAGCATTTCCTCGGGCTACCGTTCCTATGATACCCAGGAAACCCTGTTTTCGAACTATGTTATGATGCAGGGACTTGAGGCTGCAGATACATTTTCGGCAAGAGCCGGCCATTCGGAACACCAGAGTGGTCTCTGCTTCGACCTTAACTCCGTAAACGATACCTTTACGGGTACCGCAGAGGGCAGATGGGTAAACGACAACTGCTATAAATATGGATTCTGCGTCCGCTTCCCCGAGGGAAAGGACGACATGACAGGCTATAAATATGAGAGCTGGCACCTGCGTTACGTGGGCGTGCAGCTTGCGACAGAGCTCTACAATGAGGGCGACTGGCTGTCGATTGAGGAATATTTCGGACTGACAAGTACCTATAACTATGAGTACGTGGCAGCCGATGGCGATGAGATTGATATGACTGACAGCGAAGATATTGAGGGGACATGATGATAAAGGCTGACCTCGTCACGGGCTTTTTAGGCTCGGGAAAAACCAGCTTTATTACGGAATATGCCACGCTTCTGTCTGAAATGGGCAGAAGGGTGGCTATTATTGTTAATGATCATGGTGCAATAAATGTCGACAGGCTGATACTTGAGGAAAGGCTTAAGGGCATATGTCCGGTTGAAATGGTCATTGGCGGGGATTTAGACTGTACGAGGCGGAGGCTTAAGACCAAACTTATCGCTCTTGCGATGGAAAAATACGAGCAGGTGATAATAGAACCCTCCGGAATCTTCGATGCGGACGAATTTTTGGACCTTATGTTTGATGAAGCACTTGACAGATGGTATAGGGCAGGGAGTATAATAAGTATAGTTGACGGCGAGATGGCGGGAAAACTCGGTCCAAGCGCAAGATATGTGCTTGCCGCCCAGCTTGCAAAGAGCGGTGCGGTAGTGCTCGGACGCGGAGCAAAGGAAAAATCCGGGGAAATCCTGGCCTGGCTCAACGACTGCCTTTTGGAATTTAAATGTGACAAAAGGCTTGATGGCCTTTTTACCTGGGAAAAGGGTGCGCTTACAAAAGAGGAGGCTGTTGAAATCGACGGAGCTTCCTATGTTTCAAGAAATATCGAGAAACATTCCGTGACCGAGGACGGAAGCTTTGAATCACTTTTCTTTTTTGAACCGAAGCTTTCGGAGGAGTCGGTCAGTGAGGCAGTTAAGGCACTTTTTACCGACAGGGCGGCCGGTCACATTTACAGGGTTAAAGGCTATCTTAAAAAAGAAAACGGCTGGCTTGAGCTAAATGCAGCCGAAGACAGCATTTCCGTTAACAAAACGGACATCGGGCAGGAGGTTTTCATTGTCATAGGCGAGGGTCTTGACAAGGAAGTGATCGCCGGATATTTTACAGGGGAGAAAATATGGAAAAATTAAAAGAAAAACTACGGGAGTTTTATCAGAAGGTCAGAAAAATAATCCTTGATAACAAAAAGCTTGCGATCGCATGGGCGATAGCATTGGGAGTGATAGTGCTGCTGCTTATTACCGGAGCAGTGCTTTCGCATGCAAAAAAGAGCAAAGAAAGCAGCGATAGCTCATCGGAGAGCATGAGCACGGACAGGAGCGCGGTAAATCCGGGAGAGTCTTCATCCGCATCTTCCGACTCATCCGAATCGTCTTCGGCCGCGCCTTTGGTGGAAAAACTTATCGGACGCAACGAAGTGAACGGAGTTGTTTATATATATGATGAAGACGGCCATTTATATGACGGCTGGTTCGAGTTCGAAGGAAAGAAATATTATCAGGATGCCTACGGGCTCTATATCGGAGAGCGCGAGATCGACGGGAAAACCTACTATTTCGGACCCGACGGAAATTTCCAGTCTTCGTTCTATGAGCTTGACGGGAAGAAATATTACCGCAACGATGAGGGCATGCTTGTAAAGGGCAGCTTTGAATATGACGGTAAAAAGTACTATGCGAACGATGACGGTACGATTTTTACCGGCTGGCTGTCGGAGGATGGCCCATACTATCAGCATGAAAGCGGGATCATGCTTACGGGCGCTGCCGAGCTTGACGGGAAAAAATATTTCTTCGGCGAGGACGGTAAGACCATAAAGGGCTGGCATGAAGAGGAAGACGGAAAAAGATATTATGACGAAAAGGGCGTGATGCTCACGGGTTTCATAAATCTTTCCGAGGCAAACTATTATCTTGACGAAAACGGTCTGGTAAAGCCCGGGATGCTTGAAAAGGACGGCGCGACCTACTATATACTCAATGACGGAAAGCTTGCGACGGGCTGGATTGAGAGCACGGACGGCGTGAGATATTTCGGTGAGGACGGAAAGATGAAGACCGGAGTGCTTGCTTATGGCGGTGCGATATATTATCTTGACGAAAAAGGTCTTCGCTATTCCGGCCTTAAGACAATAGACAATAAGGTTTACTTTTTCGACAAATCCGGTAAGCGTTACTCTGGCTGGTATGAAACAAAGGATGGTTTCTACTACTTTGACAAAGATGGCGTGAGGGTTAACGGCTGGCAGGAGATCGACGGAAGCAAGTACTTCTTCGACAACGGAATAAGAAGCAAGGGCTGGAAGGCGATAGACAAGAAGGTATACCTTTTCGCAAATGACGGAAAGATGGTAAAGAACAGCTGGCAGCAGAAGGGTGACATCAAGGTTTACCTTACCGCAGACGGCAGCATGGCAGTCGGAGAATATACGATTGACGGTGTCAAGTATAAGTTCGATGCAGACGGTAGCTATAAGAGCGGATGGGTCGGTGGAAAATACTATATCCGTGGTTATTACCTGACCGGATTCCAGAAGCTTGGCGAGAAGTATTACTACTTTGAGGATGACGGTTCGCTGTTTAAGGGCGGCTGGGTCAACGCAGGCGGTGCATACCGTCACTTCGAGTCCGACGGTACCGCAAGCTCGGGTCTTAAGACCATCAGCGGTTCAACCTACTACTTCGCTGAAGACGGTAAACCGAGGACAGGCTACTACAAGATCGGAACTGCATATTACTACTTTGACGACAAGGGAGTCATGGTAAAGAACAAATGGGTTTCGGTCGGTGCTGACCAGAAATATCTTGGTGCTGACGGTAAGGCAGTCATCGGCTGGCAGAAGATTGACAACAGGAAATATTATTTCTTAAACGACGGCAGTCTTGCTAAAAAAACAATATTAAAGATAGGAAACGAAATATACAGGTTCGATGAATATGGCAACCTCTATACAGGAGGCTGGTGGACGACACCGGACAAAAAGACCTATTACTTCATGAGCGACGGTACGGCAGCTACGGGTTATATGACGATTAACGGCGTAACGTATCTGTTCGGTGATGACGGAGTGATGATGAAATAAAGTAAATAAAAACATTAAATAAGAAGGGGCTGTCGCAATAGAGTGTAGCGGCAGCCCTTTTTGTTATTGTAAGGAATACTAATTGTTTTTTACATAGCCTTCGCCGTTACAGCCCTGACATATGCCGGTTCCGCCGCAGCCGTTACACTTTTCAATACCCTTGCCCTTGCAGAGATTGCATTTTGTGCCGCCGGTGCCGCCGCACTGGTCACAGGGAGTATACGTTTTGCCGCCGCACTGAGTACATTCACCGTTGGTACAGCTGTTGCACTGTTTCCTGCCGGTGCCGTGACATGCAGGACAATTCTGATCGCTTCCGTCACAGGTGTCGCACGGAAGGGTTCCTGAGCCTTTACAATTCCAGCATTTGCCGTCGCCGCATGAGCAGTCAACCTTTCCGTCTCCTCCGCACTTACCGCAGGGCTCCTTGCCTGTTCCGTTGCACTGTCCGCATTTCATTGTCTTTTTGCCGTTACATCTGTCGCAGATTCCTGTTGTTCCGCAGGCCGTACACTTATGGTAGCCTTCTTTTTCCTTATAAGGCCCGTCCTGGCCGCCGGGATTATCGTTACCGCCGGGATTGTCGTTGCCACCCGGGTTGTCAGGCTTCTGGGGATCGGGATCGTTTCCGCCGGGGTTATCGGGGTCGGGGTTATCATTTCCCGGATCACTGCCCGGATTATCGTTACCGGGATCGTTACCCGGATCATCATTTCCGGGATTATCCGGATCTCCCGGATTTTCAGGTTCGGGTTCGAATTTGATACCTGAATCCACATCTCTTCCAAGTGTGATTTTTATCTTTTTTTCTTCGGCAACCTGATTGACCAGCTTTTCACTTTCGTTGAGAATTTCATATGTTTCGCCCTCGGTCTTGTGGCTGTCGATTACCTTAATGCTTACATCACCGCCGTCCTTAAGGAAATTGTGATCATAGCTTGCACTTACGATATCCCTGAGCACATCGCTTATTCCGCGGTTTTCATAGGGAATTTCTTCCATCAGGCTTTTGGCGTCATCGTTAAGGGGCCTCATATCGAAGACGTCACAGTTGTTCATGTAAAGGATAAATGCAGGATTTATCGAAACCATTACCGAATAATCGTAGACTTCGGGAGCTTCTTTAAGTACCTCCTCCCTTGTCGGAAGACCGGATAAGGATTCGGGAGTATCGTTCTCTTTCCTGCTGTCACCTGGAGGTTCCGAACTGTCAGCTTCGGATGAGCTGTCTGCCTGGGAACTGCTTTCGGAGCTCTTTTTGCCGCAGGAACACAGAACGAAAATAAACATGAGCATCATCACAAGCGCAATGATACATATTTTTTTATTATGTCTCATAGATTTCCTCCTCCTGTATAGTATGTTCTATCATTATACCATATTTAAGGAGATAATTCCATGTTCTTTATTTTGCACCGGAAAATTCACAATACTTTGCCATAATGACGGGTTTTACTGCATTATACATCGGGAATCATTTGATTTCCTCAACCTTGAAATCCAGATTTTCGATAGCAAGGCGAACCATGTTTTCGTCAAGCTCACGATCATATGAGACTTCCGCCGTGCCGCTCTTTAAATCGACACGGCATGAAGCGCCGTCAAGCCTGTTTACCGCGCGCTCGATGGAGTTTCTGCAGTTTTCGCAGTGCATTCCGGAGATTTTTACAATCTTTTTCCCGATTACGGGCCCGTCAAGTTCCTTGAGCTCCGGTCTGGAAGAGCATGAACCGCCGCCACCGCAGCAGCCTCCCTCACCCTTCAGGTGTCCTACGGAGTTTTTTACGGCAAGTACAACAATCAGTATCAGTACCGCAAGAACCACGGCAGTACCTGCATTTATTGATAATAAAACAGTCATGGATTTGTACGCTTTCTTAATAAAATAAATAGAAGTTAGCAAGTTCTAACTTAAATGAATTATATACTCATAAATCGATGTTGTAAAGTATTTTTTGTGATTCAAACTTGGAAGAAACGGTAATTTTTGTGTTGTAACACTTGGAAGAAACGGTAATTTCCCTTGCATTGCATGATTATTTGTGTTATTATACTTTCAGTGGCGAAAGCCAGAATTTCATATTGTTTATCCATGGTCCGAAAGGAAAACCGAGTAGATAATAGGGAATCCGGTGCAAATCCGGAGCAACTGTCATTACTGTAACGCTTTGCGAAGTCAGAATACCCCCATGGATATGATCAGGCAGTCTTGGACAAGAAGAAGGGCAATCAACATCGGCTTATTCCGGGCCTTTTTTTAAAGACGGCCTGTTTAAGTCTTGTTTGTCGTGCTCCTTTTTGTCAGATGGCAGGAAGGATTTTTCATTTATATGGATGAAAAAAAGGATTATGTACTGGGCCTTTTGCAAAAGAAAGCCGAAGAACTCAGAAATGAAAGACTCCCTAAAAAATCCGATTTTTCTCCCGAAGAGGTCAACCTGATAAAGCAGAAGCTGGGTCCATGGCCCAGAGCGCTCGAAGAAGCAGGGTTGAAGGAAAAGCCGGCCATCGGTACCGCCGAAAAAAGCAGGCTGAAACGGGAGAGAAGCCGGAAGGCCGCAAAGCTCAGGCGCAGGCAGGAAAAAGCCTCGGTGCCTGAAGAAAATGCGGAGTGATTCGATATGGAATATTCCGGGACGCCTAAGTTTCCGGAATTTACATATAAGTAATAACGAAAGAGAGGAACTTTCAATGAAGAAGTTTAAGAGAAGCATTGCGGCATTTCTTGCAATGGCAATGACTGTCCTCTTGCTTACGGCAGGTTTTGCCACGGCAGAGGAGGCTTCGGAAAGCGTTACGGTCATTTTTGAGAATACCGTGCTTTCAAAAGATGATGCAGACGGTGAAATCTGGACCGGAACCTATACAAAAGAGGTTAAACTGCAGGAAGGCATGAAAATGTCGGATGCAGTGGTTGCCGCCGCAAAAGATCAGTTTGGCGAGGACGGAATCACAGTAGACAATTCATGGGGATTTTTTATTACCGCTATCGGCGGTTTGAGCTCCACAAGCGTAAAAAATGCTCCTGCAGGCGCATATCCCGGCTTTACCGGAACCCTGAACGATTGGTTTGTGGATCAGACTTTTGATAACTTTACCGTTGATGCCGGTGACGTCATCAAGGTTATGTTTACCATAACCGGTATGGGCGAGGATGTAGGTAACGACACTGAAGGACAGGATAAGGCAACATTAAAGAAGCTTGAGGCAAACAGAGGCAGTCTCAGCCCCGCATTTTCGGCAGAAACCAAGGAATATGAGCTTGCACTTCCCAAGAACACCGAAAAAATCATGCTTACCGCTATTGCAAAAAAAGGCGGTTATCAGGTAAGGATATATAAGAACGAATATAAGCCCGAGGATGACTATACCTCGGAAAACTGTTTTGAAAGCGGCAATCTTATCGATGTAAAAGACGGTGATGTGCTGTTTGTCGGCGTTGGTGATGAAAGCTGGCCCGGATCTGCATATTATGATGATAACTGGAATGAACTTAAGCCTGAAAGCTATGTTTACAAAATTACCGTAAAGGTAAGCGATGAGGCTGCAGAGGTTGCTAACCTTGAAGATATTTACAAGGAAACCGGTAAGGACCAGCTCGCAAGCACCGAGCCGGTTTACGGAAATGACCTTGCCGTATTTACTCTTGCAAGGGCAGGTCTTCTTGATGACGAGGCTGCTAAAAAGTACTATGATTCCGTAAAGGCTCTCGTAGAGGAGAAGGGAGCAAAGCTTAAGGACAGCGCTTCTACCGAAAATTCAAAGGTTATACTTGCGCTGACCGCACTGGGCTTCGATCCAACAGATGTTGAGGGTGTTAACCTTCTTGAGCCCCTTGCGGACATGGAATATGTTGACCAGGGAATGTACAGCGGTCCTGTATATGCACTTCTTGCACTTGACAGTGCGGAATATGAGATTCCTGCTACCGAATCCGGCAAGCAGACCACAAGAGAAGCACTTGTTGATGCTGTTCTTGCATATCAGAATGAGGATGGCGGTTTCACATGGGGAGCAGGCGGAGATACCGATATCGACACAACAGCAATGGTAATTCCCGCACTTGCACCTTATGTAGAGGAAAATGAAAAGGCAAAGAAGGCAGTTGAGGATGCTCTTGACTATCTTAAGAGCGTTCAGAATGCAGACGGAAGCTATGCAAGCTGGGGCACAGTAAACTCCAACACTGAGGCTTCGGTTGCAATCGCACTTTCAAGCCTTAAAAGAGATTCACAGGCTGACGAAGAGTTTTCAAAGAATGGCGTTGGACTTCTCGAAAACCTCTGCCTGTTCTATATCGGAGACGGTAAGTTTGAGTACGCAAAGGATGGCGGCGCAAATGCATATGCAAGCTACCAGTCCTTCCAGGCACTTGTTTCCTACTATCTTAACGAAGACGGCGAGAGCTTCTTCAAGGTAAAGGAAGCAGAAGAGGAAGAGGAACCTGTAGTAGAGCCCGGAGGAGAGACTGAGGAATCAGACAAGACCGGCGAGGGCAGAGTCCTCACATATGTTGCAATCCTTGCACTTGCTTCTCTCATGGGAATGGCAGTGACAAGAAAGCAGGAAGAGCAGTAAGACCTGACAATTAAGGTAAAACAAAGAAAAAGAGAAATGTTGCATGAAGGATTTTCTGGCTAAAAACCGGAGCAGATTGATTGCGGCGCTGTTTATCATAGCGCTGCTTACTGCCGCATGGTTTTATGGCGACGGAAATTCCTCAAAAAATAAAAAAGACAATTCGGTTCCGGCAGATTTTGCCGGAGCCGATTATACTCTTTCGGAGAATTCTGCAGAGAATCCCACGGAGAATTCCACAGATGAAAGCTCTACCACAAAGCCAACCGCTGAGGAACAAGGTGGTTCGCAAAACAAGTCAGATGAGAAGGCTGCTTCTACTCCGACAGTAACTCAGGGTGAGAAAAACCTGGAGAAATCCCCCACCCCAAAGCCGTCTCCCTGGGGAGAAGGTGTCTCGCGAAGCGAGACGGATGAGGGGTCAACCCCAACTCCGACTGTGATTTCGGGGGAGAAGACCACAGAGGCAATTCCTACAGAAAAACCCACAGAGGTAATTCCCACAGCAAAACCAGCAGGTTCAACCCCAACACCCAAACCTTTCAATACTCCGAAATCAACTCCGACAGTAGCTCCGACTTTAACGCCTACGCCAACCCTCACCCCCACCC
>JAFRWN010000003.1 GCA_017437965.1 Lachnospiraceae bacterium
CTTATTAAAGGACTTAAGAGTGAAAAGTACAAGCTCAAGGTTGATTACGAGATCAAGGAAGTTGAAAAGCTCGGAAAACTTGACAAGCTTGATAAGGAAGTAAGAAACAAGTACGGTCTGAAGGATGACCTTGATGATTTCAAGGACAACAAGACTCTCAGCAAGATGCTTGACAAATACTATGATATCGATATTGACAAGGTTAAGGCAGTTGCGGCTGTTAAGGTTAAGATCAAGGTCAATCTCGGTAAAGAAAAATTTTATTCAGACACAGTTCTTTTCCTTACTTTCAAATATAAAGGAAAATGGTATATCTTAGGTGCTGAAGGCGATGAAAACACACAGCTGTTTGACGAGCCTCTGCCCGACGGAGCATATTCAAACCTTGCTTCTGCAATCAGCAACTATGATGATAAGGATGTAAGAACTGACCTTAAGGACGTTGTGAAGGATTTCAATACCGAGTATAAGAGCTTCACAAAGGCTGCAAGCAAGTCAAAGAGCAGCAGCAAGTATGACGATGATGACGATGATGACTACAAAGATTACCTTGATGACGCTGAAGACTATCTCGACGGTTATGACTGGTAATAAATGAGGTTAAAATGAAAAAAATAAGAATAGTGCTTATGGCACTTTTAATGGCTCTCGCTCTCGTATCCGGACTTACCGCATGCGGTTCTGACAGCTCATCAAGCTCATCGAGCAGCAAAGCATCCAGAAGAAACTACGATGATGACGATGAAGATGAGGACTCTGATGATGACGACGATGAATCTTCATCATCGGGAAGTATCTTCAAGAATTCCTCATCAAAGGCTTCTTCAAGCAATGATTCGAGCAGTGCTGACGATGATGAGTCCAGCAGTTCATCGAGTAAGAAAGAATCAAGCAGTTCTTCAAGTAAGAAAGCTTCGAGCAGCTCTTCTGATGATGAGTCTTCTTCAGAGCCTGATGATGATCCGACACCCGAGCCTACAAAGAAGCCTAAGAAAACTCCTACACCTGTACCTACTGAGGAACCCGATGATACTCCGGAACCCTCAAAGGATGAAAGTGCAGATGTAAAGAAGCTTGTTGATACCTATATCAAAAAGTATACTTCCTGCGACGGTACAGCAATAGTAGAATATTACTATGCAAACCTTCTTGACAAGCTGATCAAACAGGATGGCATGACAAAGGCTGAGTTCTGCAGTATGTTTACAAAGCAGCTTCAGTCCGTGTTCAGCCAGTTTGAAGAGGCAGGTGTGGCTTTCAGCATCGTTTCAGGCGAAGTTGAAAAAATCGAGTCTCTCAATAAGCTTAAGGATGTAGCAGAGATCACAAGCCTTGATGACCTTAAGACCAAGATCAAATCCGATTACAGTTCAAACGGTGCAGGTTCCGCATTCGATAAGAAGAAGGTTACCGAGGCCTATGTTGTTGGAATGACGATGTCGGTAAAGGCAGCAGCTGGTTCTCGGTCATCGGACGGTGCAATCTATGTTTACAAGTATGATGGTAAATGGATGATCTTTGACAAGTTCCTGAACACCTGATAATTTAAAACAAAAAAATTACGGAGGTTACGTGATGTAACCTCCGATTTTTTATGCTCACTATTTAAACAAATTGCTTATTTCACCACAATCTTCTTGAACATTTTCTTGCCCTTCTTGAAAAGAAGTCCGTCGGCAAAATCGGAAGCAGAGTAGCTGGTCTTTATGTCAGTGATCTTTACATCGTTTACGCTGACGCCGCCCTGTTCAACATTCCTTCTTGCCTCGCTTCTTGTAGGAGCCATTCCTGCCTTGACAAGCACTGCAAGTATATCAAGAGGACCATCGGCAAAATCGGAATCCGAAAGAGCAAACTCGGGAGCCGAATCAGCGGAACCTGCACCAAACAGTGCCCTTGCATCAGCCTGTGCCTTCTCGGCATCAGCCTCGGAATGAACAAGCTTTGTAAGCTCATATGCAAGGATTTCCTTAGCCTTGTTAAGCTCGGCACCTTCCCAGCTTTCCATCTCTCTGATTTCCTCCATCGGAAGGAAGGTAAGAAGCTTGATGCACTTGATTACATCTGAGTCAGCAACATTTCTCCAGTACTGGTAGAACTCGAAAGGAGAGGTCTTCTCCGGATCAAGCCATACAGCACCCTTCTCGGTCTTGCCCATTTTCTTGCCCTCTGAGTTTAAGAGGAGAGTAATGGTCATGGCACTTGCATCTTTGCCGAGTTTTCTTCTGATAAGCTCGGTACCTGCAAGCATATTGCTCCACTGGTCATCTCCGCCGAACTGCAGGTTGCAGCCATATTCCTGGAAAAGTCTGTAGAAATCAAAGGCCTGCATGATCATGTAGTTGAACTCAAGGAAGGAGAGGCCTCTTTCCATTCTCTGTTTGTAGCATTCAGCGGTAAGCATTCTGTTTACAGAAAAATGAGGGCCGACCTCACGAAGAAGTTCAATGTAGTTGAGATTTCTTAACCAGTCAGCATTGTTTACCACAAGAGCCTTGCCATCCGAAAAATCGATGAATTTCGACATCTGCTTCTTGAAGCATTCAACATTGTGATCAATTGTTTCGGTAGTCATCATCTTACGCATGTCGGTCTTGCCCGAAGGATCTCCGATCATGGCTGTGCCGCCGCCGATAAGTGCGATGGGCTTGTTTCCGGCCATCTGAAGTCTCTTCATCAGGCAGAGTGCCATGAAATGACCTACATGCAGTGAATCTGCCGTAGGGTCAAAGCCGATGTAGAAGACGGCCTTGCCGTTGTTGATGAGGTCTGCTACCAGAGCTTCATCGGTAATCTGAGCAATTAAACCGCGCTCTTTCAGTTCTTCATAGATATTCATGATATTGTCCTTTCTGCAGCATATGCTGCCTTGTCCGGGACATAAAAAAACGCCCCAAGACAAACTGTTAAATAGTCTAAAGGACGAGTTACCCCGTGTTACCACCTTTATTCACAACAGCCTCACGACTGTTGCCTTTGCAAGTACGCGGATATGATCCTTAATACTCTCACTCTGTAACGGGAGCACCCGGTGCAGCCTACTGAAGGTTCGGTGCACAGCTCGGGGATGTATTCATGATAAGTTTCCGGAAAGCCTTTCACCGGCCGGCTTCTCTCTGAACCTTTCACCTGTCACTACTTGTTCCTGTCATTGCTTTGTGGAATATTTTGCCACGTAAAACCGGGTTTGTCAAGAGGAAAAATTATTTTTTTTATTGAAATAAAGGTTGATTTACTGCTGAAATAGTTTATAATTAGAAGCTAGGAAAGAAGAATCAAGAAGGAGTAAATGACTTGAGCAGAAAAAAACAGATAGACGATGAAGAATTTGTACGTCGTGACATAGATGATAAATTTGATGATGAAGATAATTATGATTACGAAGAGGAAAAGTTCGATGAGGCTGAGGCTGTCGAATATACCGGCGTAAACATCAACAAAGACTATGATACCGAGCACAAAAACTTCATTAATTATATAAAAAAGAGCAGGAAGAAAATCTCCGGCATGAGAATAGGAATGATCTTCCTCGGACTTTTACTTGCTGTGGCAATAGGTTTTATCGTATTCATATATACGGTCGAAAAGAGCGAAGACGGAAAATCTTTCTTCTCAAAAAAGAAGAAGGCAGATGTAAAGACCACAAAGCTTGTCGAAAATCTTTCCGCAAAAGCAGGGGAGATAACAAAGGATAGCTTCAAGGCATCGGTTGATACCTCTAATGGATATGAATATCTTAAAATCGAAACCACCATCAACGGCGAAGAAGTAAAAATATTCTTCCAGAATGAATTTCCTGAGGGCAAGACAGGCTCCAACCTGTTGAAGAGCTACATTTCCAAGGGCTCTGATGTCATCGCGATGAACCTTGACTATGACCTTAAGGACATCAATTCGGCACTCCCGATGATAGTAAACCTTACCGACGGCGGACAGGCATTCCTCTGGGTAAACTGGAACGGAGATATTCCTACCGCAATGAGCCTCTATGATGTCAAGAACATGGAAAAAGCAGGAAGCGTCAATCTTTTCGCAACCCTTTCCTACTATTTTGACATTCAGGATGCAGGAGAGGATGAGCACAAGCTGAAACTTATCCATGGAGACAAGGTCCTGATCTACCAGGTAAGCGAGGAAGTATATAATCTCGGAAGAGGAAACGGAGGTTCGGCAGTCGGATTTACCGATGGTTTCAAGGGTACTCTTG
The DNA here is from genome assembly GCA_017437965.1 of Lachnospiraceae bacterium. Classification (GTDB taxonomy): domain Bacteria; phylum Bacillota; class Clostridia; order Lachnospirales; family Lachnospiraceae; genus UBA3775. The sequence goes on from JAFRWN010000003.1 coordinate 4,208, forward strand.
ATGCCGACAGTCTTCAGTTCTCGACATATATAACCCTCGGTGACGGTGGTTACATCGGTGAATACTCGACAAGCATGACCTTTGCAAGCACGGGTATCAAGATGGGCGAGCAGAGCTTCCGTCCGTATATTGATGCAAATTATCCTCTTACTGACTATACAAACCGTGACAAATTCCCGACGCTTACTCCTCAGAGTGAGAAGTGGGAGAATCCTTTCCTCTATAAAGGCTATCTTCTTAAGCGTTATGAGAAGGTTGAGACAGCGGAATATGTACCTGAGAATATCGTTTCCGTTGATGATGGCACAAGGGTATATACTGACGGCAGCGGCAATGTGATCACTACCGCAGGTGTTGACGTATCAACCTATCAGGGTAATATCGACTGGAACAAGTTAAAGAGTGCAGGCGTCAACTATGCAATAATCCGCGCTGGCTACAGAGGCTACTCAAAGGGCGCGATAGTTGAGGACGAGAAGTTCCGCCAGAACATTCAGGGCGCAACCGAGGCCGGAATAAAGGTTGGTGTTTATATCTTCACCCAGGCAATCAATGAGGCTGAGGCAAAAGAAGAAGCACAGTTCCTTCTGGATGCTGTAAGTGAGTATGACATAAACGGACCTTTTGTAATCGATACCGAGTACTATGATGCAGATCCTACTGCACGCGCAAACGACCTTACAAGAGCCGAAAGAACAGCAGTGGTAAAGACCTTCTGCGATACTATTAAGGCAGCGGGAAAGAAGCCCATGGTCTATGCTGGAACCGAATGGCTGCTTTTCGGACTTAACTGGGATGAGTTTGCCGAATATGATGTATGGTATGCATACTACGGTGAGACTCCGATACTCCCGTATAAGTTCTCAATGTGGCAGTACAGCATGAAGGGAGCACTTTCCGGAATCAGCGTGGATGTTGACCTTGACATGATGTTTACGGACGTTTTCAGCTAAATTTCACTTGGAACAAAAAAAATAAAAAAAACACTTGCAAAAAGAGGCATTATGTAATATAATGCCTCTTGTGTGGTTGACACGACATTGGGCTATCGCCAAATGGTAAGGCACCGGATTCTGATTCCGGCATCTCAAGGTTCGAATCCTTGTAGCCCAGTATAGCAGCAGGATCTATGGAGATTCTGCTGTTTTTGTTAAAGGACGAATTGTCTATACAATTTATATGCTAAAAGGAGTATGACCATGGCAAAACAGCAGCAACCTACTATTGTTAAAAATGTTATCACACGTGAAGGTCTTAAGAGACTTGAGGATGAACTTTCCGATCTTAAGGTAAATCAAAGACGTGAAATTGCCGAGAAGATCAAAGAGGCAAGAGAGCATGGTGACCTTTCCGAGAATGCCGAGTATGATGCAGCAAGAGATGAGCAGCGCAGAATCGAAGCAAGAATCGAAGAACTCGAGGAAACCCTTAAAAACGTTGAAATTGTTGACGAAGAGGATATCAAAGGTGATGTTGTCAGCGTAGGCTGCACAGTTACCATAACCAATACCGCAGACAAGAAGCAGTATACCTATAAGCTTGTAGGTACTTCTGAGGCAAACTTCCTTAAGCAGAAGATTTCAAATGAGTCTCCTCTCGGAAGTGCACTCCTTGGTAAGAAGGTTAACCAGAAGGTTGTTGTCAAGGCACCCGCAGGTGATGTGACCTATAAAATAAACAAGATTGAAACAGCAAATTAAGAGGTATAAATTTTGAGCGATAATAATGAAATGCAGGTAAAGCAGAATGCACCTGCAGAGAATGAAAACGAGATCATCAGAGTAAAAAAAGAGAAGCTTGCCGAGCTTCAGGCTGCAGGTAAGGATCCGTTCGAAATCACCAAATTCGAGCAGACTCACCATACTCTTGAGGCAAAGGATCTTTATCAGACTCTTGAGGACAAAACTCTCGGCGACCGCGCAAAGCCTGATGTATCAGGCCTCTCTGAAGAAGAAGCAAAAGAAGTAATAAAGGCAGACTATAATGAGCGCAGAGCAATTATGGATGCCATCCCCATCAATGTTTCTCTTGCAGGCCGTATGATGAGCAAGCGTGTAATGGGTAAGGCTGCCTTTATCAATGTTTCCGATAAAACAGGTAACATCCAGGTATATGTTTCCCGTGATGCCCTTGGTGTTGACGAGTATCAGAATTTCAAAAAGATGATAGATGTCGGCGATATCGTCGGTCTTTCGGGTTATGTTTTCAGAACCCAGACCGGTGAGATTTCGGTTCATGCCGCTACTCTGACATTGCTTTCGAAATCTTTAAAGCCGCTTCCCGAGAAGTTCCACGGACTTACCAATACCGATATGCGTTATCGTCAGCGTTATGTTGACCTGATAATGAATCCTGAAGTAAAGTTTACCTTTATGAAGCGTTCACAGATCATCAAGGAAATCAGAAACTTCCTTGACGGTCGTGATTTCATGGAGGTTGAGACACCTATGCTTGTATCAAATGCAGGCGGTGCCGCAGCAAGACCCTTCGAGACTCACTACAATGCGCTTGACGAGGATGTAAAGCTTCGTATATCTCTTGAGCTCTATTTAAAGCGTCTCATCGTAGGCGGTCTGGAGCGTGTATATGAAATCGGCCGTGTTTTCCGTAATGAAGGTGTTGATACCAGACATAACCCTGAATTCACCCTCATGGAGCTTTACCAGGCCTATACCGACTATGAAGGAATGATGGAACTTACCGAAAGCATGTTCCGCCATCTCGCAGAGAAAGTTTGTGGCAGTGCAGTAATTTCCTATAACGGAACCGAAATCGACCTTTCAAAGCCTTTCAGAAGACTGACAATGATCGATGCAGTCAAGGAATATGCAGGCGTTGACTTCAACGAGATAAACTCCGACGAAGAAGCAAAGAAGATAGCAAAAGAAAAGCATGTTGAATTTGAGGACAGGCATAAGAAGGGTGACATCCTTAACCTTTTCTTCGATGAATTCTGCGAGGAGAAGATGATCCAGCCTACCTTTATCATGGATCACCCCATCGAGATTTCGCCGCTTACCAAGAAAAAGCCTTCCGATCCCAACTATGTTGAGCGTTTCGAGCTCTACATCAACGGCTGGGAGATGTGCAATGCCTATTCAGAGCTTAACGATCCCATCGACCAGAGAGAACGTTTTAAAGCCCAGGATGCACTTGCGGATGCAGGCGATGAAGAAGCAAACCACACAGATGAGGATTTCCTCAATGCTCTTGAAATCGGTATGCCTCCGACAGGCGGTATCGGTTACGGAATCGACAGACTTGTAATGCTTTTGACCGATTCTGCAGCAATAAGAGATGTTCTGTTATTCCCGACAATGAAGACGCTGAAGTCTGGAACCCAGGAAAATAAAGGGGTTGCGGAGGGTGAAGAGTAGGATTTACCTAAAATTTACCAAAAACGAACATAAAAAAGTGCACGATAGTGCATGGTTGTGCAAACAAACATAATCCCATTAATAGCAAAATGTGATCTGGACACTTTCTAAACCTGGTTTAGAAGGTGTCTTTTTTTATACTGTCAACATCTTATTGCCGAAAAGAGAAGAATATGATATTATACATGAAGAACGAGAGTTAGTTGCAATGGGGGCTGTGTAAAACTATGAAACGTATTATAAACATAATTTTTTTGATAGCTGGTATGGTATGTTTGACATGTATTATGTGTGCTTGTTCTGAGACAGGTAAAAGTGAATCGGACAAAGCATATTCAAAATCGTCAGATTCTGGTGAAAGCGATGCAAAGCGTCAGGCAGAAATTGAGCGCTTGACCGGACTTGAAAAGAAATATACTGATACTATTGACAAAAAAGATGACTGGGCGGATAAGCTTGTCTATGAATCGCTGAAAAACCTTGCTGACGAGGGGGCGATTTCACCATTGCCGGATGATTATAAAATATTCGAAAATGTATTTGAATTTGAAGAAACTGTCGATGGTTATGGAATATCATTTCTGAAAAATGATGTTGAAACAAAACTTACAGCTGATTTCAAACTCGACCTGACTGACGGCTCAAAAATTGCCTTATGTTGCGAAAAGCATATGCAAAAAGAAGATGGTTCACGTCTTCGCGATTTAACAGTGCCATATACCGATAAAGACGGAGCATTTTCGACTGCCATTTACAAACATGATGAAAAATTGCTTTCGACTCCCACGCTTATGCCCGGAGGGTGGTCAGGAATGTTCGCAGGTATTCAGAAGGATGTTCCGGCTGAAGTTTTTGCCGACACAATAGATGAATGCCGTTATCTGATTGCCTATGGCGGCTGTAACTCGAACGTAGTAGAAAATTATTATGCAGTATCTCCGGTTGCAGAAGGCATACGTGACAGAACGGATGTTACCACCCTTGTGCTTATCATAGATGCCAAAGAAAAGAGAATACTTCATATTGAAAATATCGGAACGGATATTCCGGCGGCCCAAACAACGGATCCTACCGGAAATGTTTTAAATGAAAAGGCAATAGAATATATTGATAATCTACTTAATCTTAAAAATCAATATGAAGTTCAAAGCCGGATATGAATCCGTAAATACAAAAATTCATTGCGGATAAAAATGGGATATGATATTATATAAAATATGCAAATTACAATGGTAAAGATCTTATCAACACAGAAGTGGAGGCAGAAAAGTAAAGAGCCAGATGGATGAAATAACATTTGAGGAACTTCGGAAATGGCCGAAGGATTCATATGAACTGATAGATATCAGAGATGAGGGGCTTGTGGCTTACGGAATGATACCGGGAGCCCTTCATATCCCGATGGAAGCAATCGAGGAAGGAAACAGTACCGGACTTGAGAACATAAGCGGGGACAGGAAACTTGTTTTTTACTGTCAGATCGGACGTAAATCGAGGGAACTGGAAGACTTTGAGTTACTTAAGGGACGGGAAATCTACAGCCTTGAAGGTGGATATATAGCTTATGTAAGATCGCTGATGCATGATGATTCTGCAAGAGAAGAAAAACAGAATAAGGCAGAAGTAAGCATACGAAAGAAGTTCCATAAACAGCTGTTTACACCTTTTGCCAGGGCATGCAAATTTTATCAGCTTATACAAGAGGGAGATCGTATCGCTGTCTGCATATCCGGCGGTAAAGATTCCATGTTGATGGCAAAGCTTTTCCAGGAGATACAAAGACACAGACAATTAAACTTTGAACTGACATTTCTTGTAATGGATCCCGGATATAACAAGGAAAACCGTGAACTGATTGAAAGTAATGCCGGGGCACTCGGAATTCCTGTTACGATATTTGAAAGCGATATTTTCGATGCAGTGGATACCATAGAAAAAAGTCCATGCTATATCTGTGCGAGAATGCGCCGCGGCTATCTGTATAGTAAAGCAAAGGCCATGGGGTGCAATAAGATTGCGCTCGGACATCACTATGACGACGTCATCGAGACTATCCTTATGGGAATGCTTCATGGGGCACAGATTCAAACCATGATGCCAAAGCTTCACAGCACCAATTTCGAAGGAATGGAGCTGATAAGACCATTGTATTTTATCCGCGAGAGCGATATCTGTGCATGGAGGGATTACAATGACCTTCATTTCCTGCAGTGTGCATGTCATTTTACAGATACCTGTACTACCTGCCACGAGGACGGAACAACTTCATCGAAACGTCTGGAGACAAAGAAACTGATCGCGGAACTTAAGAAGAACAATCCGTTTGTTGAATCGAATATCTTTAAGAGTGTAGAGAATGTGAATCTGGATACAGTCATCGCCTATAAGAAAAAAGGAGAGAGACATCACTTCCTGGACGAATATTGAATCTTTACAAAACAGATGATTATGTCTATAATTATTGCAGTGACTGGAGGATAGAATAATGGCTGAAAAGCGGACAAAAACCAATAAGAAATTCATGTTGCTTTCTGCAATCGGCATATTCATGGTTGTAGATTCCCATACATTTACCGCGTTTAATCTTTTTGGTGCTTTCCTTCCGTATAATTCCTTTTTTATGCCCATGTTTATTTTTATCTCGGGCTATTTCAACAAGGTAGATTCGGAAACAAAGCTTTCATCATATATCGGGAAAAAAGTAAAAACCCTGTTGGTCCCTTATGCAGGGCTTTCGATGCTTGGGTTTATAATTCAACAGCTTATCGCTATTATAAAAACAGGCGGGCATGCTGATCCGCTTCCGCCCGATTATCTGTCCTATGTCGCAAAAAGAATAGTGACCGTCGGTACATATGGTGCAGTAGTCGAACCGATGTGGTTTGTTATCGCTCTTTTTTCAACACTGACGGTATATGCGGTTCTGAAAAAGTACCTGTATAAGATATGGAACAGCTTTATTATGCTTGCAGTATTTATCGCTCTGCATCTGCTTGCGATATATATTGCAAAAAATAATTCTGCCGATGATATAACAAATTTCCTTGTACCGCTTAAATGCATGTTTCTGCTTCCGTTTATTGAAATGGGAAGCATCTATAAAAAGAGTGTTGAAAAAAGACATGAAGCTTTATCCGGCGGAGTCAAGCTCGGACTTATGTTCCTCCTGCTTTTGATCAATGTCGCCCGTACCCTGTACCTGCCGAATGCTTACGATGTCGCAACTGACTGTATAGACTATATGGGTGGATTTACCAGCCCTTATATAGTGACACCTTTGATATCGTCAATTGTCGGAATACTTTTCTGGCTGACTCTCGTAGACCTGATCAGCAAACAGGTGTCCGAAAGCAGATTCGTTAACTTCCTTTCCTGTAATACATTCTGGATAATGGGTCTGCACATATTGTTCTTTAATATCCTGAACTGCGTTCTGATGGCTATAAATAGTCATATCGTCAAGCTGTCATACTTTGACGCAGATGCCTTTAAGAGTACCGAATGGTATTTCTGGGGCATCGGTGATAATATTAAAGTGCTGTATGTTCTTGTCGGTATTCTGGGCCCCCTGGCACTCAAAGCTCTTTATGACAAGATATGTGCAGTCGTAAATAAAAAAACCGAAAAAGCAAAGCTTATTGTGCCGGCTGTAACCGCCGGAATATTGATTATCGGTGTTTTTGCAGTGGCTTCGGCATTGAACAATAAAGTTCAGAATGACGGAAACGGTGACGGAACTGTAGTGGTACAGGAACCATATGCTACAGAAGATGATGCCACAGTAACAGATGATGATCCGGGCACTGATAATGGTAACACCGGACCGGAAGAAGAAACTCCTGCCGAAGATGGCCCTGTGCTTGCTTATGCCTGTATTGATATGGTCTATGATGATCACGGAACGGAAACGGATTATTACTCGGAATTCAATGCTGTTTATGGTGACGGCAGCTATACTATAAAAATTGCCCGCTCCGATGAAAAAATAATTTCGACTGTGTTTGACAAGCTTTCATATATGACCATAAAACTGCTTCGGGATAATGAAGAAGCGGATATCAGTAAAGCCGTAATAAGCGATATCAAGGTATCCTGTGACGGAGTACCTGTAAGTGTAGCTGATAACGAAACCGTATCGCTTAGTGAAGACGTCAGCCTTGTTGAGATTGACAAAGCTGAAAACGAAACATATGATTTCGGGAAAATGGATGAGATTGAAATATCTTTTACGGTTTCGGGTGTCGTTACCGGCTTGAAGAATCCGTAAAAAAATGATAGCGGAAAAAAGGATAATAATTTTTAAAAGGA
>JAFRWN010000048.1 GCA_017437965.1 Lachnospiraceae bacterium
CATTTTTTTCAGTTTTATAACCTGGTTTTCCTCGTCTCTTTTCAGCTTATAGAAAATGACTATCATGCAGAACATTATGGAGACAAGAGTTGAAATCGCGGCACCTGCAACACCCATATCAAATCCAAAAATAAGTACCGCATTGCCGACAATATTCATCAAATTTGATATCACGGAAACCCTCATCGGATATTTCGCATTTCCCTCAGCCCTGAAAAATGCCGAGCCTGCGGCAAAATGCGCAAGAAACGGAAATGACATTGACGTGATAAAGAAATATATGATCGAAGCATCCATTACATCCCGTGCAACGTTTCCGTAGATCAGATGTAAAAGAGGCTTGCAGAATACCATGCACATCAGGGTAAAAAGCAAGGAAATGAAACCAACGGTAAGTACAACCTGCTCTGCAGCTTCCCCTGCTTTCTTCTCATCATTTCTGCCGAGATACTGTGAACATATTATCGCAGCTCCCGTTGCAAGCGCGGAAAAAAGCTGGATCACCAGAACATTGATCTGATCCACATTTGAGACAGCAGAAATAGAAGCACTTCCCACTCTGCTTACCATCATTGTATCTGCAACTCCCATAAAGGAATTCAGCACCTGTTCGATGATAAGAGGAATAAGAAGTGCTTTCAGTGTTTTTCCGTCAAATAATAAATTATCCTTCGAGACTTTGCTCAATTGCTTTGTAAAGTTCATCATATTCTTCAAAAGCAGGCAGTTCAGGATAATCTGCCTTGATTTTTTCCGTACTTCTGAACAGGAATCCGGCTTTTCCGGCCTGTATCATCGCAAGATCATTATAGGAATCTCCTGCCGCAATTGTTTCGTAACCTATAGACTGAAGAGCCTTTACGGTTGTCAGCTTCGAATTCTCTATCCTCATTTTAAAACCCGTGATCTCTCCGCTTTCCGCAACCTCAAGAGTATTGCAGAAAATTGTCGGCCAACCGAGCTTTTTCATCAACGGAGACGCAAACTGCGTAAATGTATCACTGAGTATAAGTACCTGAGTGCGTGCACGCAGCTTATCAAGGAACTCCTTTGCTCCGGGAAGCGGATCTATCTTTGCGATGGTATCCTGTATTTCCTTTAATCCGAGGCCATGTTCCTTAAGGATACCGAGTCTCCATCTCATCAGTTTATCATAGTCGGGTTCATCCCTTGTTGTCCTTTTAAGGTCCGGAATACCGCTTTCTTTTGAGAATGCTATCCATATTTCCGGTACAAGAACTCCTTCGAGATCAAGGCAAACTATATCCATGTTTTTACATCCTTATCAATTATTCGGCTTTAGTCTCAGCCGGTTTTTCTGCAGGTGCTTCAGCAGGTTTTTCAACAGGCTTTTCAGCCTTCTTTACTGCAGGCTTCTTTGCTACTGCTTTCTTTTCTGCAGGCTTTTTCTCGGCAGGTTTCTTTGCTATCTTCTTTACGGTCTCTTTTTCAACAAGAGCCTTGAGAAGCTGTGACTTACCAAGCTTGCCTTCCGCAAACAGTCTGCCTGCATATGCTTCTTCCTGGATGTCAAGTTTGCCTTCTGCAATTTTGATTGCTATATCGTAGGTTGTCGAAATAAGGATGTCCCTGTCAAAATATTCATAGGGTTCAACATTTATTCCGCCATCAGCAAGCTCAACATAGTAAGCACCTTCTCCTTCACCAAAAATATTGAACTGGATTGCAAGATGCTCATTTACAGCAGATGCATCCTTCTTTGAATAGATTTTTCTGATCTTTTCCACTAATTCATGATAAGTCATTTTTTTCTCCTTCCCAGCAGTTCTGCCAAAGTAAAAATATTCCTCAATTCCTCAGTTTCTCAGCGAAGTTTTTTACACTTCATATATAGTCTTATTATATAATTATTTGCACCCATTGTCAATTATTTTTATAATATGCTTGACTAATTGCGAGTTTCCGTTTATGCTTAAGAAAATTTCTGATTTTTAAGAGGTTTACCATGATACCGTATGACTATTATCGTATCTTTTTTTACGTAGCAAAATACCAGGGTTTTTCGAAAGCTGCAGAAGTTCTCGGCAATAATCAGCCCAACCTTACCAGATGCATCAACATACTTGAAAACGAACTTGGCTGCAAGCTTTTCATCCGTTCAAACAGAGGAGTAACTCTTACCGAAGAAGGTAAAAGGCTTTATTCCCATGTTGCGATAGCGGTAGAACAGCTTAATTTCGGTGTTGAAGAACTGTTACGTGAAAAGAAACTTGAGGAGGGGCGCATCACCATCGGATGCTCGGAAACCGCTCTCAAACTTTTCCTCGGAAAAAAACTCGAACAGTTCAGGGCAAGATATCCTAAAATAAGAATCCGCCTTACAAGTCAGTCCACAAGCCAGGCAATCGATGGTCTCCAGAAAAACCTTGTGGATTTTTCCGTTGTAATCACTCCTGCACATCTGAGCCAGAATCTTACCGGCCATGTCCTTCATGAGTTCAGCGAGACCCTGATAACCGGATATAAATTCAAGGAAAGAATAAACCGTGCGTGTGCGCTTTCCGAAATCAGCAAGTTCACCTTTATTTCAATGGACATCGGAACCAGCACCCATGAATTCTTTGTAAATATTTTCAAGGAGAACAATCTTGAATACAAGCCTTCCATGATGGTTGCAACCACAGATCAGATTCTTTTTATGATAAAACATAATCTTGGTATAGGTTTTTATCCCGACCAGCTTGCAAGTGAGGAAATAGCCCTCAACAATGTAGCTGAAATACCCTTGGTTGAAAAAATTCCCAAGCGTCAGATACTGCTTGTCACAAATCATGATAAGCCGCTCTCTTCGGCTGCTTCCAAACTTGTGGACATACTGAAAGAATAAACAAAAGAAAAATCCTATGAGGGATCCTTGATGAAGGATTCCCTCATAGGAGAGGATAAAGGAAGAATCTATCAATTTCATAATGTCAAAAATTATATATTACTCTCTCTTTAGGAATACATTATTTTTGATTACATGTTGATTATATACTATTTTTATCTATTTGTAAAATGTATTATTGCTATTGCATTATATCTTTTTTATATATACAATGTTGCTGAACAAAGTATTGTCATTCCTGTCTACGAATGAAATATATTC
>JAFRWN010000049.1 GCA_017437965.1 Lachnospiraceae bacterium
GATCCCGAACTTATCGAGCTCGTTGAAATGGAAGTTACCGAGGCTCTTGAAGAGTATGGTTTCACCGACGTTCCGATCATCAAGGGTTCTGCTCTTAAGGCTCTTGAAGATCCCAACGGCGAGTGGGGAGACAAGATCATGGAACTCATGAAGACTGTTGATGAGTACATTCCTACTCCTGAGCGTGATACCGACAAGCCTTTCCTTATGCCTGTTGAGGACGTATTCACAATCACAGGTCGTGGTACAGTTGCTACCGGTAGAGTAGAGCGTGGTACTATCCATCTTAATGAAGAAGTTGAAATCCTTGGTATCAAGGAAGCTGTTAAGAAGACAGTTGTTACCGGTATCGAGATGTTCCGTAAGATGCTTGATGAAGGCCGTGCAGGTGATAACATCGGTGCACTCCTTCGTGGTGTTAACCGTGACGAAATTGAAAAAGGACAGGTTCTTGCTAAGCCAGGCTCTGTAAAGTGCCACAAGAAGTTTACCGCTCAGGTTTACGTACTTACCAAGGATGAAGGTGGACGTCATACTCCTTTCTTCAACAACTATCGTCCTCAGTTCTACTTCAGAACAACTGACGTTACCGGTGTTTGCAACCTTCCTGCAGGAACAGAAATGTGCATGCCTGGTGATAACGTAGAAATGACCATCGAGCTCATCCATCCCGTAGCTATGGAGCAGGGTCTCCGTTTCGCTATCCGTGAAGGTGGTAGAACAGTTGGTTCAGGTTCTGTTGTTTCGATTATTGAGTAATCTTTACGATTGATAGAATCTTCTAAGCGCTTCCCGAAAGGGGAGCGCTTTTTGTTTTGTAATGTTATAAGAAAATACATCAACAAGGAAAAATAGTAAATTGTTTTATAAAAAAAATGGTGCTAAAATAATCAGACAATGAAAAAATGTTAAGCATTAAAGAGAGTAACAGAGGTAATAAATGGAAGAAAAAAGATTTCCGAGAACAAGAATGCAGTGGCTTTCGGACAATATGAAAGGCTTCAAAGGCATCTACTTCATATCCATAATCGGAGCACTGACCTATAATGCCATGCAGCTTACTGTTCCGTTCTTCTCACAGCAGATAGTGGACAGGTTCCTTACAGGAGAAAATGCGAGCGCTGAGCTAAGGGATCATAAGGATGTATTCTACAGACTGATAATTATGATGGTCGGCTTCACGCTTATCCGTGTAACGATAGTATATCTTACCTGCATGGGCTTCGAGCGTGTTTCCCAGGCGGTACTTTTCCGCGTCAGAAACAGTCTGTATGACAAAATCCAGAGACAGGACATGCATTTTTACTCGACATACCGTACCGGTGACCTGATGACGAGAGTAACGGGCGACCTTGATGCCGTAAGGCATATGATCGCATGGGTAATCAGAATGATAATCGAGGCCTTTGCGCTTATGGGCGCAACATCGATCTACTTTATCATCATGGACTGGAGAATAGCACTGTCGCTTCTTGCGGTCGCACCCTTCATTTTCGCGATCATCGTGCTCTTTAAAGCAAAGGTTGCTCCAATGCATGCGCTGCTCCGTGAGAAATTCGCAAACATGAACACCATCGCCCAGGAAAATATTTCGGGAAACAGGGTGGTAAAGGCTTTTGCAAGAGAGGATTATGAAATAGAGCAGTTCGATGAATGCAACAAGGACTATAAAGAGACCAACATTGCAACCGCAAGCGTATGGCTTAAATATTTCCCTTATATTGAAAGCTTTGCGAACCTCCTTCCCGTAATCCTTCTGCTTGTCGGCGGTACCTTTCTGATCAAAGATCCCGAGCACTTTACGATGGGCGAATTTGTGGCCTTTTCAGGTCTTACCTGGGCTCTTGCAAACCCGATGCGCCAGCTCGGAAACATCATGAACGAGTTCCAGCGTTTTTCGGCAGCTTCAAACAAAGTAATGGAGATTTACTATTCCGAGCCTGAAATAGTTGATGCGCCCGATGCGATTTCACATCCTGAGAAATTCAAGGGTGAGATTGAATTTAAGAACGTAAGCTTCAAATATTCAGACGGTAAGCTTCCTGTGCTTAAGGACATATCCTTTATCGCAAAGCCCGGCGAGACAGTGGCGATCATGGGTGAGACAGGCTGCGGCAAGACCTCGCTGATCCACCTTATACCGAGGTTTTATGAGCCTACGGGAGGAGAGGTGCTGATCGACGGCGTGAATGTGAACCGCTATAAGTTGCATGAGCTTCGTACCAACATCGGTCTTGCAACCCAGGATGTGCTTTTGTATTCCGACTCGATAGACGGAAACATTGCCTACGGAGATCCGGAGCTCAGCAAGGAAAAGGTTGTGAAGTATGCAAAATATTCCGCAGCCGATGATTTCATCGCAAAAATGCCCGAGGGCTATGATACCATAGTCGGTGAGCGCGGCGTCGGTCTTTCCGGCGGCCAGAAGCAGAGGATCTCGCTTGCAAGAGCGCTTGCGGTACGTCCTTCGATACTTATTCTGGATGATACCACATCGGCTGTCGATATGGAAACCGAAAAACAGATACAGAAAAGCCTTCGTGAGCTTGACTTCCCCTGCACGAAGATCATTATCGCACAGAGGATTTCAACCACAAAGACTGCCGATAAGATACTGATACTGAAGGACGGCTGCATCGCAGAGCAGGGCAGCCACGCAGAGCTTATAGCAGCCGGCGGATACTATTCGGAGCTTGTAAAGCTTCAGACGGGAGAGAGTATATGAGCAGAAGAAATACCTACAAAGAAGACGAAATACTCGAAGAACCGTTTAATTACAGGCATCTGCTTCGGGCTTCGGTCTACATAAAAAAATATATAAGATTCATGGGACTTGCGCTCTTTTTGTCCGCGCTCGGAGGAATAACCGCACTTTTCATGCCCATGATAACGAAAAAGGCACTTGATGTGGCAGTGCCGGAAAAGAACATGAAAATGCTCTACTCCCTTGTCGGCCTTCTGGTATTAAGTTATGCGCTTAGCATCATTTTTGTCAGCATACGTTCGCGTATCATGGTACGCGTCAGCCAGAACATCATCTACGACATCAGAAAGGACATTTTCGGACACCTCCAGAAGCTGCCCTTCCAGTATTATGATGACAGACCGCACGGAAAAATCCTGATAAGAGTCGTAAACTATGTCAATTCGGTCTCAGATATGCTTTCAAACGGACTGATAAACATAGTGCTCGAGAGCATGAACCTGATTTTCATTGTCATATTCATGTTCCTTGTCGATGTAAAGCTGTCGCTCGTTGTCATGTGCGGCGTGCCGGTACTGATGTTTTTCCTTCTGCATATCAAAAAGAAGCAGAGGATAGCATGGCAGAGGGTATCCAACAAAAACTCGAACCTCAATGCCTACCTGCAGGAGAATATCGTAGGTGCAAGGATCACCCAGATTTTTGCAAGAGAGGATGAGAACAAGGAAATATTTGAAGGCCTTTCGGACCGTTGCCGCGGGGCATGGATGGAGGCTGTAAAGTATTCAAACCTTGTATGGCCCGGAATTGACTCGATTTCGGTATTTGTAAGGGCTGCGATCTTCGTGTTTGGCCTTGTGATCATGGGTGAGGGAAATGTCAGTCTCGGAACGATCATTGCGATTTCAAGCTATGCATCGCGTTTCTGGCAGCCGATCATGAACCTCGGCAACACCTTCAACAATTTCATCAACAATATCGCATATCTTGAAAGAATTTTCGAGACCATAGACGAGCCTGTGACGGTAGATGATGCACCCGATGCGATTAAAATGCCTGAGATCAAGGGCGAGGTTAAATTTGAAAACGTAAGCTTTGCCTATGAGAAGGACAAGGAAGTGCTGCACAACGTATCTTTTACGGTAAAGCCGGGAGAAAGCGTTGCGCTTGTAGGACCTACCGGAGCCGGAAAGAGCACGATAGTAAGCCTTGTTTCAAGATTTTACAATGTTGAAAAAGGACGTATCCTGATTGACGGACAGGATATTTCAAAGGTCACCCTTGCCTCGCTTCGTTCCCAAATGGGTATCATGCTTCAGGACAGTTTCATTTTCTCCGGAACGATAGAGGACAACATCCGTTACGGCAAACTTGATGCCACTAAAGAGGAGATAGTTAGGGCAAGCAAGACGGTATGTGCACATGATTTCATAAAGACCATGTCAGATGGCTACGAAACAGAGGTTAAGGAGCGCGGCTCACTTCTTTCCCAGGGCCAGAAGCAGCTGATCAGCTTTGCAAGGACCCTGCTTTCCGATCCGAGGGTACTTGTACTTGATGAGGCAACCTCGAGTATCGATGTGCAGACGGAACGCGCGCTTCAAAAGGGTCTTGACGAGATGCTTAAAGGCAGAACCAGCTTCATCATTGCCCACCGCCTTTCAACGATCATGAACTGCGACAGGATCATGTATATAGACGACGGCGGCATCGTTGAATGCGGTACACATAAAGAACTCATGGAGCAGAAGGGCCAGTATTACAAGCTTTTCACCTCCCAGATGGAGGATATTGCCTGAAAAGGAGAGTCAAACATGAACAAAATATGAACTTTGAATTTACAAAAACGTTACAAAACTGTCATAAAAATTCAATATTCATATAGTATTATTAAGACAACAAAAACACAGAACATAGTTCAGTGTTAACGTTCATTCTCCTTATTATTACAAAACAAAATGTTCAACCCACCGTGCAAGCGGTGGGTGTTTTGTTTTAAGATATTTTAATGGATTTTTGCAACTGTCTTTTCCCAATTGCCGATTTCATAAATAAAGGTGATCTGTTCTTCTTTAATCTGATATTATTTCTTGCGGAACCTTTTCATAGTATGCAGTGTTGCTTTGTCATTATAGATTACTTTGATGCAGTACAAAGCTTCACATTCTCCAATGAAAGAGATGTAAGAACTTGACTAATTTTTTCACCCGTGAACAGTAAACATGTGGCTTCATTAAATGGACTTGTACTGTTTTATCGGCCATGTTACACCTTGCAATCCTTTTCATTTTAGGACTTGACATTTCTATTTTCAATAGTATAATGATTTTGATGATAAAAATTATTTTCATCAATATTTTAGAACTTTATGGAGACTTAGAAATGAGAGAAAGAAGAATATTAGCTTTAGTATTAGTAATTCTAATTTGTTTTGAAAATTTCGCATACGCATCATCAACATATAGTGGGCAGTCGGTAGCACAGTATGCAAATACGTGGGCAGATAGTCATAATCCAAATTACCCTTTATATTCGAACGGTGATTGCACAAATTTTTCATCACAATGTATTGTTGCTGGTGGGTTTCCAACAATCACATTGCCTGATGATGTTGTCACATATGATATGTTAGGAGGCTCATACAAGTCTTACGCTTATTTTTCAAACCAGAAATATACTAAAACAAAAAAATATCTCTTTGTAATAAAAAAGAAAAAAACGGATTTTGTAGGTACAACTCCTTGGACATGTGCTGGTGAACCAAACGGCTCATTTTTCGGCTTTTTTAATTATGTTAGTTATAAAGGATTAATTCCGATTAGTTTTACCACTAATTCTAATAATATTGACTCTCTTTGTTTATATGCTTGCATTGGAGATGTTATTCAACTACAAAGTAAGGGCGCAAAGGCTGGAGATACCTATCATTCTATGGTTGTAGTCGGAAAAACATATGATTCCAAGTCAAAAACTTATGATATAAAACTTTCGGCACATTCATCTGCTAGAAAAAATGTATCCATTAGATACTTGATTAAAGATGAAGCAATTAAGAAAGATGATACAATATATCTGCTAAGAATTACTAAAGCGGATTTAAGTACCATGGCTCGAAAAATACCAAAAGAAAATTAACCGGAAGAAATAATATTATGAAAAAAAAAGTAATAATATGTATATTGATTTTGATAGTATTATCTGGAATCGCCGCACTGATTTTAAGAACAGTTGTATTTCCTGAAAGTCATAATCTTAAAGTTATAAAATTTTATACAGGAGAAGAAGATAACTATGATTACATTATTGAAAGATCCTCAAATGAAGACTCTTCAAATGATGTAATGCTTAATCTCGAAAATTTTGGTGGTGAGTTTCCAAGTACTGATAATAATGATTATATACGCGTAATTCTTGAATTTGAAAATATCAGTCATAGTTTTATTGATTTATACGATCCTCAATACATGGTGAGCAACATAGATAATGATTGTGAAAGAATTGTTTTTTGTGTAGTTGGTTCAACCATCGATGAGACATTCAGCCCTGACTCACATATTTCTGTTCCCATATATTTTTATGTCGGTGGAATGAAGGAAGATGAAATAAAGGATTATATTATCAATTCTATCCCTAAATTAAAGTTCGAATTATCCTACTATCAGAAATATATAGGTCTTAGAAAGACTACTTTTTCTGTTTCTAAAAAAGAAGCAAAAAAGATTGGTGTAACCATGGAAAAAGCGTGGTAAATTAACAGGAGTTGATATAGTGGAAAATCTATTTGAACTGAAACATGTTAGTTGTTTTTTTGGCAAAAATGACACAGTTACAAAAGCACTTGAAGAGGTAAATTTGGACATATTAAAAGAAGAATGCATCTCAATAATTGGACCGTCAGGTGCTGGTAAATCTACATTGTTAAATGTATTAGCCGGAATAATAAAACCAACAACTGGAGTGGTACTTTATAAAGGAAAGCCGATGCCAGATAGTATAAGCAAAAGAGCCAATATCCGTCTGAATGAATTTGGCTTTATATTTCAGTCATATAATTTAATTCCTACATTAAACGTTCGAGATAATATAATTCTTCCCGTTGTAATGAACAATGAGAAAGTGGATTTGGCTCTTTATGAAAAACTCATTTCCGAAATAAATCTTTCAGGACACGAGAAGAAAAAGCCCAATCAATTGTCAGGTGGATTAGCGCAAAGAGTTTCTATAGCTAGAGCGCTAATAAAAAAACCAACAGTTGTATTTGCCGATGAACCGACAGGAAATCTTGATAGTGTAAATGGCAATGCAGTATTTAGCTTACTTTTTGAACTAGCCGAAAAATACAGGTATACCCTTATTTATGTTACGCACGACAAAGAAAAAAGCAATTTGGCAAAAAGAATAATAACTATTAAGGACGGTAAATTGATTGAAAGTTAAAAGAGCAATATTTTGCACAAAAGTCTTTATAGCCGACAAAAGAACAAGTGTTGTTGTATTCGCAATTGGCTTTCTGACAATGCTTTTAGCTATTTCATTTATTACAGGGCTCACTTATTATAATGATGCCGAAATAAAAGAACTAAAAGAACAATTTGGCTCATATGTATTCAGAATTGAAAATGTAAGTGAAAAAACTATAGAAAACATAAAAGAAGAACCTTTTGTAAAAAAAGTGATTCCGATCGAACGAGTTGAATATTATTCATACAATTATAATTATGAGTTCATGAAAACAAATGAAGAATTTATCGAAAACTCTCCATTCGTCATTGAAAAAGGTGTTTTTCCCAAAAATAAAAATCAAATACTAGCAAATGAGTATTTCCTTCGAACACAGGGAATAAAAAAAGAGGAAATGATCGGTTCCATTATAAATATACGAGACCTTGGACAATTTGAGGTAACCGGAATAATCACTCAAAATACACTTTCCACATCAAGCTCATCTGAATGGTTTTACTTTATCAGTAAGGCTGATAATGAATGTAGTGGGTGTGCCATAATAGTTGATTCATTAAAAAAAATCAATGAGTATCATAATATATTAAAGAACAAGTATGAAATATCAGACGAAAACTTATTTCTTAATTCATCTTTGGTTTTTTCAATAATGGAAAATCAGAATGAATCAATTTTCGATAAAAATAGCAGGGTTGAGAAAATAGTTCTTATAATTCTAATTATAATATCTTCAATACTAGTGGTAATTGTATCAAGAGTAATTATATTTAGGAATAAAAAAAGCATATATGTATTACTTTTAAATGGTTTGTCTTCTCCTTTTATTAAAAAAATACTTGTTTTTTCGGGAACTATAGTATATGGCATTGGTAATATTATCGGAACAATTTTTTCCTTATTTACAATAAATTCCATTTTATATTTCAAAGTAGGGTATTGCATATTTCCGCTTTCTCAAATATTACTTCTAAACTTGATAGGAATCTCCTTCCTTTCTCTATTTTTATTGCTTTCGTTATATAAAACATATGACAAAATTGTTCTAAATATAACCAATAATAATTCATCCACAAAAGAGAGCATCTTAAAAAAAAGAAGAGATTATATACGCTACTTTTCCGGAAACAAATATAGCAATAAAATTGAGCAAATTGTTTCAATAGCCGGCATCAGCATTGCTACAATTATAATGATTATAATGATATACAGCACATCGGTAGAGTATTTAAATCAAGATGAAATGTATGAACTGATAGTACAGTTAAATAAAGATGATTCCTACGCAGAAAAAATCATTTCCGAAATTGAATGTTTAAAGGAAATCAAAGAATATTATAATGGTTATACCAAAGTTTTTCAAGATGATAACAAAAGGGGATATGATAATAACAGAAATAGATTTGTCTTTGTTACGTATCCAGACGATGAATTTAATAAAATATATAATGGTTCTACGTTAGACGAAAAATCCGTTATTGTATATTCGCATGTTGAGTTTGAAAACGGAATCAAAATAAAATTGAATATTAATAAAGGTGATGTTGTTGATGTGCACTTTTGGGCTAATGAAACAACTAAACAATTTAAGATTGCAATGGTAACAGATGTTCTTCCATTAAAACCAATATATTGGGAATCAGCAGTTATTTTTATTGTTTCTGAGAATCAGTTTAAAAAGATTTTCAATAACATTACTCTTGATTTTCAAAACAAATTTTTTTACTTGAAAAAGGGAACAGAAATAATTACAGAAGATGAATTAAATTGTTTATATCAAACACCCACTATTAGTGTAAACCAACCATATAAGGAATTCATAGAAGCCCATGATTCAATCGAATTTGCAAAAAAATTTTTCTATACGGGATGCGCACTTGTTTTTGCATTGGCAATTTTGATTATATGGGGTAGTATATATGT
This sequence comes from Lachnospiraceae bacterium, assembly GCA_017437965.1. Taxonomy (GTDB): domain Bacteria; phylum Bacillota; class Clostridia; order Lachnospirales; family Lachnospiraceae; genus UBA3775. The sequence continues at coordinate 9,086 of JAFRWN010000049.1, forward strand.
TTCCATTCATATTAAGGAAAAAGAATATATTTTACTCATTCTTATGGGTGAAAAAAATAGTGGGGTTCTTACCATATTGTGCAAAGAAATATTAAGAATGTGGTTTATTGGAGAAATTATAGCATTATTTATCACCTATATCGCAACAAGAATGATTTATTCAAAAAAATATGGTGATGAGATGCTTACATATTTCAGCTATCCTTGGAAAAACTATATTGTAGGATGTGCAATGTCATTATTTTTTATCTTTATTACTATTATTGCTTCATACTTGGAAATAAAAAAGTGGAAATTAACCGGTATTGAGACTCAATAGTAACATAATATGTCTGATTGTGTGAGGGCTGCCGCAACACTTTAGTGTGACAGCCCCCAGCCTTGTGAACAGCTATGCTGTTTACAAGGTTGAACGGTGAAATTATTTTTAACAAGAGGACTCAAAAATGGAATTATACATTATCCGCCACGGACAGACCACCTGGAACGCTGAAGGCAGGCTCCAGGGCAGAACCGATACCGAACTTAACGAAAACGGCAGGGAAGCCGCGATAAACTACGGAAAAACCCTCGCCGGCGTAAAATTTGACAAAGTATTTGCATCTCCGCTTAAAAGAGCAAGGGAGACTGCAGAACTGATACTTAAGGCACAGAGAGAGGTCATGGGGACGGTTCTTTTGTCTCATTCCGGATATGACATTCCCGAAATTATTACAGACCCACGCCTCGCAGAAATATCCTTCGGTGTCGAGGAGGGGGTTGACTACCGCGACTGGCATAAAGAAGGCAATCCCTTCGGATGTTTTTTTACCGAGCCCGGAAAATATAAAGCGCCCGAAGGCGGCGAAGAAATTGAGGAAGTAATTGCCAGAACGGAAGAATTCCTCAAAGAAAAAATTGAGCCTCTCTATGAGACTTGCGAAAAGATAATGATAGTTGCTCATGGTGCGCTGAACAAGGGAATGATGTGCTACCTTGAAGGCAACACAAAAGAAAACTTCTGGGGCAGCGGCCTCCAGAAGAACTGCGAAGCGGATATTTTTGAATTTGACGGGAAAGCATGGAAAAAACTGTAAGCTTTTGACTTATTCTTCGTGTAATAAGTGAAAGACAAAGGAAAGGAGAAAACCGATAATGGATAATGGCGCCGAAAATTATCGTCGTTTTCTTGCTGGTGATGAGACAGGTCTGGATGAAATCCTGCATGATTATAAAGATGGTTTGATTTTTTATATCAATACTATAGTCGGGAACATTTATGATGCTGAGGATATTGCCATTGATACCTTTGCTCTTTTAGGAATAAAGAAGCCGAAGGATAAGAATAAAAGCTCTTTTAAAACATGGCTCTATACCATAGGGAGAAACCTGGCAATAGACCATCTCAGGAAAAACAAGAAAAAAGCTGAAATACCGCTTGATGAAGTTGCGGAACTGTCTGACGATAAGGACGAAATGCTGATGGCATATGTTAAAACAGAACAAAATGTCATGTTGCATAAATCGATGGAAAGGCTTAAGGCTGAATATCGACAGATTTTATGGCTCATATATTTTGAAGGCTTATCTTATAAACAGGCTTCTGTCATTATGAAGAAAAGTGTTAATGCTACGGAGGTTCTGGCAAGCAGGGCACGAAAGGAATTAAAGGCACAGCTTGAAAGGGAGGGCTTTGAATATGAAGGACTATGAAGAATTTAAAAAAGCAGTATATTCCCGCATTGAAAAAGGTAGGGAAGCAAAACAAAAAAGAAAAAATAATATTTTAAAATTTGCATTTGCCGGAGCATGCGCGGGTCTTGCACTTACGGCAGCTTTTGGTATCGGAACCATAAATAACGGCAAAAAAGAAAGTATGAAGGCTGAAAATGCGGATGAAAAAGCCAAAGTTATTTCAGAGACGGATCCAAAACAGGAAACATCGGCACCGAAACAGGGTGAATCAGAGGCTGACAGGATTATGCCTTTTGAAGGGATTTATATGTATGTTCCGGATGAAGTTCCTGCAGGTGAATTCGCAGGGGATATGTATCGCCCTGATGGATACAGTGAGAAAATCGGGTCGGCCCTTGCTTTAAAACTGGAAAACTCGGAAGAGGAAAACTACAATGTTCTGATTAGATGTAATTATAACAATAGTTTTGATTATGAACAGTTTGACCGGTGTGTGACAGAAATAAATGACAGAAAAACAGATCATTCGAAAAATATTAATGTAATCGAGGTTAAGCCTGTAAGCAGATATTATTCTTTCGGTAATACGGAACCGGAAGAAAAGAATGATTATTTTAAAAATGTGTTTTTGTTGATGGCCGCAAAGCTTACAAAAGAGGAAATTCTTGAATTGGCGGATAAGGTAAAAGGAATAACTTTATTATATATCGGCTCCGGCGTCAGAAATAATGAATTGCTTAAGGAATGGGAGAAAAGCAGGGAAGGTATCAATGCATTTTGTGAAGCTAAAGGCGATATGTATGTTTTTGAAGGAAACAATATTGTTCATTATCCTGATATATGGGAAAAAGAATAAAATCATAAACGGCAGGGTGCCTAGAACACCCTGCCTTCTATTTTTTTCGAAATTTCATCCTGTACTGTTTTCACCTCGCCCTCAAATTCCCTCGATGACGTTAAAACACAGCCATTGCCGCGTATGATGACCTGCTCGACACCATCGCTGGTCACGACACGCACATGATATTTCCTGCCGTAATCGGTGGCAAAACGCTCAATGTAGCGGTCAGCGGTTTCGGCAGTTTTTGTATATACCACATGGATTTTGTTGTAGTCTGAATATTCCTCATCATGTCCCTTTACTCTGTAGGCATCGAAAACAACGATAAGGTTCATGCCCTTTTGGGCCTGGTAGTCACAGAGTATGTCGAGAAGCATTCCTCTGGCGCCGTCAATATTCACATTCGCCAGTTCGTTCAATTCCTGCCATGCAAAAATAACGTTATAGCCGTCAACAAGGAGATAGGACTCCTTAGGTACGAAAGGACGTTCCTGCCCTTTGTAGGGCCTTGCGGTTTTTTGTGAAGCGTTTTCGTGGTCTGCATTCATCCATTCAAGCTCCTCGGCGGCGCTTGCGCGCATTTTCTCTCTTTTGCTGTCAACGTTTTTGGAGGAGTTTGAATAGAAGGTCTTATTTAAAATGTCGTCGATGTCGTCTGTCCCGAGAGCCATATCAAGCTTTTCGGCTGTGGTCATCGTGCCTGTCCGGGGAGCTGCCTGCATGATCATGACACCCGAAGGGTCGGCAGGGTTTAATTCCTAAACAGGCAGGTGCATGCAGTCCTCCGCTTCGTTCCATGAAACGGTAAAGGAGCTGCCGTGTGAGCAGAAAACAGAATCCGGAGTGTTTCTTAAATCGGCCTGGGCATCATAATTAAGCTCTGCAAGGACTTCTTCGGTGTTATGGCACTTATCATATCCTGCGGGAAAGGTGCTGAGGCTTCCCAGGCCCTTTGTATAGGAAGCCAGCTCAAGCCTGTAATCGCCGAGAGTCGATGCGGGAATAAGCCCGGTGATGAGCGTGCTTTCGGTAAGCTCCATGCTTGCGCCGCGCATTTTAAGGTCCGTCATGGCCCTTCCGACACATTCTGCGGGAACGCTCAGCTCATACGAATAGTAGGGTTCAAGAAGCACCGGTGCAGCCTTCATAAGCCCCTGTCTTACGGCACGGTTTGCCGCCTGTCTGAAATCGCCGCCTTCGGTGTGCTTGGGATGCGCCTTGCCCGAGAGCAGTGTGATCTTAACATCGGTAAGCCTTGAGCCCGTGAGGACTCCTTTATGGTGCTTCGCGGCAAGCACCGAAAGTATCTGCTTCTGCCAGTGGCCGGCGAGAATATCTGAGGAACACTTGTTTTCAATGACGATCCCGCTTCCGCGTTCAAGAGGCGTAAGCATGACATGGACCTCCGCATAGTGCCTTAGAGGCTCGAAATGACCGAAGCCGAGGGAAGTGTCCGCGATTGTTTCCTTGTATATTATCCTGCCGCTGCCGAATTCTGCATCAACGTTGAAACGTTCTTTTATGCGGCTTTTAAGTATTTCGATATGTATGTTGCCCATGACATGCAGCAGTATGTCTTTATGCAGCTCGTCCCATATTATTGAAAGCGTCGGATCCTCCTCTTCAAGAGTGCGCAGCCTCGGAAGAAGGAGGGCGGGATCCGAACCATCGGGGAGTATAAGACGGTAACTGACAGTGGGCTCGAGCATCCATGAAGCGCAGGCATCGGCGGCACCGTCGCTGCCGAAGCTCATGCCGGACATTATGCTGTCCGTACCGCTGATTGCAACAATGTCTCCGGTGACGGCCCGCTGAACGCTTTTGTATTTGTCGCCGGAATAAAGCCTGAGCCCCGAAACCTTTTCGTCGCCGATGCTGTCGCGAAGGGAAAGCGAGCCGGACAGTATCTTTATGAGGCAGAGTCTTACGGCATTCTCGTCACGGAAGATTTTAAAGCATCTTGCATAAAATGCATCGGGGGATTTTGCATTTAAGTCCGCGGGAAGTTCATATATCGGATCTTCCGGCAGAACATCGAGTACCCTTATCAGTTCATCGATTCCGTTAAGCCTTAAGGCGGAGCCGAAGCAGACAGGAAAGAGCCTGCGAGCCGAAAAAGCATGGCTTATGTGCGAAAAATCAAGGCTTTCCCCTTCGAGATAGGCTTCGAGCATTTCCTCGTCGCAGACGGCAATTTCCTCCGAAATGTCCGCAGGCGCCGTTACAGACGCATCATCATGTCCGTGAGAGCCGCCTTCCGTAAAAACGACATGGGTAAAATCGACGCAGGCAGAGGAAAACAGGGCCTTGAGATTCTGCAGGACAAGTCCCTTGTTAAAGCCCGGCATATCACATTTGTTGACAAATATAAGAACAGGAACCTTATAGGCCATAAGCAGGCGCCATAAGGTCTTGGTGTGGCTCTGCACACCCTCGGAACCGCTTACCACGAGCACCGCAAGATCGAGCACGGAAAGAACACGCTCTGCTTCCGTGCCGAAATCGACATGGCCGGGCGTGTCAAGCAGGGTAAATTCCGTGTTTTCGGTCTGAAAACGGGCGCACTTACTCAGTATGGTAATGCCGCGTGCACGCTCGATAGAGTCACTGTCGAGAACTGTGTCACGGCTGTCCACACGCCCGAGCTTCCTGATCGCACCGGTTTTATATAAAAGTGCCTCAGAAAGAGTAGTTTTGCCGGCGTCAACATGCGCCAGAATTCCGATAGTCAGCTTTTTCATAACACGATTTTAACAGATTATACGTGAAAATGCAATAAAAGTTGTCATTATGACAAAGTATGTGACAAAAGAACCGTCCCCATGTCCCATTAACAAAAAAATTCTTGCAAAACCCCCTGTATTGACTTAAAATATTAGATAGTAATGTAGAATTGGAAGTGTGTGCGCACGCTTCGGAAACGAGGTGAAAAATGAGAATAGTAGTAAAAATCGGCACTTCGACACTTGCACATCCGACCGGACGTCTTAACATCCGTCTTGTTGAGGAGCTTGTAAAGGTGCTTTCCGATATAAGAAATGCGGGACATGAGCTGGTGCTTGTTTCATCGGGAGCGATAGGAATGGGCGCCGGCAAGATGATGTTAAAGGAAAAACCGTCGGATATCGCTACCAAACAGGCAGCTGCAGCGGTAGGACAGTGTGAGCTGATGTATACCTATGACAAGCTTTTTGACGAATACCGTTACATGGTCGGACAGATTCTTGTGACTGCATCCGATATCGAGGATGAGCAGAAGAAGCAGAATATCCAGAACACTATCTTTAAGATTCTTGAGTGCAAGGTTATTCCGATCGTAAACGAAAACGACACGGTCTCGACCTTTGAGATCAACTCCATCGGTGACAATGATACGCTGGCTGCGATCGTAGCCGTAAACTGCAAGGCCGACCTTCTTATACTTCTTTCGGATATCGAAGGACTTTACACAGGAGACCCGCACATGGATGAAAGTGCCAAGCTCATAACCTCCGTTTATGAGATCACTCCGGAAATAGAAGCCCTTGCGGGCGGAGCGGGGAACCTCGGAACAGGCGGAATGGCGACCAAGATAGGAGCCGCAAAGCTTGTGTGCGAAAACGGCATCGACATGATAATAGCGAACGGCAGCAAGCCTACTCTGCTTTATGAGCTTATGAGGGGCTGCCCCGTCGGCACAAGGTTTTTTGCGGAAAAACACTACGAACACAGATAAGGAGGCTTTTATGAAAATAGGTTTTATCGGTACAGGAAATATGGGCGGCGCTCTCGCAAAGGCAGTGAGCACCGGAATAATAAAGAAGGAAATGGTGATCTCGGACAAGGATCTTACAAGGGCTGATTCGCTTGCTAAGAAGATAGGAGTACAGGCTTCCTACAATACCGAGATCGCAAAGAACGCAAAATATATCGTACTCGGCGTAAAGCCCCAGTTCATGGCTGAGTGTTTAAGTGAAATAAAGAACGACCTTGCAACAAGAGTAAAGATGGAGGACCGCTTCATACTTGTTACAATGGCTGCAGGAATGAAAATGGAGACCATTCAGGAGCTCGCAGGCGGCAATTACCCTGTAATAAGGATCATGCCGAACCTCGCAGCAGCAGTCGGTAAGGCTGTTATCATGATGGCAAAGAATGATCTTGTTACCGATGCTGAAGCTTCGGATTTCAAAAAAATGTTCGCATCAGCAGGAATAGTTGACGAGATAAACGAGAGCCTTATCGATGCAGGTATGGCAATCTCGGGCTGCGGTCCTGCCTATGTTTATATGGCAATCGAGGCACTTGCAGACGGCGGTGTAAGATGCGGGCTTCCGAGAGACAAGGCACTATTATATGCTAAAAAGACCATTGAGGGCGCAGCTTCCTATGCACTCGATTCCGAGCTTCATCCCGAAGCACTGAAGGATGCTGTATGCTCGCCTGCAGGTACCACTATCGAGGGAGTAGCAGTTCTTGAGCAGATGGGCTTCAGATCGGCTCTTATCGAGGCAGTAACGGCTGCCTATGAAAAATCTGCAGAGCTGGGCAAAAAGTGATTTCCGAAGAAAAAATAAACGACAATAAAAAGCAGGGGATACTCTGCATAATTTCCGCGGCTTTCTTCTTTGCGCTGATGAATCTTTTTATACGCGAGGCGGGAGATCTTCCGACCTATGAAAAGGCTTTTTTCAGAAATATAGTGGCGGTTTTCGTTTCGGGCGGGACCCTGCTTTTCGGAAAAAAAGGATTTAAGATAGGAAACGGCAACCTGAAATATCTGTTCGGGCGTGCTGCCTTCGGAACGATCGGCTTATTCTGCAATTTCTATGCGATAGACAAGCTGGACATTTCGGATGCCTCGATGTTAAACAAGCTTTCGCCCTTCTTTTCGATGATCTTTTCAATCTGGGTACTAAGGGAAAAGCCAAAGGCAAAGGAATGGCTGATCGTTGCTGTGGCGTTTATCGGTGCGCTCTTTGTCGTGCGCCCGTCCTTTGACGTTACAAGGCTTCCGGCTCTTATCGGGTTGATAGGAGGCGCAACTGCGGGACTTGCCTACACTTTTGTCAGAAAGCTCGGCGGAAGAGGAGAACCCGGAAGCAACATAGTTTTTTTCTTCTCATGTTTTTCCTGCCTCGTGAGCCTGCCGATCATGGTGGCAGGTTATGTTCCGATGAGCGGACACCAGCTTCTGATGCTGCTTCTTTGCGGAGCATCGGCAACCGGAGGACAGTATTCGATAACGATGGCCTACCAGAAAGCACCAGCGAAGGAAATATCGGTTTTCGACTACACCCAGGTCATTTTCGCCGCGATACTCGGATATCTTTTCCTCGGACAGATTGCAGACAAATACAGCTACATCGGCTATGTGATCATAATCGCGGCCGCGATATGGAAATGGATTGAAAATAATAGAAAGGATAAAGGAAGTAAAAATGGTATCACAAGAAAAACTTGACTCAGTCCGCGCCTTCTTCGACAATGACCTCTTTGCGAAGGGCGCAGGCTGCTACATAGAAGAATTTGACAAGGATTACAGCATCTGTTCGATGAAAATCGGGCCGGAGCACCGGAATGCCTATGGCGGAATCATGGGCGGAGCGATTTTTACCCTCGCAGACTTTGCGGCAGCGGTAGTCGCAAACCAGGACGGCATGAAAACCGTAGCCAACAACATGAACATTACCTTTGTGGGCAATTCAAAGGAGGACAAGCTGGTCGCAACCGCAAGGCTGATAAAGGACGGCCGCTCCACCAGCTATGTAGAGGTGGAAATCCTTGATAAAAACGGGAAGAAGATAGCCTACACTACGGTGTTAGGGTTCCATCTGGACCAAAATAATACATAATAAAAACATTACAATAGCCAAATAAACTGAAAAAAGCCCTTAACAAGAGGGCTTTTTTTTGGTACAATATAATAGGGCTTTTTGTAGGGCCTGAAATATCGAAACAAAGGAGCAGCCATGAACCTGATTCCGTTTTTAATCTGCTTTCCGTTTTTTGCGGCACTGATCGTTTTTCTGATAAAGGATCGCAGGATAAGGAATATAATTGTGCCCGTTTTCGTGCTGGCGATAATGGTGCTTGACGGGATTGTCATCAGCGATTTCCTTTTTGTAAAGGATTCCGTATCTCAGGCGCTCTATCTGCATACCCATGAAGTCGACCTTGTGATGATGGGAGTCGAGGTGCTTCTTGTCGTTCTTGTAACAATTCTTTCAATTAAGCATAAAAAATATTTTGTGATTCCGCTGTCTGTGGTTTCGACCGGAATCGTCATGTACTGCGAGCTTGCGGAAATGGTTAAGATAGATTCCGCACATATATATGTTGACCGCCTTTCGATCATGATGTGCACCATCGTCGGACTTATCGGCGGTCTGATCATTATCTATGCCCTCGGCTACATGAAGGGTTACCATGAGCATCATAAAGAGGTTTGCGACCGTTCAAACTTCTTTATCTCGCTCCTTTTTGTATTCCTCGGAGCGATGTTCGGACTTGTGCTTTCGGAAAGCCTGATCTGGATATTCTTCTTCTGGGAGATCACTTCAATCGTTTCATTCCTGCTTATCGGCTATACAAAATCCGAAGAGGCAGTTACCAACTCTTTCAGGGCACTGTGGATGAACCTTCTCGGTGGCTTAGGTTTTGCAATCGCGATTATACTTACGGCTTACAAATTTGAAAGTGCAAGCCTTAATTATCTTGTTTCAAACGGTGAAAAGCTGATGCCCGCTATCATGCTGCTGGCTTTTGCAGCAATGACGAAATCGGCACAGTTCCCATTCTCCAAGTGGCTCCTCGGTGCGATGGTTGCACCTACCCCGAGTTCAGCGCTTCTTCATTCCGCAACAATGGTTAAGGCAGGCTGCTATCTGCTTCTTCGCATCGCTCCCGCACTTACGGACACGGTTGAAGGCGAGCTTGTTGCAATGCTTGGCGGATTTACCTTCTTTGCCTGCTCACTCCTTGCGATTTCCCAGAGCGACGGCAAGAAAGTGCTTGCATATTCGACAATTTCAAACCTCGGCCTGATCGTTACCTGCGCCGGTGTCGGAACCCCGGGTGCCATCTGGGCCGGAATGTTTTTGATGATATTCCATGCAGTGACAAAATCAATGCTTTTCCAGTGCGTCGGTGCGATAGAAAACTCGTCGCACAGCCGTGACATCGAGGACATGGCGGGTCTTATCGTCCGCCTGCGCCATCTTGCCGAGATAATGATACTTGGCATCATCGGCATGTACCTTGCTCCTTTCGGTATGCTGATCTTCAAATGGGCAGCACTTAAGGCCTTCATCGATGCAGGAAAAAACAGCGTATTCCTTGTTATTCTGATTGCTTTCGGAAGCTCGACCACCTTGTATTACTGGACAAAATGGCTCTGCAAGCTGGTATCCTATAATTCTGAGTGCAAGCCGAAGGAAGACAAGACAAGCAAAGGTCAGTACATTTCAATGTATATTCATGCTTTCCTTGTAATCATGCTCTGCGTTTCGTTTTCCTATATTTCCGAGCACTATATCGGCCGTTACATCAATGAGGAATATGAAACCGAGGTGGCCTTCCTTTCAAGAGGCAACAGGGTACTGATGATAATACTGGTTGTGCTTCTGTTCCTTGTGCCACTCTTTACCTGGCTATACGACAGGACAGTAAAGAGGAAGACGGTGCCTGCCTATATCGCAGGTGTCAACCGCCAGGGCGGACGCGCATTTAAGAATGCCTATGGTGATGAAAGCCATCTGGAGCTTTCAAACTCCTACATGGAAAATATTTTCGGAGAAAAGAAGATCTTAAACCCCTCGATTATGATCGGGGCAGTGATACTTGCGGCCGGAGTGATCACAAGTGTGATAATGTATTTGGTTAAGTAGAGGCGGATTAAAATATATGTTAGAACGAGCAATCTGGACAATTTGTTATATACTTCTTGCCCCCCTCCTCGGCGGTTTCCTTTCGGGCCTCGAGCGTAAGGTAGGTGCAAGGATGCAGGGAAGAAAGGGACCTTCCGTATGGCAGTCTTTCAGGGACGTAAAGAAGCTTTTCTCAAAGAAGAGCCAGCAGGTCAACGGCGGACAGATGTTCCTTGTGATCTCGTACTTTTTCTTTGTCGTTGTGACGGGAACGCTGATTTTTGCGGGTTATGATCTGCTTCTTGCTTTCTTTACCCTGACAACGGCATCGATGTTTTTAGTTGCCGCAGGAAGCTGCACGCACTCACCATATTCACTTATCGGTGCAAACCGCGAGATGATACAGATGATGGCTTATGAGCCCATGGTACTCCTTACGGCAGTCGGTTTCTACCTCGCCTGCGGAGATTTCGATGTGCAGAGCATAGCAACGGCAGGCGGATGGCTTCCGATAGTGAAGCTGCCCGGTGTATTTATCGGTTTCATGTTCATACTGACGATAAAACTCAGGAAATCACCATTTGACATTTCGACTTCGCATCATGCACACCAGGAGATAGTCAAAGGAATAACTACCGAAATGTCGGGCCCGATGCTCGGAATCTTCGAGATCTCGGAGTGGTATGAAAAAGTTTTCCTGACCGCGATCGTAGGCCTTTTCTTCGTGAACGGAAGTCCGTTAAGCTACGTAGTAGCAGTAGTGGTAATGTTTCTGGCATTCTTTATCGAAATACTGATAGATAACTCCTGCGCAAGACTGAGCTGGGAACAGATGCTAAAAAGCAGCTGGTTCGCAACGATAGTTTTTGGCGGAATAAACATAGTGGTTTTGCAGATATTAAAATAAGGCAGATGAGGGTCCAACATGAGCAAAGATATTTCCAAAGCACCCTGGATAGTGCATTACGACGGTTCAAGCTGCAACGGCTGTGACATTGAAGTCTTAGCCTGCCTGACTCCTGTCTATGATGTCGAGCGTTTCGGCGTTGTAAACACGGGAGACCCGATGCATGCCGATATTTTCCTTGTTACCGGCGGCGTCAACAAAATGAACCAACATATAATAAAAGAAATCTACGAGCAGATCCCCGAGCCCAAGGTAGTTGTGGCAGTCGGAACCTGTGCCTGCACCGGAGGCATATTCAAGGAGTGTTACAACATACTCGGCGGTACCGACACGGTAATTCCGGTGGACCTCTATGTTCCCGGCTGCGCTGCCCGCCCCCAGTCGATAATCGACGGAGTGGTAGCAGCCAAGAAGCTCTTCATAGAAAAGGTAAAAGACTATGAAAAGGCTTCCCCTTGAGGGGAAGCTGACTGATGAGGTGTAATTATATGGCAACATTTCATACTCCAACCCAGACCTGGCGCGAAATTGAAGCCAGCAACCTCCTTCCGATAGCGGTAGACATGCGTGACAACGGCAGGAGGCTTCTCCAGCTGTTCTGCACCTATGTCGACAAGCATTTTGAAGTGGTCTATATGTTCGACATGGGAGATTACAGCGTGGAAAACATAAAGCTTATCTGCGAGCCCGACGAGCTTGTGCCCTCGATCGGCGAGCTCTATCCTTATGCGACGCCCTATGAGAATGAGGCGATCGAGCTTTTCGGCGTGAAGATAAACGTGAAAATGGACGGGTACCGCCACAGGCTTTACCGCATCGAGGATGAAACACCCTATGTTTCGCCCTATGAAAAAGCAAGCTTCAAACGTGACTGACAGGAAATTTCTGATATATTGCATTAAAAGGAAAGATTATGGCAAAAAAAAGCGTAATACCCTTCGGACCCCAGCACCCCGTGCTTCCCGAGCCCATTCAGCTTGATCTGGTGCTCGAGGATGAGACGGTCGTGGATGCGATACCGTCAATTGGTTTCATCCACAGAGGACTGGAATCCCTGGTAACGAAAAAAGATTTCAACGAGATGGTATATGTTGTAGAACGTACCTGCGGCATATGCTCTTTCATGCACGGCATGGGCTACTGCGAGGCGGTGGAGCATGTCATGAACATAGATATACCCGTGCGTGCAAAGTACCTGCGCATGCTCTGGGCCGAGATGTCGAGAGTGCATTCACATCTTCTCTGGCTCGGTCTTTATGCCGATGCCTTCGGTTTTGAGGCACTCTTTTACCAGAGCTGGCGCTACCGCGAGAAAGTACTTGACATGTTCGAGAAATCGACCGGAGGACGCTGCATTTTCTCGGTAAACAAGGTGGGCGGAGTGCTTAAGGACATAAGCACGGATATGCTTGCCTCATTTAAAACAAGGTTTGCCGATCTTGAAAAGGACGTGAGGGTACTTGCAAAGACCTTCCTTAACGACCTGACAGTCAACAAGAGGCTTCGCGGTACCGGAATACTTACCAAAGAGAAGGCGCTTGAGATGGGTGCGGTAGGACCTTTCCTTCGCGGTAGCGGTGTTCATCTCGACCTTCGTGAGTCAGGCTACCTTGCCTACAGGGATATTGATTTTGAAGTTATAACCGCCGAAGAAGGCGATAATTATGCAAGGACAAAGGTAAGGATCGAGGAGATTTTCCAGTCCTTGTCAATCATCAGGCAGTGTATAGAAAAAATGCCGGACAGCCCTCTTTCCGTTCCCGTAAAGGGCAATCCCGACGGGGAATATGCGATGAGGCTCGAGCAGCCGAGAGGCGAGGCAGTATATTATGTAAAGGCCAATGGCACCAAGTATCTTGACAGGGTAAGGCTTCGTACCCCTACCTTTGCCAACATCGCCCCGATGGTATCGATACTAAAGGGCGCAAAGCTTGCCGATGTGCCGCTTTATGTGCATTCGATAGACCCTTGTATTTCGTGTACCGAGAGATAAAAGGAAAATACCATGAAAACTCCCATGAAATTCGCGGGCACAGCATTGAAAAACATGTTTTCAAAGCCCGTCACAATAGATTATCCGGAAAAGCCCTACAATTACCCGGAGGCCACGCGCGGACACATCGAGATCGACTTCGATAACTGCATACTTTGCTCGATGTGTGCCAAGGTATGTCCTCCGAGAGCAATTGACGTGGACAAACGAAGCGGTAACTGGATACTTTCGCGTTTTGACTGCATCCAGTGTGGTTACTGTGTGGAAAAATGCCCGAAGAAATGTCTTAAGATAGTTCCGGGTTATACAAAGCCCAGAGGCTCAAAGATCCAGACCATCATGCACAAAGAGGTTGAAAAGAAGGTGCCTCAGATGGATGCCACCCTCTGTGTTTACTGTACCTTATGCGCGAAGAAATGTCCGGTTCAGGCACTTACCGTGGACAGAAAAGAAAAAATATGGCAGCTTGACGAGACGCTTTGTATTGCCTGCGGGCTTTGCGAGCATAACTGCCCGAAGAAGTGCATAGAAATGATGACGCCGCTTGAGGCTGAGGCAAGAAGGAAGAAGACTGCCGCAATACTCGAGCAGAGACAGAAGGTTCTTGCAAAGTCGGCCGAAACCGCAGCAGCTGCTTCCGAAGCAACATCAGAAGGCGCAGCAAAAGAAGTAAAACATGGTATCGTCTATCCGAAGTACGATCCCGACAAGTGCGTATACTGTACCCTCTGTGCAAAGAACTGTCCCGAGCAGGCACTTACTGTTGACAGAAAAGAAAAGATATGGCGTGTCAATACCGACCGTTGTATCACATGCGGACTCTGTCTCAATAACTGTCCGAAGAACTGCATAACCATGGAAGGCGCGGGCAAGACCGAAGAGAAGCTTGTGGAAGCAGTAAAGAAGGCCGAGGAAGAAATCCATGGCAGCTTCCCTCAGATGAATCCCGAGGTCTGCGTATACTGTACCCTCTGTGCAAAGAAGTGCCCTGTCGGAGCACTTACTGTAGACAGAAAAGAAAAGAAATGGGAGCTTGACCGTCACCTTTGCCTGTCCTGCGGCGCTTGTACCGACAACTGCCCTAAGAAGTGCATTGAGATGAAGGATGTATAATAAAAAGTGAGCAATGTAAAGAATATATATAAAAATCTCGCGGTTTACATATTGATCTTTGTCTTTATAGCCGTGACCATACAAATCGACAGCGGAGACTGGGGCCAGCAGCGGGTCTCCCTGATTCTCTATGGCATTTTTCTGTGCATATGGTTCGATATGACGAGAAGAAGGCTGCTGCGCCCCGAAATATCAAGGCTTTTTCTGATGCTCGAGGTAATGCTTATCCTGTTTCTTTTCGTGCAGTATGCAAAATATGTCATGCCGGGAAGTAAGGAGCTTCTCACAAGGATGCTGTGGTATATCTACTACATCCCGATGACCTTCAGCCTCCTTATCTGCTTTTATATCACATTGTATATCGGAAATACCGAAAAAACCAACGTACTTGGCAGGTGGAAATTACTCGCGATCCCTGCCTGCTTTTTGTCGCTTCTTTATCTTACAAACGAAAAACACCAGCTGCTTTTCAAATTCAGCAAGGACTTCGCAAATTGGGAAAATGATTATAAAAGAGGCCCGGTTTACATTCTTTTTTTACTGTGGACAGCTTTTTTGTCCATCAGCTTCTTCATCGTGCTTTTCAGCAGGAGCAGATCGCTTAAGGTAAGAAAGCTTATATATATACCGATGATCCCCGTTGCGATAGGAATGGTTTATCTGAGCCTGCTTCTCATCGGAAAAGCGCCGAAAATAAACGGCAGGGAAGTCATATTCTTTCAGCAGGTCTACGGTTTTATCATTGTAGGCCTATGGGAGTTTGCCATCGAAGTGGGCCTTCTGCCTTCAAATACCTACTATGAGGAAATCTTTGAAAACTCTCTGATTTCAGCCTATCTTGTAAACAAAAACGGTGAGCCCGTGCTCGGAAAAAGCAGGGCAAAAATAAAACCCGATGAGGATCATGTCCTTCGTACCAACAAAATACATGGCGGAAAAATCTGCTGGGTTGATGACATTTCCGGAATTAACAGGCTGAAGGCGGAGATCATGGAAAAGAAGGAGAGGCTTTCGGAGGAAGGAACGATACTTGAGGCTGAAAACCGCCTGAAAGAAGAAAGAAGTGCGATAGCCACCAAGAAAAAACTCTATGAACAGACCTTCGGAATGCTTGAGGGCAAAATTGAAACAATAGAGAGCCTGCTTGAAAATGAAAGGGCGGCGGACTATGACATTCGTCTTGCCATAGCCCTTGTAATGACAGCCTATGTAAAACGCCGCAGTAATCTCGAACTGATGACTGCCTCAGGGAATGGAAAGGTTTCCTTTAACGAGCTGGTGCTCTGCATGACTGAGTCGGTTGAATATGCGGGACTTCTGCTTCCGGGCGCAACTTTTGAATATGCGGGAAACGATGAGCTTTACCTTAGCGAAGTAAAGAAAATATATGAATGGTTTGAAGGCCAGCTTGAGTCCATGATCAGAAAGCCCGGACCGCTTGTTGTCAGTCTCTGGCTCGATGAAAAGAAAATTTATATCAGGTTTGACCGCAGCAGCGGAGAAACCAAGAAGGGCGCATTTGCCGTCAGTGAAAGAAGCTTCAACAGGGAGGTGCGCACATGAAGTACAACACCTATTTCCTGCTTTTTATGTCGATGCTCATGCTTGCCATGATATTGTCGAATGCGCGCAGTATCTACAGCAGCATAAAACTTAAGAAAAACAAACTTACGATAGTCTTTCCGCTTCTGTTCATTATTGTGGAATATTATATACAGCAGAACGGTCTTACCTTGCTCAAAAGCACGGAGATTAAAAAAAGCTGGAATCTTTTCTACTCGCAGAAGCTGACGCTTATCATTATCGAGACCCTGATGCTTGTGACCTACGGTGTTCTAAAGGCAAGGGAGGATTATCTCTGGCAAAGAAGAAACATCAGCATCCTTTCAATCAAGGAAGGACTCGATCTGCTTCCCGTCGGACTCTGCAGTTACTCGGACGATGATATTACGGGACTTGTAAACTTAAGGATGGACGAGATCTGCGGTCAGCTTTTCGGCATGAGCCTTCGCGACGGCAGGGATTTTGAAGAGAGACTGCGTTCCGGCGCCGAAACCGATTCCGGAAATTTCCTTGCAATCGGTGAAAACCCGATAATCAGAATGGATGATGACAGCATACTGATTTTTGCTTTCAACGAATTTGAAGCAAAAGGACTTGAGCTGCATGAAATACTGGCCTATAACATCACTGAGGAATATAAAGCGAGCATCCGTCTGAATGAAGAAAATGCACTGCTTGAAAAGATGAATGCGCGTCTGAGAGCGCTTAATAAAAAGATCACCCGCATGACTGCAGAGAGGGAAACCCTTAATGCAAAGCTCGGGATCCATGACAGCCTCGGACAGTTTCTTCTTTTTTCAAAGCATTATCTTGTGGATGATACAAAAAAGAGCAATGAGGAGATTCTGGCTGAGAGAAGAAGGATACATGAACTCTGGGAGGAAAGTATCAGAGTGACCGAAAAGTCCGATGA
>JAFRWN010000050.1 GCA_017437965.1 Lachnospiraceae bacterium
ATAATAACAACGACGACAACAATAACAATAACGACGATAATAACAACAATAACAACGACGATAATAACAATAATAACAACGACGATAATAATAACAAAAATAACGACGACAATAATAACAATAACAACGACGACAATAATAACAATAACAACGACGATAATAATAACAATAACAACGACGATAATAATAACAACAATAACGACGATAATAACAACAATAATACCGACGATAACAATAACGAAGACGGAGTTTTCACCCTTTATGTTTACAATGCAAAGGGCGGTAAGACCTACCTTAACATCTGGAACTGGAAGGGCCTTGCGGCTGCTGACGGTACTGAATATGAAGATCCCTTCAACTGGGGCAAGGGCATTCCTGTAATGCAGCCCGTAGAAGGAAAGACAGGCTGGTACAGCGTTAAGCTTAAGATCCTTGATGCAACTGCAGAAGACGGAATCGATGTTTATGGCGCTACCGAGGCTGAAAACATCCTTAAAACCGATAACAAGTGGAACAACAGCCCTGAAATCTACGCAGAGCTTGTTTCCGGTAAGAAAACGGTCTATGCCGTTAAGGACTGGAAGCTTACAGACCTTCCTGCAGACAATGACAACGCCGTAAAGACCGGTGACGAAACAAGCATCACATTTCTTATGATACTTGCACTTATCTCACTTGGCGGCGTATTCGCAGTTAAGAAGGCAAATGAATAAAAAAGAATAATAACTGCTATCAGAGTTTTCATGGCCCCGGATATTATTGTCCGGGGCCTGCTTTTTTTGTATACAAAAGCCGATTTTTTATTGACATTTGATAATATTTCTATGATAATATATTTTGTAGAAATATATGATTCTGCAGTTTACTGCAGAAATGGTTTACAGGAAAGGAAAAAAATGGACGACACGCCCAAACAAGGCTTTACGGAAAAGCTAAGGAAACTGATAAAAAACACGGATGCCAGTGACGACGAGGTACTTGCCGTCGTTGACGAATTCAAAAAACAGGGATATCTGGAGGATGAGGAAGCCGAAATGATCTCCAACGTGGTTGAAATGTCCGACACCAATGCATCGGATGTTATGACGCACAGAACAAGGCTTGATGCTATTGCCTCTGAGGAAAGCATCGAAAGTGCCCTGAGACTGATGCTCGAAGGAAACCACACACGTTATCCACTCTATGAAGAAACAATTGACAATATTATCGGTATGCTCTATATCAAGGATCTGATGAGTGCATATATGGACGGCAAGGGAAGTGAAAACGTTGCGGCGTATGCAAGAGAGGCTCTTTATGTGCCTGAGACCATGCCTGTTGACTCCCTTTTTGAGACTCTGAGAGAGAAGAGAACCCACATCGCGGTTGTTGTTGATGAATACGGACAGACCGCAGGCGTTGTAACCCTCGAGGACATCATCGAAGAAATCGTAGGCGATATACTTGATGAATATGACGAGGAAGAAGAAAATATCGATGCTCTTTCCGATGGTCAGATAGGTATTCAGCCGGATACAAGGCTTGATGAACTTGAGGAGATGACCGGAATAAAGATTGAAGAAAAGGACATGGAAAGCTTTGACACGATTAACGGTCTTCTGATAAGCATTATGGGACATATACCGGAGCAGGGAGAAAAGTCCGAGGTGGAATATAACGGCTGGATTTTTAAAATCTATTCCGAAGAGGGAAGAATGATTTCCGAAATCAAAGCTACTGCTAAGAATGATGATACCGGTTCTGAAGAAACCGGAGACGAATAATAAAGAAATCCGAAAAATGAAGATAACAATATTATGTGTCGGAAAGCTTAAGGAAGAGTATTTCCGGAAAGCCTGCGACGAATATTTGAAAAGATTATCAAGATATGCGAAATGCGAAGTTATTGAAGTGGCTGACGAGAAGACACCCGAGAATGCTCTCGAGTCTGTAGAACGGGCGATAAAGGAGAAAGAGGGGGAAAGGCTGCTTGCAAAGTGGGACGATTCCGCATTCAACTTCGTTCTCGCAATAGAAGGCAAACAAAGAAGCTCCACAGATTTTTCTGTGGAGCTTGAAAATATTATGCTGAACGGAAAAAGCAATATATGCTTTGTGATCGGCGGTTCACTCGGGCTTTCAAATGCCGTAATAAAGAAGGCTGACAGTCTCCTTTCATTTTCCAAAATGACCTTTCCGCACCAGCTGATGAGAGTAGTGCTTTTAGAGCAGGTGTACAGGGCGTTCAGGATAATGAAAAATGAACCCTATCATAAGTAAGAAGCTTTATTTTGTTCCGAAGATTCTGTCTCCTGCATCTCCGAGACCGGGGCAGATATATGCATCCTTGTTGAGCTCGCGGTCAAGCTGTCCGACATAGATCTGTACATCGGGATGGGCTTCGTGAAGCTTTTTAAGACCCTCGGGCGCAGCGATTATGCACATGAACTTTATCGTTGTGCCGCCGTGCTTTTTTATGAAATTGATTGCTTCTACGGCAGATCCGCCGGTTGCAAGCATGGGGTCGGTGATAAGCACGATACGTTCGTTTATGGGGCTCGGAAGCTTGCAGAAGTATTCATGCGGTTCATGGGTTTCTTCATCACGGTAAAGACCGATGTGGCCGACTTTTGCGGTGGGTACAAGGGAAAGTATGCCGTTGGTCATTCCGAGACCGGCACGGAGTATCGGAACTATTGCAAGCTTTCTGCCGGAGATTACCGGAGCCTTGCAGGGCTCGATGGGGGTTTCGATATCAATATCCTCGGTGGGAAGGTCTCTTAAGGCCTCGTAACCCATCAGCATAGCGATTTCATTGACAAGCGCACGGAATTCGTTGGTTCCGGTGTTTTTGTCGCGAAGCATTGTGATTTTATGTTTGATCAGGGGATGATCCATGATCATTATACTATTATCCATAATTCCTCCGTAGACATTATTTTTTATCCATTATAATGTAAATCGGAGACATATACAAGAAAAAAACAATAAAAATATTTCTGGAGGCTGTATGAAATTCAGACCATGCATTGATATTCATAACGGAAGAGTAAAACAGATAGTAGGCGGAAGCCTTAAGGATGCCGGAGATACTGCAAAGGAAAACTTTGTTGCGGGATATCCTGCCTCTTACTATGCAGAGCTTTATAAGGACCTTGAGCTTGACGGAGGCCACATCATACTTCTTAACGGCAAGGACAGCGAATACTATGAAAAAACAAGGGCTGAGGCTCTTTCTGCTTTACGTGCCTATCCGGGCGGAATGATGATAGGTGGCGGAATCAGACCCGAAAATGCCTGGGATTATCTGGATGCCGGAGCCTCCCATGTAATTGTTACCTCCTATGTTTTTTCGGAGGGAAGGATCCACTATGATAAACTTGAAGAGATTAAAGAAACTGTCGGAAAAGAAAGACTGGTAATCGATCTGTCCTGCAGGAAAAAGCTGGTTGACGGGTCTGAAAAATATTATGTCGTGACTGACAGATGGCAGAAATTTACCGAGCAGGAGCTTAACGCTGATCTTTTACGGGATATGAGTGCATACTGCGACGAGCTTCTGGTACATGCAGTGGATGTCGAGGGTAAGGCAGGAGGCATTGAGCTTCCGGTTGTTAGGCTTCTCGCGGAAAAAGACATCGTGACTCCGACCTATGCGGGCGGTATAAGCTCAATGGAGGATATTGAGACCATATACTACGAAGGACAGGGAAGGGTTGATTTCACTATCGGTTCGGCTCTGGATATCTTCGGAGGACATATGAACCTCGAGGAGATCATCAAATTTGTATTTTATTAAGAAAATCAGCATTATATAATAATTTGGTGCATTTTTGGTGCATATATCTTGTTATAATGGGGCAAACTAAAACAATATATTCTGTCGGAGGTACATTATTATGCCTTGGAACAATAAAAATATAAAACCTGTTGAGAAAAAATCATTGCCTTATGAGACCTTCAAAGAGATCTACAGCCTCATGGGGTTTGAGGAATGGCAGTATACAAAGCTTTACAACAAAGCAACCGAGGAAGAACTGAATAATCTCAGTTTGTTTGTTGCTACACAGCGTGGATATGGTTATGATCCCCTGCAGTTCTGGGGACATCCTGTTTCACGTAATGACAGGTATGACGAAGATCTTGGCAGAATGATTTATTCAAATAATAAATCAACCATTCCGACCTGGATGCAGAACTGCGGTGATCTGGATGCTGTCAATAAATTCATGGAGGAAAACGACAGCAAGCTTAATCTCGCCGATACCGCCTTTATGATGAAAAAGGCTGATGCGATCAGGAAAGCCAACGAGAAAAAGAAAATTGACGTAAGAGGCAAGAGGCCGAAGGTAACAGGAGGGAAAAACCAGGCAAAAATTGAGCTTAATCAGGAAAGAAGACAGAGTTCCTTTAACGGCTGCTGGTCATGTTCGATGCAGCTTATGCTTAAAAGCCGCGGTGTTACCAATATTGAACAGGAAGATATACGCGCATACCGTCCTCCGCTTTCAAAGAAAGAAGAAATAGAAAAAGCATATGGTGTTGATGACAACGAACACTATAACATCGACCAGGGAAATGAAATGTTTTCAATGGCCGATGCTATTGTTGCGTATGCTCCGAATACCATGGTTCATGAAACAGAGCTTGAAACCTATAATAATGATGCCAGTAGTATCGGTATCAGCAGACAGGAATATAACCGTAATCTTGCAAAGGCTGTAAAGGATAATATAATCCATGCCATTCATGTTGATAAGTCACCGGTGGGAGTATGGCATAACGGTCACTATATCACGGTTACCGAGATCAAAGGAGATTATCTCTTCTATAAGGATTCAAATTCAAATACCCCGAATAAAGACGAAGTAATATCCGTCTCCAAGCTAATAAAGGACATGGAGGACAATGAAATCAAGAAGCCCGTAAAGCTTGTATGGGTATCGGATGTTATTCTTTCCAAGGACGGAAAGACTCTTTATAATGTTCCGAGTACCTATGTCCGGATGAATGAGGACGGCACCATCAAGCTGCCGCCGGAGAAAATCCAGCAGAACGGTGAATCATATATGCACGGCCGTAATCAGTCAGGTGTTACAGTGGCAAGGATAGGCGGAATTGAGGATTCACTCGATGAACGCGGTCACAGAAGCAAGGTTGATACCGATGGTGTTCTCAGAACCGAGAAGGTATATCTGCCCAAGCAGCTGAATGTTACACTTCTTCGTAAACAGGCTGAGAGAAGAACCGATAAAGAAGAACTTGATATAGCAAAGAATTCCAAAGCGTTTTATCGTACCGAGATGCCCGATTTCCTGAAATCGAAGGATGATATTGACCTTAGGTCTACTACTTTGCGCCTTGATGCACCGGCTGTTAAAAAAAGCAAGGCCAGGGAAGATGATATCCATGATTCCAAAAAGCTTACCGGAAAAGGCCTTGAAGATTTCGTAAATAAAGACATAGAAAGAAATGAAAAAAGACTTGATGCCGAGGAAAAGAGGATAAGAAAAGAAACCGAGGCCAGGAATGCTGCGCCCAAAATGGCAGCTTTTGTCCGTGACCTTAAAACCACGCCTATGTTCGTAATGGATTATCTGGACGATGAAAAGGCAAATGCGATCAAAAATGCCAGAATAAGAATCCCCAAGGGCAAGGAAATCGAATCCATCAATGCGATGGTTCTTTTGTATGCTCTCGGTCATAAGCAGTGGAGCATCGATAATATTGTCAATCTGAGTGATGAACAGAAAGTCAAGCTTGGCGATGATTTTATTGAAGATATGAAGAAACATTCTTTCATCGGCAGTGTTCAGGAAATCAAGGACAGTGTCAGGTATTTTGGTGACATAACCAAGAAGGCAACCGAACAGTTGAGAGAGGAAAATATTGAGCTTCTGCCAGCTAAGGATCAAAAACGCGATGTTGCATCATTTATCGGAAGCAATTTCGCATATATTTCAAAGGGTTGGAGAAGCAAGAAAGTCTATAAGTTAAAGAACACAGAAGATCTTGTTATCGGAAATGATTATGCTAAAGCCTTTGGCAGCAAGGAAGAATATTCCGATGCTATGGATTATCTTGATTCATTTGGCGGAAATAAGCGTAAGAAGAACATAATCAACGATAATGAGAACAGGATAAACGATAACGAAGATAACAAACGTCGCGAAGAAGAGGAAAAGAAACGCCAGGAAGACGAAAGAAAACTAAGAGAAGAAAACGAAAGAAAGCAAAGAGAAGAAAACCAGAAAAAAGCTAATGACGCTAAGTATAATGAGCTGAGAACTCTGCTTTTTGATCCGAATCTTGATGCTGAGGGCTATAAGAAATTCAAGGCAGAATTTGATAAGATGCCCGAAGACTATAAGAACAGGCTGAAGGAAGAGAACAGACAGAGAAAAGAAGCCGAAAAACAGAGAATCGATGAAGAAAAGAGACAGAAGCGTCTCAGTGAAAACCAGAAAAAGCTCGACAAGGAAATGAAGAGCATTTTTGGCATGTCCAGGGAAGAAGTAAAGAAGCGTGAGCAGGAGATAAAACGACAAAAGGCAGAACAGGAACGACGTGAAAAGCTTCTTGCCGAACAGAAGGAACAGAAACGCCTTAAAAAGCTTGAGGAAGAAAAAGAGAAGCAGAGAAAAGAGCTTGAGAAGGTTGATGTCAGGACAAGATTCAGGGCTCATTTTGCGTCCATGTATGACTTTATAGAAAAGAAATTTGATACAAAACGCGCTGAACTTGAGAATTCAGGAATAAAGGATGATGATCATTTCAGTGAGAAATACATGGAACTCAGTAAGAAGGAACTTGAGGCAAAGCGTCTTTCTACAAACTTCAGGCTTGTTTTAAAGAAAATTATTCCGCAGGAAGTTTTTATTGAGACCATAAACAGGTCTTTTACCGATGCCGATAAAGAGTTAATTATTAATGAGTGTAAAGGAAGGAAGCAGATATTAAGGGGAAAGACTCCAAATAAAACCAATAAAAATGAGAAATCGGATTATAAGGTTGATGCAGAGGAATATATAGATTCCGCAAATGTTCAGATCATTACAAGAAAATCTGTGCTTGACAGTTTTATTGATGCTCTGCCGGACGAGTATGTGGCAAAGATTGATGAGGAAATGCAGAAGCTTCCGGTTCTTACAAATCTAAGCAACGAAGAATCGGTTGACCATACCCATACTGCAAGACTTAATGAGCTTAAGGTCTTTACTCTTGACCATGCCAAAGGTGATCAGAAAGAAAAAGAGCGTCTTGATAAAATGCTTGACCGGGCTGATAAATGTCTTACCAAGGTTAAGGAGAATGTACATTCTAAATATCTGGAAGAATTTCCGGCCATATATTGGAATCACTACACCAGACTTATTGACAGAAACAGAAAAAGAAATGAAGCCGGCTATGAAAACGGACAGTTTGCAAATTATCAGTTTAATGCATTTAAGGGTGAGCCTTTAAATGAAGAACAGCTTGCTTTTGGTGAAAAAATTGAACAGCTTAATGTTCCTAAGCTTACTCCTAAATATGAGCAGGGACTTCTTGCCATGCTTAAAAAGATGGACGAAATGTATGATCTGAGTCCCGAAGAAATCGATGCATTTAGTTTTGAAGAGCAGTGGAAGGCCTATGGAAACAGACAGTTGATAAAGTCAAAAACAGAACTGGAAAAAGCTGTAGACGAAGGTAATATCGACAAGATTGAGGAGAATCTTCTTATCCATGAAAAGGATCTCGAGAACATGCGTGAGATGCACAGGATGGCAAAGGAGGTATTTGCCGACTCAGAGCCCTATAGTGCTCCCGGAAATATCGATTCACTCAGAAATACTCATGTACCTTTAGAATTTGTCAGGGATAACGTTACTGACAGCAGGGTAAACGGCGTTTTCCATCTTTGGCTTGCTTCAAAGAAGTGTGGTGTCAGTCCCGAGGAATTTATCAAAAATCCCGCAAAATACGTAAAAGATGCCTCAAAGAAAAAGCTTGATGATATGAGGGTTGAGAAGAAGCTGGCAGAAGACCCTGTATATATATTGAATTATGCCGGAAGATACGGAGCTCAATTCGCAGGGATGGCAATGTTCGGTCTTCCGACATGTGTAGACAGAGGAATCTCGATCCTTGCGTCAGGGGAGCCCGATCCCGTAAGCAGATCAAATCTTTACAATTACATAAAACTGGGTCACGATCATTATAAAATCGGTTTTGACAAAGAATACCAGAAGTGTATGAGGCTGGAGAATGTGTTTCATGAGGAGCCTATGGAACACAGAGATATTTTTGTTTCGATAACCGGAGGCTGCATACTTGGTGCGGGCGAGGAATACGACTGGAACTATGGTGCACCGAGGATTGATGATTTCGGAAGAACCGTTACCGAAAAACCTAAGAGCTTTATGGAATGCTATAAGGCTAATCCTGTCGGCCTTTATGAAATCAATTCCAAAATCGGCAATTATATTTTTAGCTTCCAGAACTCGTTACGACCCGATTCTCCGCAAAGATTTAAGGAGTGCAATGACTGCTTCATCTATGGCCTGTTTGAGAATACCCAGACACTGCTCAGGGAACTGGGGCCGGAAGAGCCTGGTTACCATGAGCTTGAGATAACGATGAAGTATATGTCGAACTATGTCATAAATCCTGAGTTGAAGCAGGAAATGAAGGATAAGGTAAAGCAGTTTGATACCGTTCTTGAGGAGAAGCATAGACAGCTCAGAAGAACCGCAGAAGAATTCAGAACAGATGTAAACAAAGCAAACACCAGGCTTGACAATACAAATGATCTGCTGAGGGTTTACGGACCGGTATGCGACCAGCATGAAAACAATTATAATAAGCTTGAAATGGATGTACTTGATCTGCCGGTACCCGAAGGTTATGATGCTGATATAGTTGCCTTTGTGACCCTTGGAGCCACGATGGATGATTCGCTTCTTACAGGGCTTATTCAGGAACCTGCCGACAACCGTGTATTCCTGATTGAAAATGCCGTTACCGGTGACAGGAGAATGTTTGACCTCTATGATGCAATGTATGAGGCAAGAAAAAGGACATATACTGCCCTTACAAACCTTAACAGCAATGACGAAAATATAAGGAATGAAGCGAAGGCATTCATCGACAAGAGCTGTAAAAATGCCATTGATTCAATCATGTCCAAGACAAGCAATAACAGTCTGACATCATTTACATATCTTCATGAAGCAAAACAGCAGGTATATAAGATGGCCGATAAGGCTATCAGTGCCGGTATTGTTGAGGTAAGTGATATTGAGAAGTGTAAGATTCACTCCTATGCCGAGCAGATACGTGCCAGCGAGAGAGTCGTAAGGACAAATAAGGAACTTCTCGAGATGCCTGCAGGGGCAAAACCGTCTGAAATCAATAATAAGATTGCAGATCTTGTTTTCGATATGTATCTCAGAAATACCAATACCAAGGTTAAGAATGATATATATAATGCCGTAGAGGAGATTTCTGCGCAGACTCATGCAAATGTAGGAATAAATCCCCTCGATCCCAATCATCCCGAGTGGCATGCCGAATACAGTCTGTTCCTCGGAGAAATGAGGGATACTCTTGGCTCCGTAACTACCGATCCCGTTTCTGCGATCATGATGCAGGAAAACGGTATTGATACGCTTAAAGAGCTTTACATGGATAAGATCAAGGAAACTCCCGAGTATAAAAAACTTGTGGAGGCCTATAACAGCAATACCGTAGAATTTGCGGCCCAGCTCGGTAAGATAAGTGACCAGATGGGCGGCGGATATGAGACAAAGAACTTCTATGATATAAAGGGTGTAGAGCTTGCCCCCGGTGTTGTGGACAATGTAATATCTCCGGAAGAAGTCCGGGCAAAACGCGAAGAAGTAAGAATCAAACTGCAGGATTTTGCACTGAGAAAGATTATAAAAAAACTCTACACCGATGACGGTATCACGGAAACCAATACTATAAATACTGCATATGACAGAAGGAATGAAAAGCTTGATCAGTATAAAAAAGCTTACGGCGCAGAGACAGATATAGGAAACAACTGCACATCCAAGGTACAGTATGACGCTATAAAGCTTGCAAAACCTGAAGATTTTTCAGATGAGATGCTGCTTGCGGTTTCAATCGGGTATAATCTTGACAATGATAAGCTGCATAAGATAATGACTGCATCATCAGGCGCAGCCGGTAAAAATCTTGAATCGATAATTTTTATCAATACAACCTTTATTGTCGATAATATACCAGAAAATGATTCACGCTTTAACAGATTCAATGATTATCTTCCGAAGAACCGTCAGGAAATCAAAGAAGGACTTGATCTTTACAGTAAGACGGGTGACCTGAGCTTTTGTAAAAATGCTGTGGATAAGTTTCTTCAGTATGCCGCAAATTCGGCTGAAATTGCCAATCATGGCAACATTCGTGGTTTCGGCGATCAGCTTTTATCGCCGGATGGCAATATTATAATGATTGCATCCAAGGTATTGGGAAAGCCTCCGGTAAACACCACGGCAGGCCTTACCGATATACAGATCAATAATATTCATGCCATGGCTAATGAAATGAAGGAGTATAAGGATATTGCCAAAATGGCAAAGGATATCAAGGATAATCCGGCCCAGGCAGGAAGCCGCGAAAGAGAAGAACAGGTTACTGATTTCCTGTTCAAACAGTATCTGAGAGCCACAATTGAACACCGTAACCAGAAAAACAACGATAAAATTATTGATTCCATCGACAATATAATAATGGAATACGGTGTCAAAAAGAAATCTGCGTTTGAGGCTGGTTTTGTTTTATCCCATTACGGTCAGTTGAGTGAGGCTAACAACGGTATTTATCAATATGGAATTCTGCCTTTAAGAAGGATTGAGGGTAAATATAAAACAGACGGACTGTCGCTTGCAATGTCCGATCCTGACTACTATGAAAAGCTTAAGGCACAGTCGATTGACAAAATCAGGCAGACTCCGTATTTCAAGGCTCTGATGTACTGTGAAGGTGACAATATTGTTGATACCATATATGCAATTTCCAATGATAAGGAGATAAATCTTGAAAAGATCGGCGTAAAGGCACCAGAGGATGCGGAAAGAAGGGCCGAAGAACTTAACAGGAAATACAAGGATGAATATGAAAAGAACTTTGTAAAGGAATTCGCAAAGTTAAAGAAGGATCTCAATAAGAACATATGTGATTACATAGAGCTTGAAGATAATTACAGGCTTGACATCGAGACCTTGAAAGGTAACGGGCTTAAGGAAAATTCAAGGATCCTTAAGGATATGCATAATCTCCTTAAGACAGAGGATAATTCCGACCCTGAGTATAATAAGTTACGCACTGCTTTCACGGATTTTGTGAAGGCCGGACTGGCACTTGAAAAATACAAGGGCGAAAAAGAGATCGAAGAGTACCTTGCGGCCGGTGAGTCATTCAGCAAGGCGGCCAAAGGCTACATTAAAGAAGACAAGGATGTAACTGAAAAGAAAACGAAGATTTTGAAAGCTACCGCTGTCTGCCATCTTTTATGCGCGAACATCGAGCATGCACACCAGAACGATCTTGCAAATCCCGAGCGTACAGTGGATATTGACGGAATCGACAAGACCGTTGTGATGCGGGATATGATGGGCGGCCGTTACGGAATGAACGGTTATAATCTTACTGTCGAGAACCTTGTAAACAATACAAACGATCTTATCGAGAAAATTAATCCTGCACAGTCTGAAAAAATGATGAACTGTTACGGCGAATATATGGGAACAAGGGACAGACTTTCGGAGGATGACTTCAGATATGTAGAACCGGAAAGATTATCATCTCAGCAGGCTACTCAATATAAACCTTATACAAGCGGCGGAAACAGAAAGCTTCAGGAGGATATGCTCGATATTATTGTCGATAACAAGAAGATGCTTGATAATTATATCAACAATCTTTCGGGCTCCGGACTTAAGTTTAAGCCTATGCTTACGGCTTACGGTCAGATAATGCAATATGAAAAAGGCAGCTATAATGAGGCAGTTCTTGACAATGAGTACATTCAGGGAATGCAGTCGCTTCTGGTTTCCGGACCTATTATAAGAACCAAAACACTTTCAGACGGTACTACGGCAATAGACTTTGAAAGAATGGAAAGGGAATTGTCGACATATACTGATGCCGTAAGTAAAGTAGTTAAGTATGGTCCGATGGAAGAGCTTATGAATCTTTACGGTGATTACAATGAGCTCTTTGAAAGGGAATATGAAAAACAAAAACTCATGAAGGAGGGAATGGATCCCGAAAGCGAAAAGAAGTATCTTGAAAACCTTAAGAATACTCTCGAAAAGACTCTGAAGGATGTTGATCTTCTGGTTACTTTTGAAAAGCAGAATCCTGAAGCGTATGAGGGCAAGGCTCCTTATCAGCAGATACTTAACGAGGAACTCGACAGTATCGTTGAAGTCAAGCCCGAACATAAGAGAGGCATAACAGATTCTGTAGGCCAGATGAAGGGACAGCTTCAGGCAATTAAGATGGGCTGGGGTGCTAATGAGCTTGGCGTACTTGGTTATATCGGTGAACTGCAGGCTGCACTTGAGAAGGAAATCAATGATGATACTGTCTTTTATGATAAGTATCTGGATGAAAACAACCAGAGAAAGATAGAGGAATATTATCAGAGACTTGATTCTGCCCAGCAGATGAAAGAAAAGCTTGACAAACTTGCCGAGGAATGCCTGTATACAAAGGTTGAAACTTCTGTTCATAAGAAGGAGATTTTTGACAAGGTAAAGAACTTCCGTGAAGAAGTGAAACAGATGGAAGGAAAGGGCGCTGAGATCGTAAATGCCGTTACGGATCTGACAAAGAATTCGTTTGCAAAGATTGAGAATTCACTTGCTGACAAGTGCGAGCGAGAATTTGAGGCAGATGACAGACCTGATCCTGAAAACTGGATATTTGAAAAGGCAACAAGCTATATCAATGCCTACAGGCAAAATCTGCCTGCACTTAAGAGTAATGCACAGGAGATGACAGGCAACATTACATATATCATTGAAAGCCTTTCAAAGAACAAGGAACTTAAGCAGAAGTTCGAGACACTTAATCAGAGCAAGCCCGAGAATGAGCGTGTTGACCTTGATATGTTAATGAGCATAAAGAATATCTGCGAGCTCTATACCAAGGGCGCAGTTTCTGTGGAAAACATCAGAAAGCATAATGAATATCTTGAGCAGCATGAGGCAGAACTGAATGATGATGCTGTAAAGAAGAGCTCCTTTGATGACAGCTACTCGCTTGCCGCAAAGGATGCCATCAACATGAAGATGCTCGATAATATGAACAAGTTCATGTCAGATATAGTGTATGGTGAAAACCCGATGCTTAAGTATATTGCAACGGGAAAGGGCAGGGATGAGCTTAATAATTTTGCGACAGCTTTCTGCAGAAAGCATACTCTTGATCAGTCCCAGCTTGATGAAAATCTGCTTAACGAAGAGCAGAAAAATGAAATCACAGGCTTTGCATTTAAGGCGGCAAAAGAAGGCATTTTGATGATGGCGAAGGATCCGAAGCTCAGCTATGAGAAAAAGGTTAAGCTTGCTGCCGATTTCATCACCGCAAACTTCCATGAACATGAGCTTGCAAACGGAAAGAAGCTTAACACAGATGATCCGGTTAAACAGCTCAGGATGGAAGAGGGCATCAGGGAACTTGCTGTTATTCTTACAAAAGGAAATCATGAACAGCCTGATTTCTCACAGGTACTTGAAAACAACAAGGATATTATGCTTGAGCTTACAGGGCAGATGGAATACCATGTTAACTATGAGCTCAGTAAGGACGCCAGAAGTGAGTACAGGTTCACTAATGCAACAAACAAGCTTCCGAATCTCGATACCGGTGTTTCGGCACTCCAGAGCAGAAGCTATGTGATTACGGGTACCGAAGAATATGCTGACATACGTAAGGATCTCAAGCAGCTGAATTCCGATATCAAGAAGGCTGACAAAACGTTTGCGGAAACAGGCGTATATAACGGTGAGGACTTTGCCAGAAGGGAAAAGGAATTGCTTGACCGTATGGATGCATATCTTAACAGAAAGCAGGCAGAACTCAATCCTTCGACCAATTCGCTGAACAGACAGCATGCAATGGCTCATGCAAAGGGTAATCTGACACAGAGATATGAGATTGACCAAAAGTGCAAAAATATCAGTTCAACCGAGCTCAGCGAGGCGGATGTTTATAAGGCATATATGGAGAATGCCAAGATGGAATTCGAAAACCGTCCTGACAGGACTCCCGAGCAGGTAATTAAGGATTATGCGAAGTATGAGGAGAAGTACAGAAAGCTTCATTCTTACGTTATCGAAAAGCTTAGCAAGCAGAGAAATGCCGAAAACAGGGATGAGATCGATGCCAAGATAGGAAAAGAAAAAGAAATGATCTACAACTCAGCTTTCCGTTCGGTATTCCTTGAAGGAGTTAACGACAGGGTCAAAAAGGGTGCGTTTGACGGCCTGAATGAGTATGAATTCGTGAATAAAGTCAAAGCCGGATATTCAAGTAATCTTGAAACCGTACCGAAAATGATCGATTCCGAACAGGGTAAGAGAATCTGCACTAAGATTGATAACGACATCAAGAAGGGCAGGCTTGATCATAATACCATGGTAGGAAGAGTAGATGCCGAGCTTGGAAAGAAGCTGACGAGAGGAAATGCCGAGAAGGCACTGAATCCTCCGAAGAAGCCGGTTATCGGGCTTGCGTAAAAAATAATAAGTAAAAAAAGAACCCCTCATCCGTCGACATTCGTCGACACCTTCTCCAATAGGGAGAAGGCTTTTGAGGGGTTTAAAAATTCTTTTGAATAGTTTTTTTGTGGTTTATCTCATCGGCTCTCCGTATTTCTTGGCGAGGTTGTCAAGTTCGGAGTCGACGCTCTGGAGTATCGGGGCGCCGAAGTGATATTTACGGCCGTTGGCTTCCATATAGGCTATTGCCTGCATGAAGCTTACTTCGTCGAAGTTTGTAAGGTACTTACGGTTGATGTTTTCTACTATTACTTCTACGGGAAGGGAATCATCAACACAGATGTCCGAGAAAATCTTGTCGAAGGTTTCGAAAACATACTGTTCCTGGCGTGAAAATGTGCCGAGAAAACATCGATCATATTGAAGGTTGTGATGTAGATTCTGAACCATGAGCGGCCCGAACCCATCCATTCATATACCGAATTATATTTGAATCTCATGGCTGCGATCTCAGCTGCCCAGTCGTTTGAAAGGTAACTGGCGCTTGCCATGGTCTTGATATCGTTATCGTCAAGCGAGATATTGTAGATTTTGCAGAATTTCTTTATTATCTTTTCTCTTGCACCCTGTCTCTTTGGAAGATTGAAGGAGAGAGAAGAGTCAAACCTGGGAGCATTATAGGTCCTGGGCTGAGGATTGGTATAGTTGGGAACAGTATTTGCCTGGCGCGGCTGGGCAAAAGTCTGCTGCACATAGCTTCCCGTATATACCTGCTGGCCCTGAGGGTTTGCATTACGGACCGGAGGCGGAGTATTACCCATCTGCCTTTGGTAGCGTTTGGCAAATTCGATTTCCTGTTCGTGTTTGATGTTTTCTTCTTTCATCTTATCCAAGGCTCCGGTATTTCTGAGGACAAAAAACAAAATGAGCAACAGCCACCAGATGGCACCGCCGAATATCGTTGACAGTACCAGCGCTGTAAGGAAATTTTTACCCTTTTTGAGCTGATAAAAATGATATTCGTTTTTTAATATGCCAAGCATAATGAGGCCGAAAATAAAACCCATTATTATTTGTCCTTTCATAGAGTACTACCCATATTTTAATACATGGCGTCATTTTTGGCAATGTTTTTATTGAAATCCTAAGAAAAAAAATATATAATAATAAGGAAAAGTTAAATCTTTTCATATTATCTTAAAGAGAAGGTGTAAAAAATGGATGAGATCAGCAGATACTCAAGCGGAATTGTTTTAAATCCGGATGACCTGCACCCCGTGATCAGGGACAAGGATGTAGAGACCGCAAAAATTGCGGAAAAACTGATGAAAATTGCGGATGAGGCAAGAAAATATTCCTACAGCCCTTATTCAAAATTCAGCGTAGGTGCAGCGCTTTTGTGCATGGACGGTACGATCTATACCGGCTGTAATGTGGAGACAGCAGCATTTACCGGAATATGTGCCGAGAGAAATGCGGTGTTCAAGGCAATAAGCGACGGACGGAAGAGTTTTGCGGCGATCGCGATTTCCGGTGGAAAGCATGAGATGGAGAGCGGTTACTGTGCACCTTGTGGAGTCTGCAGGCAGGTGCTTTCGGAATTTGTCAATCCTTTTGAGTTTATGGTGATTTTCCGCGGAGTTACCGGAGATACAAAGGCAATTTCGTTCAATGAAATGCTTCCGTATTCCTTCGGACCGGAGATTCTCGAGTAGAATTCGAAAATTTGAAATTTTTGCTTGACAAAACAGGCAAATAAGCGTATAATACCGCTTGTTGACGCAATGAAAATTGCTAAGACGTGGCGAAGTAGCTCAGTTGGCTAGAGCACACGGTTCATACCCGTGGTGTCGAGGGTTCGAATCCCCCCTTCGCTATTCGTTGTAAGCCCGAAGGGGTTACGACAGCCGGTCCGCGTGGCGCCTGACGCGGTTAATTCAAAGAAATGCCGAACATAGTGAGGCATTTCATCCTTTAAATTTGCAAATCTTACCCTACTTAATCCCAAGTAGGGTCTTTTTTTGTTTAAAATATCACAAAGATTATATAATATAGTATATTGTACCTTCTCCCAGGATATGATAATATGATACTGACACAAAAAGTTACCCCTCTCGGAGAAAGGAGTTTGTTTTATGGGTCTGATAAAGGTTGATGAAATATATGATAAGTTTATGATAAGGGCGAAGGAACTATGTGCGAAGCTTACCATGGATGAAAAGCTTGGCTTGCTTACGACACACCAGAATGCTGTTGAAAGGCTTGGAATTCCTGATTTTAAGATAGGCTGTGAGGTTGCAAGAGGCTATGTGGGACGTGATACGGACCATATTTCTACTGTGTTTCCCCAGCCGATAGGTCTTGCAGGAACCTTTGACAGAGAGCTGATGGGGAAGCTCGGGGAGATAGCGGGAACTGAGGCAAGAGCTTACTATAACCGTGATAAAAACGGAAGTCTTCATCTCTGGGGACCGACGGTTGACATGGTAAGGAATCCGCTTTGGGGAAGAACAGAAGAGGCATATGGGGAGGATCCATGTCTTTCCGGCGAACTGTCTGCTGCCTATACCTTGGGAATGGCAGGAGAAAACGCAGATGGTTATTATAAAACTATTCCGACACTTAAGCATTTCTGCGCCAACAATAATGAAGAAAACCGTGGAAGCTGCAATGCTTTCCTTACACCGAGACAGAAGAGGGAGTATTACTATGCTCCGTTTGAAAATGCTGTAAAAAACGGCGGGGCAAGGAGCCTGATGACTGCCTATAATGAACTGAACGGGTGTCCGGGAATAATGAATACCGATCTGAATGATGTTGTAAAGAAGGAATGGGGACTCTGGTTTACAGTCAGTGACGGCGGTGATTTTTCACAGAATGTGATGTCACACCGCTATACCGAGACAAACAGTGAAGCTTATAAATATTGTATCCAGGCCGGAAGTGACCTGATGACAGATGAGGAGAACCTTGTAAAAGCAGCAGCATTGCAGGCTCTTGAACAGGGCCTGATTTCCGAAAATGATATTGACAAGGTTGTTACCGACATATTGTATGCACGTATCAGGCTCGGAGAGCTTGACAAGACTGAGTTTGACGATATCGGTACGGATGCTATCAATACTTTGGAAAGCAGGAAGGTAAACCTACGTGCCGCACTCGAGCAGGTAACCTTGCTTAAAAATGACGGGATTTTGCCTGTAAAGGATACACATGCTACTGTTTCCGTGCTTGGTCCTCTTGCTGACGAGATACTGATGGACTGGTATACGGGCTATGCAAGCTACGAAAATACGATAGTTGACGGGATACGTGAGCATTTTTCGGGTAAGATAATCTATGATTCTTTATGGGACCGTGTTTCTGTAAAATGCGGAAACGGTAAGTATCTCTGTGCTTATGAAGACGGAAGCGTAAGGGCAGATGCAGAAGAAATCTGCGATGGCGCAGTTTTTGAGCTTCAGGACTGGGGCGAGAACTGGAAAAACCTGCTATCAAATAAATATAAACGCTTCGTAAGGTTGATGGATGATGGAAAACTCGGACTTCATAAGCGCAGGATATATGATTGGTTTACAAGGGAGACATTTAATTTCTCTGAGTACGGAGATGCATGGCTGATAGAGGAGCTTCTGAACCACAGAAGGCTTGGGATTGATGACTCGGGCGAGTCGTTTTTTACCGAAGAAAGGGCGGCAGGAAAAGAATTCCTGTTTACGCTTGAAATGGTTTCACCCGGGCGTGACCGTGCAAAAAATGCTGCAAACGACAGTGATTACGTGATTTACTGCAGCGGAAATTATCCTGTCCAGACCGCAAAGGAGTGCTATGACCGTAAGACTCTGGCTCTTAATATCCAGCAGGGAATGACGGAGTATATTTCCGGTATCAATAAAAATACCATACTGACAATAGTTTCAAGTTATCCATATTCAATAGTAGAGGAGAGCAAGGCTGCGGCTGCGGTACTATATACCAGCCATGCGGGTGCCGAGCTCGGAACCGCCGTGGCACTTACAATAAGCGGCAAAAACAATCCTTCGGGCCACCTTGCGCTTACATGGTACAGGAGCGAAAAAGAAATTCCAAACATCATGAATTATGATATCGAGAGTTCGGGAGCTACCTATATGTATTTTAAGGGCGAGCCACTGTATCCTTTCGGTTTCGGACTTTCCTATTCGGAATTTGAATTTGGTGCGCTTAAGATGGAATCTGATTCCGGAAAAATATTTGGAAAGATAAGTGTGAAAAATACTTCGGATATTCCGGCCACTACGGTTGTGCAGCTCTATTATACGCTTAAGGATTCGGCAGTTTTAAGGCCGGATAAGAAGCTTTGCGGTTTTGAAAGGGCAGAGCTTAAGGCAGGAGAGGAAAAGGAAATAGTTATTTCCGTAAATACGGATATGCTTAAGATTTTTGATGTCAGAAGCGGAAAGATGATGCTCGAAGAAGGAGATTACTGCTTTATGGCAGGAAAGTCAAGCGGGGATATGGTGTCGGAAAATACGATCCATATAGAAGGGGAAAAGCCCGGAATGCGCGCGTCAAAGTTTTATGCCGCAATGTATGATAAAATTGACAGTGCAAGGCTTTTCTATTCAAAGAACGAGCTTAAGGAATATGTCAGGATCACAGGCTGGAAGGGCAGTGTGACATATACGAGGGTTGATCTTAAAGATGCGAAAATACTTAAATTCCGTGCATCCTCGGTTATCGGAGACAGAAAGCTGAGCGTTTCTATCGGCAGTGATGAATATGAGTGTGAGATAAATGCAAGTGATGCCTATGATGATTTTAAGGAGTATACTATTGAACTTAAAAACGGCACCGCAAAGGACGAACTGGTCTTTGTGATGCCGCAGTATGTAGGTCTTATGGATATTGAGGTTTTATAACCTGGTAATACTATTTCAGGGATTTTTCCAAAAATCTCTTTAACTTGTCGCTTTTCGGGGCTTCGAAAACTTCTTTCGGGGTCCCGATTTCTTCGATTACGCCGTCTGCCATGTAAATTACCTTGTCGGATACGGCCTTGGCGAATTCCATCTCGTGGGTAACCACTATCATTGTTGAATCGCCTGTTTTAAGGTTTCTGATTACGTTAAGAACCTCTCCGGTAAGTTCGGGATCGAGTGCGGAGGTAGGCTCATCAAAGCAAAGTATATCGGGAGCAAGCGAGAGTGCACGTGCTATCGCAACTCTTTGCTGCTGCCCGCCCGAGAGCTCGCAGGGATATGCGTCCGCCCTTTCAGTAAGCCCGACACGTTCGATCAGTTCTTTTGTTCTCTTTTCGATAAGTTCATATCCAAGGCCTTTAAGCTCATCAAATTCCTTTTGGTAGGCTGCCTTGTTTTCCGCATTCCCACAGTTCTTTATCAGCTTCTTAAGTTCTTTAACCCTTTCTTTCTGGCGGAGCTTTGCCGCAAGATTGATATTACCTGTAACGGTATACTGCGGGAAAAGGTTGAACTGCTGGAATACCAGTCCGAAATGCAGGCGGTTGCGTCTGATTTCTTTTTCCGAAAGCGTACGCTTGTCAGAACCGTCAATAAGGACCTTGCCCTTAACGACTATCTGTCCCTCATCGGGAGTCGTAAGGAAATTCAGGCAGCGAAGAAGCGTAGTCTTTCCGCTTCCCGATGAGCCTATGATCGCAAGTACGTCGCCCTTTTCGAGAGAAAAGTCGATGCCCTTAAGTACTTCGGTATTACCGAAGCTTTTGTGTATGTTTTTGACTTCAAGTATCGGCATGGCTTTCCTTTCTACTGGGTTCTGAATTTTGAGAGCTTCTTCTCAAAATATGCAAACATTATCGTAAGAATCGTATTGAAAACAAGATAGAAGAGTCCCGTATAGAACAGGGGCCATACTATCGCATTCTTTGAGGTTATCTTGTTGGCTGCATGTAAAACTTCCACTACCGAAACCGTTCTGGCAAGTGAGGTATCCTTGACGAGAGTGATGGTTTCGTTGCTCACGGGAGCAAGTATGTTCTTTATTACCTGAAGAAGTATGACACGGAAGAAAATCTGCATACGTGTCATGCCAAGTACCTGTCCGGCCTCGTACTGACCTTTGGGGATGTTTTCTATGCCGCCGCGGAAGATTTCCGAAAAATAGCAGGCATAGTTGATCACAAAGGCAATCAGCGCACCATAGAAATATGCTGCGGTAAGATCGCCATGGAATATTTCCCACCTTGTGATCGGCTTGTCAAAAAGGTAGCCGGGAGCAAGCGTGATAACAAGAAGCTGAAGAAGTAACGGTGTGCCTCTTATTATATATACGAAGCTTCTGATCAGCCATTTCAAGGGCTTGAAACGGTTCATGGATCCGAACGCAAGAAGTAAACCTAGTGGCAGCGAGAGCGCCAGGGTCATGAAGAAAAGCTTCAGCGTCGTTCCAAAACCGCTTGCGAGTTCTTTTGTAACCTCGGAAAAAGTCATTTTACAGCATCCTCATAGAGTTCTACAAGTTCATATTTCTCAGCGATGGCCTTGAGCGTTCCGTCTGCGATGAGCTCGTCGATCGCCTTGTTGATCTCGGGAACAAGGTCGGAACCTTTACGGAAACCGATTGCATATTCCTCGTTGGTAAGGTTTATGCCTTCAACGATCATAAGGTTTTCAAAATCGCCCTTGCCAACATTTGCCTTTGCAAGAGTGTAGTCGAGAACTACAGCGTCATAGTTTCCTGCAACGAGCTGGGTAAGAGCGCTCATCTGCTTGTCGCTTGCTGCATATGAAGCTTTTGAAAGGTTTTCGTCAGCCTTGATAGCTGCTTCACCTGCAGACTCAACCTCTGCTGAGATCATTGCTGATGCAAGGCTTGCAGTATCGGTATATTTGTCCTTGTTCTTGGAATCGATAACGAGTACCTGCTTGTTGAGAAGGTAAACCTTTGAGAAATCAACGTTTGCCTTTCTTTCTTCGGTAACGGTAAAACCGTTCCAGATACAGTCGATGTTCTTTGCTTTGATAAGGCTTTCCTTGGTTTCCCAGTCGATTTCCTGGAATACAGGCTCAACACCGAGCTTTTCGCATACCTTCTTGGTAAATTCGGTATCGAAACCTACAAGCTCGCCGTTTTCTTCGTAGTTCATGGGCTTGTATTCGGTAATTCCGACGATCATCTTGCCGTTCTTCTTTACATAGTCAAAATCGCTGTCAGAAGAAGATGATGAACTTTCGGAAGCAGAAGAACTGCTGCTTGATGATGAATCCTTGCCACATGCCGCAAAAAGAGTAAGGGTAAAGGCGAGGATAAGGGTGAGTGAAATTAGTTTTTTCATAGAATCTATCTCCTTTAATACAATAAAATACTGCACTATTATATACTTTTAGATACAGACTGTCAATATGAGATAAGATATGGAACAATAAATACATTAAAAAACAAAGAAAAGCGAAACGAAATAATTTTTCCCCTTTACTTTAAAGGACGCTTGTTGTATAATAGTAAAGCTGAAATTTGCGCTCCGGCCTTTTTCCGGGGTTAAGCATAAAAAATAATTACTCAGAAAGGAATCTAAGTATGTTTTCACTTGACGAAGTAAAGAATTATGATCCCGAGCTCTGCGAGAGTATCGAACTCGAGCTTGGAAGACAGAGAGAGAATATCGAGCTTATCGCTTCGGAAAACCTTGTTTCAAAGGCAGTAATGGCTGCAATGGGCAGCGTTCTTACCAATAAATATGCCGAGGGTTATCCCGGCAAGCGTTATTATGGCGGATGCCAGTTTGTTGATATTGCTGAGAATCTTGCAATCGAGAGAGCAAAGAAGCTCTTTGGTGCTGAATATGTAAATGTTCAGCCTCATTCAGGCGCTCAGGCAAACATGGCAGTTCAGTTTGCACTCTGCACACCCGGAGATACCATCATGGGCATGAGCCTCGATCACGGCGGCCACCTTACCCATGGTTCACCGGTAAACTTCTCCGGAACTTACTTCAAGATTGTTCCTTACGGAGTAAACGACAATGGTTTCATCGATTATGATGAAGTTGAGAGAATAGCTGTTGAGTGTAAACCCAAGCTTATCATCGCAGGTGCTTCAGCATATTGCAGAAAGATCGATTTCAAGCGTTTCAGGGAAATCGCTGACAAGGTAGGAGCATATCTAATGGTAGATATGGCACACATCGCAGGCCTTGTAGCAGCAGGACTTCATGAGTCACCCATTCCCTATGCACATGTTACAACAACTACCACACAT
>JAFRWN010000051.1 GCA_017437965.1 Lachnospiraceae bacterium
TCGTTATATGCTGCTTCTTCATCACCCACAAGAGTATCGTCAATGATACGTTCGAGATACGTATATGACTCTTCAGACAAATTGTCCTTAAGTTCATCGATATCGAAATCTTTTCCTTCTTTGTAGGAAGCCCGCATGGATTCGCCTATCTCCATACCCGCATCGGATATAAATGCTTCTTCATAAGAATCAAATACTTTGAAGTATTCGCTCTTGATATATGACAATTTGATCATCATCTTTTCAAGACCGACATCGGATTTGGAAATAACTTTCTCTTTCGGCTTTTCTCCGGACTGTCCCTTTACTTCGCTTACTTTTGTTTCTTTTTCAACTGCTGCCTTGGACTCTTTTACAAGCGTATCCTCGGAAATGCCGAGTTTACCGGAGAGG
The DNA here is from genome assembly GCA_017437965.1 of Lachnospiraceae bacterium. Lineage (GTDB taxonomy): Bacteria > Bacillota > Clostridia > Lachnospirales > Lachnospiraceae > UBA3775. Next base: position 394 of record JAFRWN010000051.1, read on the forward strand.
TATTTAGAATACACTTCCTGTTCGGCCGGCGTCAGAGTACTTATTACTTTTGCAACAGCCTTAATGAATTTGACATTGTCTGCATTGGTATTTCTCTTGTATTTTTTCTGTATAAGAGCGACTTTGTAGTCAACGTGGTCCAGTGTCTTTTCAAGAGCCAGTTTCAGGAAAGCATCCTTGCCGAACTTCTTTACATATTCATCGGGATCTTTTGCATTCTCCACATGAAGCACTTTCACTTCCATATCCGCAGATCTCAGCACGTCTATGCCTCGCACAGCCGCTTTTATCCCCGCAGCATCGGCATCATAGCAAAGGATCACTTTCTTGCAGTAGCGTTTTAGAAGCTTAGCCTGGTTTTCTGTAAGTGCTGTTCCAAGAGAAGCCACCACGTTGCAAATACCGTTCTGATAGAGGCTCACCATGTCCATGTAGCCTTCTACGAGAAATGCATATCCCTCTTCCTGTATGGCTGCTTTTGCAACATTGAGTCCGTACAGATTGTTCTTCTTCAAAAATACGGTCGATTCGGAAGAATTGAGATACTTAGGCTCACCGTTCCCTATTATTCTTCCTCCGAAACCTATTACTTTACCTCTGGTATCGATAATGGGAAACATGAGTCTGTTTCTGTATTTATCGAAGATTTTTCCCTTATCATTTTGAGATACAAGGCCAAGTTCCAGCATGGTATCTTCTGAAACTTTATTCTTTTTTAAATGATCATAAAGTCCGTAATAGTTTTCGCCGGTATATCCGAGTCCGAAAGTCTTTATGGTTTCAGGGGTCAGTCCCCTTCCCGTTATGTATTTATATCCTTCGCTTTTTTCGGACTTAATATTGTCGAAAAAGTATTTTGCGGCTATCCTGTTCACTTCGAGCATCTCGGCACGTTTTCTTGAACTTGCCGTATCTTCTCTTTCGATAGTCACACCGTATTGGGCTGCTAGCTTTTCTACTGCTTCAACGAAAGTAATATTGTAGTACTTCTGCATAAAGGTGAAAACATCACCTGATTCTCCGCAGCCGAAGCAGTGATAATGCTGCATCTTTTCCGAAACACTAAAAGAAGGTGTCTTTTCGTTATGGAACGGACAGCATGCCATGTACGAACTGCCGCCACGTTTGAGGTTCACCACGGAACCTATAACGTCAACGATATTACACCTTGATTTTATTTCTTCGACAGCGCTTGAATAATTCGGCATAATGTATCTCCAATCTACCCAAATGTTTATTCAACGCCTTTGCCGGATTTCCTTTTTTAGTTATTTATTTTTTCAGTTTCTAAGATTCCATCCTGCCGGTACGAACAGATCGTCATACATATACAAAGCATACCTGTCTGTCATACCCGCAAGATAATCTTTTGCTACTTCGTTCACTCCCCATTCCTCAAGGAGATCCTGATATTCTTTCGGCAGTTTATCAGGGTTCTTTACATAATACTCGTAAAGTGAAAAAATGAGTGTCTGAACTTTTTCAAGTTCTGCATTTTTCTTTACTTCCGGGTTTCTGTAAACGTGCTCGAACATCCAGTCTCTTAAAACGTTCATCTTTTCAGCATACTCTTCCGACTGATAAACATATGCCTTACCTGATGAATTTTTGATAACATCCGTCACGAGGCTGTTTATCCTTTCTCCGTGAGTATATCCGAAAAGGTCGAGACAATCTTTCGGGATCTCCTCAAGTTTTATCACCTGTGCGCGCAGAGCATCATCTATATCATGGTTTATATATGCTATCCTGTCTGAAAGACTGACTATCATTCCTTCCGGAGTGGCAGGCTTTCCTTTGCTTCCGTGATTGAGTATGCCGTCTCTTACTTCTATAGAAAGATTAAGCGGTCTTCCCGATGATGTTTTTTCTATGACATCGACAACTCTGAGGCTCTGTTCAGCATGTTTGAAACCACCGGGATATATCTCATTTAAAAACTCTTCGCCGTTATGTCCGAAAGGAGTATGACCGAGGTCATGTCCCATGGCTATAGCTTCGGTAAGATCTTCGTTAAGATCGAGGCTTCTTGCTATGGTCCTTGCTATCTGAGACACTTCCAATGTATGTGTCAGTCTCGTTCTGTAATGATCACCTTCAGGCGCAAGAAATACCTGAGTTTTATGCATGAGCCTTCTCAGGGCCTTTGAATGTATTATCCTGTCTCTGTCCCTTTGAAAACAGGTCCTTAGTGCATCTTCTTCTTCCGGATAGATCCTTCCTTTGCTGCTTCCTGCTTTAGTGGCATACTCCGAAAGATATTCATATTCTCTTTTCTCCAAATCTTCCCTTAGTAACATTTGATCCCCTTTCAAACCCCTGTCGAACCGAATCCTCCGGTCCTTTTTCCGTCAGTATCGTCATCTTCAGTTATACCGAACGGAAGGAATATTGCCTGCACGAATGCTTTCCCTGCAATCACTTCAAGAGTTTTATCCGATTTGGAATCGTTGGTCATACTGATGATTATATGACCTTCGTTCTCCGCATAATAGTAATCGGAATCTATTACTCCGCAGGTATTGTCAAGCTGCGAACGGAATTTCGTACCCAGTCCGCTCTTGGGCAGGATGAAAAGCACCCAACCTGGTTCCATCTTAACACGAAGACCTGTCGCTATTTTTGTACTCTCTCCCGGAGCGAGAATAAAAGATTTAGGGGATATGATATCATATCCCGCGGACCCCACAGTCGCTCTTTTGGGAAGGACAACATTTTCATATGTACCTGGAGCGTCGGTATCCATTTCATACTGCTGCTCCGAGACTTTTTCAAATTTTCCTGCAGTCAACATAAAGTTTATCTTTCTTTTTTCTTAGAGTAAACGAATGCATATGCCATATAAAGCATCAAACTCACAGCCATGACAGGAGTCCATACAGAGTGATCTCCCGTATCAGGAGACGGTTTTGCCTGTTTCCATACGGCATAAAGTGTGAAACTTGCTTCGACAGGCTTTTCAAAATCATAAGGATCGCCGGGGTCCCCTGCATTATACCAACCGACAAAAGTAAACCCTTCTCTTTCGGGATCATTGGGCTTCTGTACTTTATCTCCTTCTTTTATCGTCTGAGAAGCAACAGGACTACCGCCGTTACTTTCAAATTCGACAACAAAAGACTGCGGGGCTTTTATCTCAAGATCTGCACTTACAAATGCGCTTGACCAGTCGCTTATTTTGTCAGGATTCTTATGTTCGTTGAAAACATAAGCGCTATATGCACCTTCCGTGATATCTTCAGGGATATCGAAGGATACAGTTCCTTCAGGCTCTGATATAGGAGAGCTTGCGTAATACAAAGCAACGTTATCCTGCAATACGATCATGGATACATATTCGTTATCGCCGTCCGCAGCATCTTTATATGTGATATCCAAGGCCTTGCCCTTTACCCCTTTAAAAGCTGTATCAGAAACTTTGAATTCCCTGCTGTTATCGAGGAAAGTAATCTTATATTCTCCTTCTGCATTTTGCGGCACAGGGCTCAGTGCCGGACCTCCATCTTTTCCGGACACTGCATGGGAAACGAATAGAACATTTGTCAGATTAATTTTGAATGCGGGTCGTATACCTGCATTATTATCGATCTGATAATTTCCAATTTTCCATTGATAATCGGAATCTTGCACCCATGCTGTAAACTTTCTTTCTCTGATGCTGGGAGAACGGGTCCACCATCTTTCCGATTCAGAA
>JAFRWN010000052.1 GCA_017437965.1 Lachnospiraceae bacterium
GTCAAGGGATACAAGGTAATCATTATCATGCCGGACTCGGTAAGCCGCGAGAGAAGAATGCTGATCACCCAGTACGGTGCTGAGCTTAAGCTTGTGCATGACAAGGGTGATATCGGTGAGGCAATCGATAAGTGTATAAGGATTGCAAAACAGATGGCTGAGGAGGATCCCAAGGTTTATGTGCCGGATCAGTTCTCAAATCCGGATAATGTTGCAGCGCATCTTAAATATACGGGACAGGAAATTTTAAAAGACGTTAACGGACGTATCGACGGCTTCTGCTCGGGTATCGGTACCGGCGGAACCTTAAGCGGCATAGGAGGAGTTTTAAAGCAGGCAAATCCTGCGATCCATATTGCAGCCGCTGAGCCGGAGAATGCCGCAATTCTTTCGGGCGGCGGAATCGGCAGCCACATACAGATGGGTATCGGCGATGGTCTCATTCCTCCGATACTCAACCGTAATCTGATTGACGAAATAATGATAGTGACTGACGAAGAAGCGCTTGAAACAACCAAGCTGCTTGCGAGAAAAGAAGGTATACTTTGCGGAATCTCAAGCGGAACCAACGTATGTGCGGCGCTGAGACTCGCAAAGAAGTTAGGCAAGGGCAAGAAAGTGGTGACGGTTTTACCGGATACGGGCGAGAGATATTTTTCGACGGTATTATATGATTAATCTTTCAAATACTGTATCATTCCGGGCCCGAGATTTTCGGTAGGCCTGGCGGTGAAATTATGTTTTTTATAGAATTTCTCACGGCCTTTGGCGCACATGAGGGCGTACATTATTTCAGTATCAGGCAGACGAAGCTCATCGACATATTCGGTGAGCTTTTTTAATATGGCTGAGCCTGTGCCCCGGCCCTGGTGATCCGGTACAATGATGAGGTCCTGCACATAGCAGATGACTGCGCCGTCACCGACAATGCGGCCCATGCCGACAGGAGTGCCCCCGTCATAGGCGGTAAGGATGTAAAGGCTGTTATCAAGTGCCTTCTGTGCCTGCTCGCGGGAAAGTTTTTTCCAGTTTACCTTTGAACGGAGGTAAAGGTAGGTTTCTATGTCTCGGTTGTTTTCTACGAATGTTATCATGGGGATCCTTCCTGCAGTTACTATATAATCCGGTTACTGAGCGTCTTTATATATCCAAGTACCTGTTCATCGGTATTCAGGCTTTTTACCGGGATAAAGCTCAGCATATCATTTATGTCGCACTTGAAATATGGTGTGATCTTGTTGCTGTACTGCGGTATGAAGCTTCCGTTTGCCCAGGTATAGGCTGTGGCTTTTGTTGCCTGGACCCTGTGCGATGAATCGACGCTTTCCGCTATGCTTTTATGTATTGCGGTGTCTTCGTCGGGAAGATAGAAATAATCCTTATAATCTTCAAAATAGTGTTTAAGTTTTCCGTTAAAAACAGGAACATGGATTTTGGCGCATCTTCCTACGGTCTCGATATTGATCATCGGAAGGCCGGGCTTTGTCGCAAGCTTCTTTTCAAAGCTTATCGGAAAATCTGAACACAGCCCGGTTCCTATTATCACTTCTGAATTTTCATTATTGACAGAAACTCCCGAAATGTTTTCAATATCCGCATTGAGCAGATCAATATAGGTCAGAAGGGCGGTGACGGGAACCATGTCACAGATATCTTCTTCGTTATGCAGAAGAAGCATTTCCTTTAAGCGTTCAGCTTCCTCGGGAGCAAATTTGCGCTTTCCGACATATTCCTTATAGACCTCGATCAGCTCGCCGCCGTTATATTTATCCTCTCTGTCAAGACCGATAAGCTTTTCATAGGAGACAAGCTTACGGCTGTTCATTCCGAAGTAATCCTTTAGGGGTGCAAGCACACGGTAAAGGTCAATATCAGGCTGTTGGGGAAGGTAGCAGGGAATATTATAGTTCTTACAGCGCTTTGAAATAAAAGGTACATCAAAGCCGCGTCCGTTAAAGCTTACAAGACAGGCTCTGTCAGGTAGAAAGTTCAGAAAGCTTTCAAGCACTTTAAGTTCGTCTGACGGCCCCTCGGCAAACCACTGCCTGAATACAAGACGGTCTTTTTTTATTTCCATCGCGCCGATCAGATAGATAATGGAAGATGCGGCAGAAAGACCTGTAGTCTCTATGTCGAAAAGAATCGGAGAGAGGCCATGGCTTCGCCTTTCAATAGGGTATATGTCGCCTCTCGGATAGGTTTTTTCTATCTGCAGCATATGAAATTACTTCCTTTTTTCTGATACGAGTGTAATTATATGCTGATTTTAAGATTTTAGCAAGTTTTTTTGAATAAAAATTAAAAAAAATACGTTTTTTGTTTGCATTTCCTTCAATATATGGTATAATAACCTTGTATGTTCCTTGGTAAAGGCACTAAATATTGCGGAAAGGGTTCGGAAGAGCATATTGATATCATTTTTAGAGGGAAAACTTGAATATGCAGACCTTTCGGTTGCAGTTGTAAACTGTGGCGGAGTGGGCTATGAGATCAATATTAATGCATCAGATCTTGAAAAGCTTCCGGCATGTGGAACAGAATTAAGGATTTATACCTTTTTAAGTATTTCTGAAAATACTGGCGCAATGCTTTATGGTTTTCTTACCAAGGATGAGCTTGACATGTTCAGACTGCTCATTACCGTTAACGGAGTGGGACCCAGGGTTGCTAAAACAATGCTCGGAGGAATGAATCCGGATACCTTACGTTTTGCAATTCTTTCAGATGATGCAAAGACAATAGCAAAAGCACCCGGAATAGGTGCCAAGACGGCAGGCAAGATAATCCTTGATCTTAAGGACAAGGTAAATCTGATGGATGCTTTTGAGAAAAAGCTTGAGAATACCAAGGAAGAGGCGGTTGAATCAGGACTTTCACAGGCAAAGGAAGATGCAGTTCTCGCACTTGTTTCACTCGGTTATTCAAGAACAGAAAGCCTTCAGGCTGTAAAGAAGGTTGAAATCACGGATGATATGAATGCTGACGTGATACTTAAAGCAAGTCTGAAATTCCTGATTTAAATTGTTTGACATACAAAGGGGAGTTAAATGGCTCGAAGGATAATTACCACTGAGGCGCTGGAGGAGGATAAAGCAGTTGAAAGGTCGTTAAGGCCCAAAATGCTTGCCGACTACATCGGTCAGGCCAAGGTAAAGGATAATTTGAAGATATATATAGATGCCGCAAAGGCGAGGGGTGAAGCGCTCGACCATGTGCTTTTATTCGGACCTCCCGGACTCGGCAAGACCACGCTTGCAAACATCATAGCAAACGAAATGGGTGTAAATATCAAGATCACTGCCGGACCGGCGATTGAAAAGCCTGGCGATATGGCAGCGATTTTAAATAATCTTTCTGAAGGTGATGTGCTTTTCATTGATGAGATACACAGGCTGAACCGTCAGGTCGAAGAGCTTTTGTATCCTGCAATGGAAGATTTCATTATCGATATAGTGATAGGCCGTGGACCGGCAAGCAAGTCGGTAAGGCTTAATCTTCCGAAGTTTACGCTTGTGGGTGCGACTACGAGGGCAGGAATGCTGACAGCACCGTTAAGGGATCGTTTCGGAGTAGTGAGCCGCATGGAATTCTATACGGTGAGCGAACTTACTACAATAGTAGAAAACAGTGCGTGCGTGCTTAAAGTGAAGATTGATAAGGAAGGCGCGGTAGAAATCGCAAGAAGAAGCAGGGGAACACCGAGACTTGCAAACAGGCTTCTGAAGCGTGTGAGGGATTTCGCCGAAGTAAAGTACGACGGAGACATCACAGCCGAGGTAGCAAGATTTGCGCTTGACCTTCTCGATGTCGATAAGCTCGGACTTGACAATATAGACAGAGAGATACTGCTTACCATGATCAATAAATTCGGTGGCGGTCCGGTCGGAATCGAGGCAGTTTCTGTTACGATCGGAGAAGATGCCGAAACTATTGAAGAAGTATATGAGCCCTACCTTGTCCAGAACGGACTGATCATCAGGACTCCGAGAGGACGGCAGGTTACCGACGAAGCATACAGACATCTTGGTCTGGAAAAGATAACAAATTAATGTGATACAAATTTTCAGGAGGAACAGCCCGTGAAAACCAAAACCGATGCAGAAGTGATCATTGACGGAAAGCGTTACAGCCTCAGCGGCTATGAAAGCGAGGAATATTTGCAGAAGGTAGCTTCCTATCTCAACGGAAAGACTGCCGAGATGAAGGCAATGCCCGGTTTCAGAACGCTTGATTCCGATACAAAAATCGTGTTGATGGAAATAAATATTGCTGATGATTATTTCAAGCTTAAGAAGTCTCTGAATGATATTACCGAGGAAAGAGACAGACAGAGTGATGAAATTTTTGGGCTTAAGCATGACATTATAGAGCTTCAGAAGAAGCTTGACAAGATGCAGGCTGATCATGATGCAAAGCTTACCGATGCGGCAGGAACTCTTGAAAAAATCAAGCAGGCTTTTGTTGAGGAACAGAAGAGAACAGTCAAGCTTGAGACTGAAAATGTCGGTCTTAAGAATTCTCTTAGCGAAGAACAGAAAATGATTCAGAAGCTTGAGGCTGAAAACAATCTTCTGAAAAATGACAATGCGATGCTTAAGAAGAGACTACAGAAGTAGAATGTTTATTTTGGTATAAATTATGTTAAATAAGAAAGTTGAAATTCTTGCGCCTGCAGGGTCGGTTACCGGCCTGCAGGCTTCTTTTAAAGCTGGGGCAGATGCAGTTTACATGGGTGGCACACGCTTTGGCGCGAGAGCCTATGCGGACAACGCAGATGATACCGGGCTTCTCTATGCGATAGACTATGCCCATCTGCATGGCAAAAAGCTTTACCTTACCGTAAATACAATGATAAAAGAAAAGGAGCTTGAATCGGTCTATGATTACCTGCTGCCTCTTTATCGTGAGGGGCTTGATGCTGTGATCGTACAGGACTTAGGAGTTGTAAAGCTTGTACACGACTTTTTCCCGGGACTTGATATCCACCTGTCAACCCAGATGAGCATGACTGATGAAAGCCCGCTAAAGTGGCTTCCGGATTCTGTTACCAGAATTGTTCCTGCGAGGGAACTGACACTTAACCAGATTGAAAAACTGAAGAAAAACAGTGGGCTTGAGCTCGAGGTATTTATACATGGAGCGCTTTGTTATTCATATTCGGGTCATTGCCTTTTCAGTTCCATGTGCGGAGACAGAAGCGGAAACCGCGGACGCTGTGCCCAGCCCTGCAGAAAACTGTATGAATATCAGGGTAAGAAGGCATATATTTTAAGTCCGAAGGATATCTGCACTCTGGACAATTTTCATGAACTGATCAAGGCAGGTGTGGATTCCTTCAAAATCGAAGGCAGGATGAAAGTGCCGGAATATGCAGCCGGAGTTACCGAGATTTACCGCAGGGAAGTTGACAGATTCTATACGCTGGGAGAAGAAAAATATCTGGAATATAAGGCGGCCCATGCAGGCGAAACGGCAGAAGAAAAGATCATGCTGATGGACCTTTTCAATCGCGGGGGTTTTTCATCAGGCTATGCTTTCGGAAATCCGGGACCCGATATGATGTCCGGAAAACGTCCGAACCATCACGGCGTTTTCATCGGAAAGGCAGTTATTAATAAAGAGTTTGCGGAGCTTGCGAATGAAATTCCTCTTAACAAGGGAGATGTGCTTGAAATCAGGTCAGACCTCAGTAAAGAATGGTAGTCCTATACCTGCGGACAGGATTTCAAGACGGGAAGCAAAATTAAGTTCAGGGCACTTAAAAGTATTGAACAGCTTAAAGTAAGA
>JAFRWN010000004.1 GCA_017437965.1 Lachnospiraceae bacterium
CTGTAAAGACTCCTGAGCCTAACGTTAAGACCGGCAAGAAAATTGCCGTTATCGGTGCAGGCCCTTCGGGTCTTACCTGTGCTTATTTCCTTGCGCTCATGGGCCACAAGGTAGTTGTTTTTGAGGAACATGAGAAAGCCGGCGGTATGTTAAGATACGGAATTCCCGAGTACCGTCTTCCGAAGGCAAGGCTTGACCAGGATATTAATGCGATATTAAATGCGGGCGACATCGAACTTAAGTGCAACACAAGGATAGGAAAAGATGTCGATTTCAGTGATATTAAAAATGAATATGATGCAGTCTACTTAGGACTTGGTGCCCAGATCGGAAACCGTATGCCGATGGAAAATGCTGATGCGGGCAATGTTATTCCTGCGGCTGATTTCCTGCAGCAGGTTGCAAACGGCAATCCGATGGATCTTACTGACAAGAGAGTTGTTCTTATCGGCGGCGGAAACGTTGCAATGGATGCGGCGAGAACAGCAGTAAGACTTGGTGCAAAGACTGTACATGTATTTACAAGAAAACGTGACGATATGACCGCACTTGCAAGTGAGGTTGAAAGTGCGATGCAGGAGGGCGTGCGTTTCAAGACCCTGCTTTCTTTCCTTCATATCGAGACAAACAAGGAAGACAATACTGTAAGCGCCGTATGGCTTCAGCCCGAGATTGTTGCGGAATATGACAAATTCGGCATGATGACCACAGAGCATTCAAGTGCATATCCTTACCGTTTCAAGTGCGATGTGCTTATTCTCGGCGTAGGTCAGAGAAGCGACGTGGCTGCTTTTGAAGAGGCGGGAGTGCCTGCAAACCGCGGACGTATTGCTGCCGATGAGACCTGCATGGTCAACGGAATGGACGGAGTATTCTCCGGCGGAGACTGCGTGACCGGACCTTCAACCGCGATCAATGCAATTGCCGCAGGTCAGGTTGCTGCTTTCAACATCGATGAATATCTCGGTTATCATCATAAAATAAACTGCGATGTAACGGCACCGCCTGCTATGCCCAACAAATGCATACCTACCGGAAGGGCCGAAATTGAAGAAAAGGATCCTTTCGAGAGAAAAGAGAACTTCGATGAAGTTGAAGTTCCGATGACTGAAGAAGAAGCTATGCGTGAGGCCGGAAGATGCCTTAGATGCGACCACTATGGCTGTGGTTCAATGGAAGGAGGCCGCTGCGAATGGTAAACATAAAAATAAACGAAATTGATATAACTGTGGTCGAAGGCACTTCGATACTTGAAGCCGCAAGGGCAAATAATATAGATATACCGACTCTGTGTTACCTTAAGGGCGTGAACGAGATCGGTTCCTGCCGTCTTTGCATGGTTGAAATCGAAGGCTATGAAGGAATGTTTGCAGCCTGCAAGACCAAGGTAAAAGAGGGCATGGTAATCAGTACCTCGACTGAAAAGATTGAAGAATACCGCCGCACAATGTTAAAGCTCATTCTTTCCAACCATACCGTTGACTGTATGAGCTGTCCCGACAACGGCGTATGTAAGCTTCAGGAACTTTGCTATACCTATGAGATCAAGGAGGCGGGCTTTAAGGGCTCAAGAGCAGAAATTGAAAAGAAGCTGCCGGTTGTCGGAGATAATCCTTATATCGTATATAATCCCAGCAAATGTATTCATTGCCAGCGCTGTATCAGCGAGTGTAATGAAGTAACCGTAAATAAAACACTTAAAAGCGGAAGAACCGGTACTTTCCACATTGTTGAGGCTCCTTTCGGCGAAGGCTGGAAGAACAGTGGCTGTGAATCCTGCGGTAACTGTGCCGAGGTATGTCCTACCGGTGCCCTGACCTTAAAGAGAAGAGAGCATTACAGGGAGTGGGAGGTAAAGAAGGTACTTACAACCTGTCCTCACTGTGCAACAGGCTGCCAGTTCTATCTTGTTGTAAAGAATAATAAGATAGTCAATGTTGAGGTTGCAGACGGCCCTTCAAACCATGGACTGCTCTGCGTAAAGGGACGTTCCGGAAGCTTTGATTTTGTGGCATCGCCCGACAGGCTTAAGTATCCTCTGATAAAGAACAAAGAGACCGGAGAGTTTGAACGTGCGACCTGGGAAGAGGCAATTAATTATACCGCAAAGCGCCTGATGGAGATCAAGGAAAAATACGGTAAGAATTCACTTGCCGGTTTTGCATGCTCACGTTCCGCAAACGAAGATATCTATATGGTCCAGAAGATGGTAAGGACCTGCTTCGGAAACAACAATACCGATAACTGTGCAAGAGTATGTCACTCCGCAACTGTTACCGGACTTGCAAATACTCTTGGTTCCGGTGCGATGACCAATCCTATCTATGATATCACTCACGATGTGGACTGCATTTTACTTGTCGGTTCAAATCCCGAGGAGGCACATCCCGTTGTCGGAATGCAGATAAGACAGGCGGTTTCAAAGGGTACAAGGCTGATTGTTGTCGATCCGCGTGAGATAGGACTTGCAAAATATGCCGATATCCATCTTAAGCTCAGACCCGGAACAAATGTCGCTTTTGCAAACGGCATGCTCCATGTGATAATAGAAGAGGGCCTGGTTGACGAAGAATTTGTTTCAAAATATACCGAAAAATTTGACGAGCTTAAAGAGCTTGTGAAGGAATATACTCCGGAAAAGGTCGGTGAGATCTGCCATATTGATCCGGATAAGCTCCGTGAGGCTGCAAGGATGTATGCAAATGCAGGCAAAGCTCCGATCATATACTGTCTTGGCGTTACCGAGCATTCGACCGGTACAGAGGGCGTTATGAGCATGTCAAACATGGCTCTTATCACAGGTAAACTCGGCCGCAGCGGTTGCGGAGTAAATCCACTCCGAGGCCAGAACAATGTTCAGGGCGCATGTGACATGGGTGCCCAGCCTACCGATTATCCCGGCTACCAGAAGGTAACCAATGATCAGGTAAGGGAAAAATTCGAAGAAGCATGGGGCGTTACACTTGATCCCAATCCGGGACTTAAGGCTACGGAAGTTTTCCCTGCAGCAATCGAAGGAAAGATCAAGGGACTTTATATCTGCGGTGAGGATCCGATAGTTTCCGATCCCGATACCCATCATATCGATAAGGCGCTGAAGAGCCTTGACTTCCTTGTAATCCAGGATCTTTTCATGACAAAGACCGCTGAATATGCAGATGTTATCCTTCCTGCGATAAGCTATGCTGAGAAGGAGGGAACCTTTACAAATACAGAGCGAAGGGTACAGAGGATCAGAAAGGCTGTGACTCTTGACGGAGAGATGAGAAGCGATATCGATATTATCGTAGATCTCATGAATGCCATGGGCTATCCACAGAAGAAGATGACCGCTGCCGAGGTAATGGACGAGGTCGCTTCACTTACACCCAGTTTTGCCGGTATTTCACATGCACGTCTTGATGCAGGTGAGACTCTGCAGTGGCCCTGCAAAGATAAGAATTCAAAAGGCACTCCTATTATGCATGCTAACGGTCCTGTAAGAGGAAGGGCACTTTTCTATCCTGCAAAATATAATCCTGCCAAGGAACTTCCGGATGAGGAATATCCTTTCATCCTGACGACAGGACGTATACTTTATCAGTACAATGCGGCTGCGATGACCATGCGTTCAAAGGGACTTGTCGATATGGCAGGCGAGGGCTTCATCGAGATCAATTATAAGGATGCCGACAGACTCGGTATCAGAAACGGTGAAAGAATCGTCGTAAGAAGCAGGCGAGGAAAAATCGATGCTACGGCAAGAGTGGGCAGGAAGGTTTCAGAGGGTGAGACATGGATGCCTTTCCACTTCCCTGATTCACCCGCCAATATGCTTACAAATGCTGCACTCGATGATTTCGCAAGAATCCCTGAATTCAAAGTCTGTGCGGTAAATATTGAGAAGCTGGTATCTGAAGAGTAAAAGCCAGGAAAGGATAAAACTATGGAAATCGAAGAGGCAAAGAAACTGTGGACTGACAGAATTCAAATGATCAATGAAACAGAGTCTCTGCCTCTTTTTGAATGCTTTGGGAGAGTAATGGCAGAGGATATATATTCGGAAATCAATGTGCCTTCTTTTCCCAAATCTGCCATGGACGGTTATGCGGTAAGATCTTCTGAAATTGTCGGTGCATCAAAGGATAATCCTGTTGTGCTTACTGTTACAGAGGAAATTGATGCTGGGGATGTTCCGGGTTATAAGCATCAGAGTGCAGCTAGCGGGACTTGGACTTATCCGGAAAAATCAGCCGTAAGGATAATGACCGGAGGCATGATCCCGGAGGACTTTGACTCTGTGGTCAAGCAGGAAGATACTGACTACGGAGAGAAAATGGTCAGTATTTACAAGGCTATTCCCGCTTTCATGAATTATTGTCCGGTCGGAGAAAACTTTGCTAAGGGTGCTTTGCTTGTAAAAAAAAGCACGCTTATTAACCGCGGAATAATCGGAAATCTTGCATCAGCCGGAATAGGAAATGTAAAAGTATTAAGAAAAGTCAGGGCTGCGATAATAAATACCGGAAGCGAGCTAATTGATACGGGGGAAGAACTAAGCCCGGGAAAAATATATTCAAGCATAGGCGCAATGCTTAAATGTTCTGTTGAAAAGGCCGTCGCAGAGACGGTAATGCTTGAAATCTGCCCTGATGAAAAAGAAAAAATCATTCAGGTACTTAAGAAAGCATTTGAAATATCAGACATAGTGATAACAAGCGGCGGAGTGTCAGTAGGAAAAAAGGATCTGATACCTGAGATTATAAATGAACTTGGCGGCGAAACCATATTCAGAAAAGTAAACATTCAGCCGGGCACGCCCACGATGGGCTGTATCGTAAACGGAAGGCCCTTGCTTGCACTTTCAGGCAATCCATATGCCGCACTTGTGAATTTTGATATTTATTATTTTGAGGCTCTTGCAAAGCTTACAGGGTGCGATGGACTTGCACCAAAAGAGGGCGTTGCCGTGATACAGAGTGACTATAAAAAAGAAAACTATCATCGTCGTTTCCTGCGTGCAAAGGAAAGTTTCGGTAAGGTAGAAATAGAGAAGGATAACAAAGCTTCCGTGATTTCAAATATGGCGGAGTGCAACTGCTATGTGGATGTGCCGGCCGGCAAAACCTACAGTGCAGGTGATGTGGTAAATATAATCAGAATGCCTGAAACATAATAACGGAGAGTTCGGTAAATAATGCAGAATAAAACACACAAACTCAGCATCGGCATCCTTGCAGGTGGGAAAAGCAGCCGAATGGGCGAAAACAAAGCCCTCTTAAAAATCGGGAAGGACCGTGTGATCGACAGACTGACAAAAGAGCTGGGAAGCTTTTCCGAGCTTATTATTTCTGCTGCAAAAAAAGGGGAGTATGAGTCACTCGGTTTCAGAACGGTATATGATGAAACCAAGGAAATCGGACCGATCGAAGGTATCAGGGCGGTGCTTAAAGCGGCAAAGGAAGAGTATGTATTTATCTGCGCTGCTGACATGCCGAATATCACTGCGGATTTTGTACGTGCTCTGTCACATTTCATAAGCTCCGACAATGACTGCTATGTGATCTGCGATGAGGATCATATACAGCCGCTCTGCGCAATCTATAAAAAAAGTGTGCTTCCTGTAGTCGAAGAGTTGATTGCAAACGGACAGTACCGTCTGCGCATGATCTTTGATAAGGTAAATACCAAGTACATACCCATCGGAATGCTGAATTTCAGCAAGAAGACGGTAAAAAATATCAATACAAAGGATGAATATATAGAGGCCCTGAAGCCTTTCGTTTTCGCTGTGAGCGGACCGAGTGATTCGGGAAAGACAGGGCTCATCGTTAAACTGATAAATGAATTTATTAATGAAAATATGTCGGTCTGCGTACTGAAGCATGATGGACATGACAGCCTTTCCGACAAGTCGGGCTCCGATACCGAAAGGTTCTATGAGGCCGGTGCCGTAGTCAGTTCAGCTTTCTCTGACAGCGGGAGCATTATGCACCGCAGGGAAGAAACTGATTTAAAAACCATGCTGTCACGTTTGTCAGATGCGGATAATCCACCCGATTTCATAATAGTTGAGGGAATGAAGAACTCGGATATTCCCAAAATTGAAATCGTAAGAAAGGGCGTAAGCGAAAAGCCTGTCTGCCCTCCGGATTACGTCATATGTATAGCGACCGATTTCCTGTCTCCCCATGATTATGAAGGCTACGAAATATGTAACCTGAATGATGAAAAGGAGATTTTTTTACGCCTGAAAAAGTATTTTTTAAAAGGATTTTATAATGAAACTGATAAAAACAATTGATGCCGAAGGCCATGTGCTCTGCCATGATATTACAAGGATCATTCCCGGCGTTGAAAAGGGCCCTGTGTTCAAAAAAGGCCACATAGTGACAAAAGAGGACATTCCGGTACTGCTTTCTGTCGGTAAGGAAAATCTTTATGTCTGGGAGAAAACAGAAGGGATGCTTCATGAAAATGAGGCAGCCGAGGTGCTTAAAAATATCTGCATCGGAAGTGACGAAAGTTTCACAGCTTCGGAACCCTCCGAGGGAAAAATCGAGATAAGAGCAGCTCATTGCGGACTTTTCAAAATCAACAGGAAGCTTCTTAATTTGGTAAATTCACTCGGTGAGATGATGATCGCGACCATTCACGGAGATTTCCCTGTAAAAAAAGGTGAAAAGCTTGCAGGCACAAGGATTATTCCTCTTGTGATCGAAAAGGAGAAACTTGAAAAAGCCGAGGCTCTTTGCGAAGGAACGCAGATTTTTAAGCTTCTTCCTCTGTCAAAGCCGAAGACAGGAATAGTCACGACCGGAAGCGAGGTCAAAAAAGGACTGATAAAGGATGCTTTCGGCCCTGTGCTTAAAGCCAAGCTTTCGGAATATGATGTACCGGTAATCGGTCAGACAATAGTAGGAGACGGCAGGCAGGAAATAATCGATGCAATAAATGAGCATATAAACGCAGGTGCTGAGCTTATTCTTGTAAGCGGAGGCATGAGCGTGGATCCCGACGACAACACTCCCGGTGCGATAAAGGCACTTGGGAGCAATATCGTAAGCTATGGAGCTCCTGTGCTTCCGGGTGCGATGATGCTGGTTTCATATTATAGTTACATGGGCAGGACGATACCGATACTCGGGCTTCCGGGCTGCGTGATGTATGCAAAGCGCACGGTTTTCGATCTTGTGCTACCGAGAATACTTGCAGGTGAAATGCTGACGAAAGAAGATATATCGGCCTACGGAGAGGGCGGACTCTGCAAAAACTGTGAGGTCTGCCGCTTCCCCGATTGCGGGTTCGGGAAATAAGAAAATTGATATGATTCGATAAAAAGGAAATAGTTTGAAAGTAAACTTTCAAACTCGTCCGGTGACGCTGCAGGCGCGTCACCAGACGGGCACCACGCCTGCGGCATGGTACATTAAATGAATAAACTTACACATATTGATGAAAACGGAAAAGCAGTGATGGTTGACGTCACGGAAAAGGAAGAAACAGTAAGGGTAGCTAAGGCTTCGGGAAAAATTAAACTCAGTTCCGAGGCTTACGCAGCTGTGGTAAAGGGTGAAATCAAAAAGGGCGATGTTTTTGCGGTTGCGAGGATTGCCGGCATAATGGCGGCAAAGAAAACCTCGGACATTATCCCTCTCTGTCATCCACTGCAGCTCAGCAAAATTTCCGTGGATTTTTCCTTTGACGATGAAGATACAAGTATTATCTGCGTGGGTTCTGCAAAGCTTAGCGGAAAAACGGGCGTTGAGATGGAAGCCTTGACTGCAGTAAGTGCTGCGCTTCTGACCGTATATGATATGTGCAAGGCTATCGATAAGGGCATGGTGATCAGTGACATCAGACTGCTTGAAAAATCGGGTGGCAAATCAGGTGATTACCATGCAGAATAAAAGTCCGGATAAAACGGTCGCAAATCAATTAGTAAGAGGTTTAAAAAAATGAATAAAATCATCATAAAAAAAGTTACAGCCGTAATAATGATTATGGTCATTGTTTGTATGGCTTTTTCAGCCTGTGGCAAAAAGAAGGATGATGAAAAAACAGAGCTTACTATTCTGGCTGCAGCTTCACTTACCGATGTATGTGGGAAACTTAAGGAAGATTTTGAGAAAAACAACAAGGACATCACTCTTACCTTCTCATTCGGAAGCTCGGGCGCA
>JAFRWN010000053.1 GCA_017437965.1 Lachnospiraceae bacterium
CCTTGCCTACTATGAGCCGCAGAATGTGCTTCTTAGGGAAAGACTTCTGAAATCCCCCTCAGCATCGATAGCTCTTGAGGACTTTCTGGTTGGTACAAGAAAGAAAATGGCAGTCGGCATAGATTTTTCCGAGCCCGAGAAAAAATATACCGTCGGTATGTCAAACTTTTCCGATTCCGTAAAGGTAATAAAGAGCAACTGGGGCTATATCGAGCTCAATGTATATGTCAGTGCCGATTTTATCGAGCCCGAGCAGCAGATAATCAACAATGATGACTTTATCGGAACGGAATATGAACTGAAATATGTTGTTTATCCCGAGCGCATGAGACCAGGTCTCAACAGGTGCGAGATCACTCTGTCCGGCTGCGGTGTGACAAAGAAGATTGCCATTACCTGCAATCTTCCCCACGAAGACAAGGCAGACAGGGAAAAAGCCCTGCTGATAGATCAGCTGATAATAAAGGCAATGGATAATTATCTTGCCTATTCAATGAACCAGATACCTGCCGGACGTTATGTTTCGGAGGCAAGGTCCTTACTTGACCGCTACGATATGCTCACGGAAAGGGAAACCCTTCTTTCAAAGCTGTACCGGGTAAGGCTTTACAGGCTGTCCGGAAAAGAGAGCCCTGCTACGGCTCTGTTCAATAATATCACGGATGAGGAAGTTGCGGGAAGCTCTGTCCTTGAGAGAGGACTGTATCTTTACATGCTTCATCTCGGCCGTGAGGATGATAACGAAAAATATCTTGAAGAATTATATACACTTATCAACATAAATCCCGAAGAGCAGCTTCTTAAGCTTGTTGCCTACAGGTGCGAGGAAAGATTCGCAAGAAATCCCAAATACGGCCTTGACGAGCTGAGAAGTTATTTCGACCAGGGCATGAGAAGCCCGCTTCTGTTCAGGCTCGTGGCCGATATTTTCAATAATGAGCCGTTGCTCCTTAAGGAACTTGGAGATTTTGAACTCGGAGTGCTTCTGTTTGCATTAAAGAGGGATTACTGTTCAAAGGATCTTGCGGCACAGGCTACAGCCCTGATTTTAAGGACGAGGACCTACAGCAAGACCTATGTAAATCTTCTGACGATGATCTATGACAGATATCAGCCCAAGGACGCCCTGACTGCAATATGCCAGGTGCTTATCCGCGGATTCAGGAAGGAAAGCAGATACTTCAAGTGGTACCAGAGGGGCGTTGAGGAAAATATCAGGATAGCAGACCTCTATGAGTACTATATGTATTCGCTTGACCGCGAAATAGAGGAGGACCTTGACCAGTCAGTCCTTATGTACTATGTTTACAACTCAAAGCTTAACGACCGTAAGCTTGCCTATCTATATGCAAACATAGTAATGCACAAGGATTCGAACCCCATAGTCTATGAAAACTACAAGGAAAAGCTCAGGCTTTTTGCCGCACAGCAGATGAGGGAAGGCAGAGCCGGAAAGGCAATGTCGATCCTTTACAATGACTGTATGAGTGACGAAAAAGCGTCAGCAGGATTTCCGGAGTTTCTTTACAGGGTGATTTTCAAGCATGAGATAGTCTGCGACAATCCATTGATGAAATATGTCTGCGTCGTCCACAAGGAGACCGATGAAGAAATAATCGTGCCTCTGATCGGTGGAAGCGCCCAGGTTGACATCTGCACCGACGATGCGCTTGTTCTGATGATGGACGCAGCAAACAACAGGTATTATCCGGGTGAGGATGTTACTGTAACTAGGCTGATGGAGGATGACAGCCTTGTCATCGAGGCTTACCAGCGCGGAAGGGAAAAGGACCGCCTGATACTGCATCTGGCAGAAAGGGCTCATAAGCAGCGCCGCTTCGACCAGCTTGGAATTGACCTCAGAAAGCAGGCAACAGCCCTTTCGAATATCAATGAAAAGACCAGGGAACTTTATCTCGCCGAGCTTGCACTTTATTTCTATGATCATTCGATGGATGAAATACCCGAGGACGATCTTGACAGGCTTGACTACGGAGTGATGAATTCCAAGGCGAGAGGCAAGCTCATCGGACTGATGATACTTCGTGAACAGTACCAGAAGGCATATTACCTGATGAATGAATACGGCTTCTCGGAGGTTGAGCCGAAGCTCCTTGAGAAATATGTCAGTTCACTTTCTCCTTCGGAAGCAGGAAAATATGACAAGACCGTGCTCGATATCTGTTGGATGCTTTTTGCAAACGGCCGCAGAAGCGAGAAGATGCTTGTATATCTTGTAAACTTCTACAACGGGCTCACAGGAAGGCTTTATGATATCTGGCAGGAGGCTGTTGAGGCCAAATGTGCGACCTCGGATTTTGATGAGAGGCTTTTAGTCCAGATACTCTTTACCGAAAGTTATCTGCCCTACGGAGAGCAGATTTACATACATTACCACAGAAGATCAAAGAACAGGATGCTTACCAAGGCATATTTCAACTACCTGTCCTACAAATATCTGATCTCGGATGTGCCGCTTACCGCGGTTACTGTGGACAACATGAAAAAGGATGCTTACTACGAGACCAACGACATCGTTATCCTTGCCCTCCTCAAGCGCTACGCAAATGCGGGAGAACTCAGCAAAGAAGAGCAGGATTTCTCGAAGCACTGGCTCGAGGTAATGGTAAGCAAAGGAAAGATACTTCCGTGCTTCACGCGCTTCGGAGAATACTTCAGGCTGCCTGAGGACATGGATGACAAGTTATATATCGAATACCGCTCAAATCCCGAACACAGGATAATGATAATGATCGCCTCCAGGCAGGATGGCAAGCGTGTGGTAAGGGAAGAGTCGATGAGAAATGTCTGCTACGGCATATTCATCAAGGAAATCGTGCTTTTTGCACAGGAAACCATTGAATATGTGATAACCGACGATGACGGAGAGAACGTGACCGGAACCGAAAAGCAGACAGTAACGGGACGCGATGACCCGACCAACCGTTCCAAGAGCCGTTTCTCAAGGATCAATGCGATCATCAGCGCGAGAAACGCCAAGGACAAGGGCGCAGCGGTTGCGCTTCTCAATGATTATGTAAAGAATGAATTTGCTATTTCACAGCTTTTCCATGAGATAGTATAACAGGAGACACTTGATGGATGAAAGATCAAGACAACTTATCGTAGGTATCGACCTCGGGGCTGACATGACCCAGATTTCGGTCAGCATTGACAAGGGTGAGCCCGAGTCAATCTCAATCGTGCCGAACAAGAGCATGTACCTGATCCCGACCGTACTCTGTGTCAGAAATGATACGAGGGACTGGATCGCGGGCGAGGAAGCCATCAGGCTTCGTAACCGTGATGCAGGCATCTTCGTTTCCGACATACTCGAGAAGGTTGAAAACGGAACAAGCGTCGATATCTTCGGTACCCCGTATTCGGGCAATGCCCTTCTTGACCGTTTCATCCGCAAGGTTTTTGCGGCCGTCAGACAGCGTTATCTTCAGGATGAGGTGGCAGGAGTCTATGTGACGGTAAGGGAAAAGACCGATGTGCTTAAAAAGGCGATCGAAAAAGCCTTTGAATCGGTCGGAGTGAGCACTGAGAACATTTCAGTCTTAAGTTACATGGAAAGTTTCATGTATTATGCCGTCAGCCAGAAGAAAGAACTCTGGGTAAATGACGTCGGACTTTTCGATTTTGACGAAGAAGGACTTAAATATTACCAGCTTTCTGTAAGCAAGAAGGGTTCTCCTGTGACCGTCGTCGCATGGGGACAGGATCTTGCGGGCGAGCTGAGCTACAAGATGCTTGCAGGCAATTCGGAAAGCAGGGCACTTTCGGCATTCAAGACCGTGACCGACAGGTTATTGTACCGTCAGATTGTTTCGACTCTTTACTTTACGGGAGCCGGTTTTGACGGCACATGGGCAGACGAGGCGATAAAGAGCCTCTGCCTCGGACGAAGGGTGTTCAAAGGCCAGAACCTGTATTCAAAGGGTGCGGCCTATGCCGGATTGATAAAGGCTAGACCGGACTATAAAGACTTCCTTTTCCTGACCGATAAGCAGGTGA
>JAFRWN010000054.1 GCA_017437965.1 Lachnospiraceae bacterium
AGGATTTAACCTCTGGTTTGTTGAAATCAATATCTTCCTTCTTTGTATTTACAACAAAAGGCTTTATCTCTACTTTCGTGGTATTTGCCTTGTCATAACGGTATTTTACTTCGGGCTCAAAGGAAAGATTTTCAGAAACAAGATTATCGTTCTTTGACATAAAGATCATTACAGCAAAGTATCTTGTTTCTCCGTTTTCCTCAGGCAGTTCGCCTGTGATCACCTTGTCGGGACTGCCTACCTTTTCGCCGGTCTCAGTATTTGAAAACCCTGCCTTTGACAGCTTCCCTGGAATATAGTATCCTGGCTCATCAAACTCGAAATAATAGCTTGAATAATAGCGGTCGTAAAGCTTGCCATGATCAATGAACGTGAACTTGTACGTTGGCTCCTTCACCTCGGGAAAAGGTGAAGGAGTCGGTGTAAGCTCCGGTGTTTCGGTAGGTACCGCTGTTGGCTCATCACTTGCTTTGGGAATTACCTGAGTCGGTTCTGCCTTGCTGCTCTTTTTTCCACCACAGGAAAAAAGCATAGAGCATAGGACAAGGATTCCCACCACAACTATTATTCTTTTTAATCTTCCACTCATTTTCATCATATTTCCTATCTTTCTATTTCAGTGTTTAAGTGCACCAAAAGTGCATCAATATAAGAAAAAGGCTGCAGTTTACACCGCAGCCCTTTAAGCCTGTAACAATTATCTGAGGATGATATCCTCTCTCTTGGGGCCGTTGGAAACATACTTGATCGGAACTCCGATTTCTTTTTCTATGAATTCA
The DNA here is from genome assembly GCA_017437965.1 of Lachnospiraceae bacterium. Taxonomy (GTDB): domain Bacteria; phylum Bacillota; class Clostridia; order Lachnospirales; family Lachnospiraceae; genus UBA3775. Next base: position 780 of record JAFRWN010000054.1, read on the forward strand.
ACATAATCCCTGCATTCCTTAGGAAGCTTGTCATATTCCTTGATACCACCGATGTCACATTTCCATCCGGGAAGTGTTACATAAACCGGCTTGCACTTTGCAAGCTTTGTGGTAACAGGGAAATCCTTGATCACTTCGCCGTCAAGCTCATATCCTACGCAGATCTTAAGCTCATCCCAAACGCCGAGCGCATCGAGAACGGTAAGTGCAACCTCTGTCGAGCCCTGTATCCTGCAGCCATATCTTGTTGCTACGGCATCGAACCAGCCCATTCTTCTCGGTCTTCCGGTTGTTGCACCGTACTCGCCCTTATCACCGCCGTTATCTCTCATCTTCCTTGCATCGTCTTCGTCTTTTATCTCACTGACGAACTCTCCTGCACCTACTGCCGATGAATAAGCCTTTACAACGGTAGTGATCTCCTTGATCTCATAAGGAGGGATACCTGCACCGATTGCACCGTATGCTGCAAGAGTTGAGGATGAGGTAACCATCGGATAGATACCGTGGTCGGGATCCTTCAAAGATCCGAGCTGGCCTTCAAGGAGCACATTCTTTCCTGCCTTAAGTGCTTCATAAAGGAAAGCTGAGGTATCACATACATAAGGAGCTATCATGTCCCTGTACTCATGAAGTGTCTTAAGAAGCTCTTCGGGATCGATAGGATCCTTGTGGTACATATACTGGATAAGAATATTTTTCTGCTCAAGTACACGGTAAACCTTGGTTCTTAAGCTTTCGTCATCAAAAAGCTCCTGAACCTGGAAGCCTACCTTGGCATATTTATCTGAATAGAACGGAGCAATTCCGGACTTGGTTGAACCGAAGCTTGCCTTTCCAAGTCTCTCCTCTTCATAGGTATCAAGAAGGATATGGTAAGGCATTACAATCTGTGCCCTGTCAGAAACCAGGATCTTCGGCTTATGAACACCGCCATCGATAAGTGATTTAACCTCGTTGATAAAGAAGGGAATATTGAGTGCCACGCCGTTTCCGATTATGCTTGTTGTATGGTCATAGAACACACCGCTCGGAAGCATATGGAGTGCGAAACGTCCGTAATGGTTGATTATTGTATGGCCGGCATTTGCACCGCCCTGAAATCTTACAACAATGTCCGAGGTCTCGGCAAGCATATCGGTAATCTTACCCTTGCCTTCATCGCCCCAGTTGGCACCTACTATCGCTCTTACCATTTATTTTTCCTCCGTTCTCTCTGAACTTTTTATTTCTACAATGGGCGCAAAACACACCACGTAATATAATAACTCAAACGAAGGATTTTTGCAAGAAAAAAAGAGTCCCAAAGGACTCTTTTTATTAATTTTAAAACCTTAAAGAGTTCAGAGCAGTCCCTCCTACCTTGTCAATACTGACTTTACCGGTATATTTTACCTTATTCTTGTTCTTTTCCGAAAGTTTCAGTACCTTTTGTTTATTCCTTTTCTGAGTTTCACTGCCTTCATAAGAATTATCAGCCGAAGGATCTTCCTTTCTTACTTCTTTATACTCATTTCTCTTCTCATTTCCAATCACTATTTCATTATATGCTTTTTCAAACTTATTGATTTTTTCCTGTAGTGCTAAAAGGTCTTCATAGTTCTTCCTTGCAGCATTGATCATCATGATCTCGGGATCCTGTTCAAGAGCCAGCATGGATATTTTAAGCTTATCTATGGCACTTAAATGCTGTTCCTTGATTTCTTCAGACAGTGTTTCTTTTTTCAGTTCCTTTTCATAATAGTCGATTTCAGCCTTATAGGTCTCATATTCTTCATATTTACCACTTCCGCTTTCGAGGATTTCATTGCTTAAGGTCTGAACAAAATCATAATTTGATTTCAGAGCCTTGTTTACTTTATCCTTATAGCCGGCAAATTTCTCGGAAATCTCAAAATCATAAGGGTTTTCCGGATTGTCTTTAGGAATAATGAAATTCACTCCTTTAATCGACGATGTTTCGTTTTTCAATGCCAGATTAGCCGAAACAAACTCATCATAGGCTATTTTTAAATCAGTGGTAGGGTTATCAAGCACCTTTCCTTTTTCTGCAATCTTATTGATATTTTCCCAGTTATAGCGGAGCTTTGAAAGGCACATGGTTGAAATATCCCTCTGAGCTTCATAGGCAAATTGCTCCTGATTCTGTATCATCAGCCCATATGCTACGACATGACTCGACTCATGGAGCATCCTGCCGAAAAGATTGGAATTGCTGACATTTTCTTTATCATAACATGCAAGCTGTTCATTTACCGAATACCTTGAGATTGCCTTATCCGGAACAATTCTCGGAATCTTGGGATCAAGATAATTAGGATCCGCATTTTTATATGCCTGTTCAAAAAACGGCAGCTTACTCTTAAGGTCAACAAATCTGTCAATGGTATTGTTAATTTCCTTATTTGAGAACCCATAGCCCTGCATCATTATTTCGATCACCTCAGGCTCGGTATTCATTATTATTTCTGCCATTGACTTCGGAATCACTCTGAGATTTGACAGTCGGATACCCCAGTTTTTCTTAGACAGCTCGGGATCTGCACCCCCGATAATATCATTATCAATTCCCTGAACTTCATTAAGCTTGTTTTTTTCATTTATATCAAGGAAGAAATTGCCCTGATGCCTGTCCGTACTACCCAAAAGATAGTCACAAAGCTGGAGCTTAGCGACAGAAAGAGAACCGTTTTTGGTGTTTTCATAGCTCATTCCATCCCTGTTGACCATTCTGGACGAAGAATCTATGCCAAAAGGATCTTCTCCTTTTCCGGGCATCATGATAACGCCCTTCTTTATTACTTCCTTGCCGTTTTCGGTTGTTACTATATTCATTTTTTCGGAATATGCAAGTACCTCAGGGCATCCGAAAAGATCTGCAAATTCACTTGCAAATGCATTTCTTCTTGTGGTATCTGTATTGAGCGGAATACCGTTGTCCCTTTTGACATTCATGATATGCTTTTCTTTCAGTACTCCGCTGACGAAATCAAGATATGCGAAATACTTCATCTGGGAATTCATGTTGGTAAAAAGCACATCTTCTTCCTCTACTTTTTCAGGCATATCTTCATTTTCAAGATAATCCTTTATATTTTCAAAAATCATCCGTTTGTTTTCTTCGGAATTGGAATACAGGTAATATGTTTCCGCCCTGATGGTCTGGGCATGCTCGGTTCCTTCATGTACCTCTGCATTCTCAAGCTTCAGGCTTTTGATGAATTTCCTGCATTTCGGATATTTTTCACACAAGGCTTCCTTAAGCTTTTTAACTTTATCTTCAAGATATTCATTTTTGTCGGGACTTCCGTCAGGATGAGCCTCCGTAAAATATCCTACAGCCCATTCGCCCTTCTTTACACCCGGAACAGGCTCTTCTTCTACGATAAAATTAACCTTCTTCCTGTCACTCAGGCCTCCTCCGACAGAAGAAAGAGACTTATATTCCTTTTCGGGAATTGTAATGGTTCTTGTTCTGGTATTTTCATAGAAGCTTTCAATATCAAGAAAACCTTTTTTGTTTTTGCTCTTTTCCAGTTGCTTTTTATACTTTCTGAGGGCAACATAGTCCTTGGCAAATTTTTTCATGGCTTTCTTGACACTTCTGGCCTTCTCAGGATTATTTTTACTGACTATATACCTGGTTTTCATCTCCAAGGCAATTTTTTCATATAATCCGATAAGCTTCTGTGCCTCGGCTGCAGTAAGCTTTTTATTATTATCTTTATGTTCTTTTTTCAGTTTTTTGATTTCGGCACTTAGTTTCTTTGCTGATTCCAGTTCTGTTGAATCAAAAAGTGCGCTTCTTTTGTCTACTCTTTTTTCTGTCGGCATTCTAATAACCTCCATAAATACGGTATTTTAATCCTACAGCAAGAATTATAACAAAGGAAGCGCACCATATGTGCACCAAAAGTATTAAATTTTCAAAAAACTTTTATGCCACGACAAAGAATTTTACTATAAACAGTGCCGAAATGAAAAGCGTCAGCAGTGAAACATCCTTTGCTTCTCCGAAGAAGATTTTAAGGAAGGTATAGGAAATCATTGCAAGACCGATACCGTGTCCGATAGATCCCGAAATCGGCATGGCAATCAACATGATGAATACCGGCACAACCTGGTCCATATCGTCCATATTGATTTTCTTAAGGCCCTGAAGCATTATGATTCCGACATAAATAAGTGCGGCTGAAGTTGCAGGAGCAGGAATGATTGCTGCTATCGGAGCAAAAAAGATGCAAAGGAAGAACAATATTGCTGCCGTAAATGCGGTAAGACCTGTCCTTCCGCCCGACTCAACACCGGATGCAGACTCGACAAAGGTGGTAACCGTACTTGTACCGGTACATGCACCTACGAGAGTACCAGTTGCATCAGAAACAAGTGCCTGCTTCATCTGAGGCATATTGCCGTTCTCGTCCACCATACCTGCACGAGATGCCGTACCTACAAGTGTACCTATCGTATCAAACATATCTATCATGCAGAAGGTAATTATCAGGGTGACAGCAGTAAATATACCGATGTCAAAGAAGCCCTTGAAATCAAATTTAAAAAGTGTTGTGTCAAGCATATCCTTGAAAGGAGGTACGAATGATGCAGTCTTTAAGCTTTCAAAAGGATTTGTGCCAAGAAGTACTGCCTCTCCTATCCAGTAAAGAATAGCTGAATCAAGCATACCGAGTATTACTGCAGCCTTTACTCCTCTTTTTGCAAGAAGTGCAATTACGCAGACACCGATCAGCATCGTGGCAGCATAAAGTGCAAGCTTTTTGAAAGCGTCATTTCCGGTTGTTTCACCCTCCATAGCATCACGAAGCATCTTGGGCATCATGGCACCGAAGAAATCCCTCATTGTGTAATAGTCATTTCCGCTTTCATCATAAATTCCGGCATTTGAACCAAAGCCGATGTTCATTAGCATTAAACCGATTGCAGGTCCGATACCGAGACGTATTCCGATAGGAATTGCATCCACGATTTTTTCCCTGACATTCATGAAAGAAAGAATAAGGAATACTATACCTTCAACAAGAATTATGCATAGTGCTGCCTGAAATGCATTGGTATAGGCTTTGTCACCTTCATAGCCGTTAAGAACAACTATATTTGCGGCAACAGTTGCAAAGAATGAGTTGAGGCCCATTCCCGGAGCCATTACAAATGGCTTGTTCGCAAGGAAAGCCATGCACATGGTTCCTATTCCCGATGCAATACAGGTTGCAAGGAAAACACCGTTCCAGAGCGGAGTTCCAACCGCAAACCCGGTAAGAAGGTTAGGATTAAGTGCGATGATGTAGGCCATTGTCATGAAGGTCGTCAGGCCCGCAACTATCTCTGTGTGAATCCTTGTGTTGTTTTCATCCAGCTTAAAAATCTTATAAAGAACCTTAGACATACTGCGTCCTCCTTTAAGGAAATGATTCGTATAGTATTATTATATCATATAGTTCATCATAGTCAATTGAAAAGGACACACTTTTTTCACAGTTTGCACTTTTTATGAAATCTTTCAATAATTTCTGATCTGCAGTTCCTTCTTAAGTATTTCTCCCGTGATCAACAAGCTTCCGTCAGCACCGTATTCCTTGGGAATATTGACCTTCACGCTCTCATCTCCGTGAATGTCAAACCAGTTGTCCGAAAACTTTACATCATGGGCGGAAAGTGACAGGCAGACTGACTTTGCATATCCATCAGAGCTCAACGAAAGCTCAAACGAATTATCATTTCCAGTGAGAGTATATTCAATTTTTGCAGGGAGGAAGCAAAATTCCTTGGGTCTTACAAACAACGTAGTACCTTTCAGTACTAATTCGTCATTTTTATACAGGATGTATTCCAGGTATTTTGTTCTCTTATCATTAAGAGTTACCATGTCTTTACTCAGGTCTGTTTCAAGCACCTTTATGCTGCTAAGTGCCGGCGAAGTACATTCTTTACTGAATTCCCTTATTATTTCTGCCCTGTTGTTTCTCAGTCTGCAGACTATTTTCAGGTTTTCGTCATTCAATGTATCATTTGTTACGTAAAGCACCGGCTTTGCAGGATCAGTATCATCACAGGAAATAAGTAAAGGTGCATAGAACCTCTTTGCATAGTAATGAAGTGCCTTCCATCTTCCGAAATAATCGATGCTTGACCATGAAATCACGGGATTTGAATCATTTACCTGCCAGTAGGCCGAGCCCATGCATCGTCCACGTGCGCGTCTCATATGCTCAACCGATGAACGTATGCAGTCAGCCTGTACAAGCTGTGAACAGTAGATCAGCCTCTCGAAATCATAGGGATAATTTACCATCTGTGCCAGGTAATACATCAGTTTTTCATTGCCCAGCGTGCATTTCTGATGTGCCTGCATTACATTTCCGCAAAGGTCAAGCTCATCCTCCTTTGCGAAGCTCCTTATTGTCTTGATGTCCGGAACACTCTCGAAACCATATTCCGAGCAGAAACGATAATAAAGCTTTCTGAAAGCATCAATCGGAGCAAAACTATGCCAGATTGCCCAGTAATGCATGTCACCCGCATGGTTGGATGAGGAATCCCTGAATCCGCCACCTGACGAGGGTGATGAAGGCCAGTAGAATGTTTCAGTGTCATATTCCTTAAGTAGTGTCGGAATAATATCCTCAAACAATTTCAGATAGTCAGCCTTAGCCTCAGGATCATCATTCCAGCCCCAGTACTCCCATGCTGACTCAATCTCGTTATTTCCGCACCACAGTCCAAGGCTTGCATGATTACGGATCCTGATAATATTGTCCTTTATTTCCGCTCTAACTGTAACCTCAAATTCGGGGCTTAACAGGTAAGCAGCACATGCGAACATGAAGTCCTGCCATACGATCAGACCTTTTTCATCACAATAGTCAAAGAAATAATCGTCAGGGTAATAGCCTCCTCCCCAGACTCTTATGAAGTTATAATTTGCCTCAAGACAGGAGTCCAGAAGCTTTTCGGTACGTTCCTTGCTGCACCTTGTAACAATCTGGTCCTCCGGTATATAATTTCCGCCCATGGCAAAAATCTTCACACCGTTGTTTATAAAGCAGAATTCCTCTCCCCACTCATCCTTATCCTGAGATACGCTAAGTGTTCTGAGACCTATTTTCTTAATGTTTTCGTCTAGTATCGTATCATTCTTTTTAAGGATAACCCTGCAGGTGTAAAGTGGCTGTTCACCGAGGCCACGTACCCACCAGAGTTTGGGATTTTCAATTACAATTTCTCCTCCGCCGTTTTCAAGCTCTGTTTCAAATTCTTTACCGTTTGGAGAAGTTACGATAAGCCTGGCTTTTATACTGTTATCGCAGTTATTATCCCAGATATCAAGAGCTGCGTCACATGAAAGTGTTACCTTTCCTTCTTCATGCTTCTGGGTATAGTATACATTTTCTATCCTGCCGGTGTTTATGCCTTCCACATAGACACTTCGCCATATGCCCATGTCCGGAAGCTTCGGGCCCCAGTCCCAGCCGAACATACAA
>JAFRWN010000055.1 GCA_017437965.1 Lachnospiraceae bacterium
CAATTGCACATTCCTCAAGCATCCTGTAATAATTGTTGTTATCAAAGAAAAGCTGGGAAAGCAGGAGATCCGCACCCGCATCAACCTTGGTCTTCAGGTTGTGGATCTCGGTTACACGGCTGCGGCCCGGTGTTGCGGGATGTACCTCGGGATAACATGCTCCCGCAATGCAGAGCTTTGTCCTTCCCTTAAGATACGATATCATGTCGCTTGCATGGGCAAAATCATTTTTTGCCGGCACATCAGGTCTCTCATCTCCGCGCAGTGCAAGGATATTTTCAATTCCCTCCGCTTCAAGGACTTTTACAAACTCATCTATCTCATTCTTTGAATAATGAAGGCAGGTAAGGTGAACAACCGGCTCTATCTTATATTCGTTCTTTATTTTCTTTGCGATTTCAATAGTCTTGTTATTGTTTGAACTTCCACCCGCACCGAAGGTAACACTGATAAAATCAGGTTTAAGCTCTGCAAGAAGATCCAGGGTATCTCCTATGTTTATGAGATCCTCCTCCTTTTTAGGCGGAAAGATTTCAAAGGACAATACCTGTTTTTTCTTCTTATGGATTTCAGAAATCTTCATCTTTTCTCCTCTACTCCTCTGTTTTTTTGACTGTCTGCACTTAATCCATATCCAGTCCGGCCTTCGAAAGTCCCTTTAATGCTGGTTTTCCTATAACTGCTGCAAGTCCTATCTTTACAAGGTCAAAAGGTATGAACGGAAGTACGCAGACCTTCATTGCATTTGCCAGATCAGAATTTATCTGAATGATAAACCATGTTGTTCCGAAAGCATACAGAATAGCTGTCGCAATTATCATTCCGATAATGGTCACAACCAGGTTTCTGTTGCTGAGCTTAAGGAACAATCCCGAAACAAAAGCCAGGATGATATAACCCGCAAGATAACCTCCGGTAGGTCCCGCAAGTTTTCCTATTCCTCCGACACCTCCTGTAAAAACGGGAAGTCCTACAATACCGAGGAAAAGGTAAACCATTACACTTAAGGTTGCTCCATAAGGTCCGAGAAGCCATACTGCAACATAAATAATAAAGGTTGCAAGTGAGATCGGTACCTCGCCTATCGGGATCGACAGCGGACTTATGATACATAAAAGCGCTGCCATTATCGCACAGGTGGTAAGAAAATATATATTGCTCAGTTTCTTTTCTTTTGTCAAATCTGTCATAATAAAAATCCTTTCAGTCGTGTTACAACTGAAAGGATAATTAAAAAACTGAAAATTGTCAAGTGTTTATGGAAATTATTTAAAATTTTTGCTTTTTTAAAGGAAATCATATCAAGTGCAAGGTTACGGGTGATTTTCACGGTAAAAGCCGGTGATCGCATGCTCATCACGGTCATAAAACTATAGACGGTTTTTTATTATAAATCTGCCCTTTTTATATAATGTACTGATTACCCATCTCAGCCTGCCATTCCAGAAGATCTGCAAGCGTCGTATTGTCGATTACCGAGCTTATCGCTTCATTGAGCTTCTCCCACACTCTGATCGTAACACAGTTATCATAGCGGTCGCAGGGCGGAGCGCCATCTGAAAGGCACTCAACCACCGAAAGATCGCCCTCGGTAACCCTCAGGATTTTACCGACCGTATAATCCTCAGGCTTTCCGACCAGAGCATAGCCTCCTTTGGCGCCTCTTACACTTCTTACAAGACCTCCGCGGTTTAAAAGCGAAATGATCTGCTCGAGATATTTCTCGGAAAGTCCCTGTCTTTCTGCCACATCCTTAAGTGCTACAGGCTCTCCTGTATTGTATAACGCAAGCTCAAGCATTACCCTTAAAGCATAACGTCCCTTTGTAGATATTTTCATTTCTTTCTCACTTTCTGATGCTTACTGCTCCAAAATCATGTCAATAGCCAGAAGGTAGCCCTTAAGTCCCTGTCCGACCACCTGGCCGTCACATGCTGGCAGGGTTACCGATATGTGCCTGAAGCTTTCCCTCTCATTCACATTGGAAATGTGGATTTCAATCTTTTTCATTGAAACGCTTGCAAGTGCGTCATGTATCGCATAACTGTAGTGGGTATAGGCCCCGGGATTTATCACTATCCCGTCTACCTTTTCAAAGTAGGCCTGCTGTATACGATCGATTATTGCACCCTCATGATTGCTCTGGAAGGTTTCAAGTTCAAAATTCTTTTCCTTGGCATAATCCTCAAGCATGGAAAGAAGAAATTTATAGTCCTGCTTTCCGTATATATCAGGTTCCCTTATGCCAAGGAAATTAAGGTTAGGTCCGTTGATCACCAAAATTTTCATTTTTCTCTTTTCCTTTTTAAACTTTTCCTATCAACACAGTATATTATACAACAAATGTGACTGCTTTTCAATTAAATCTTTCCTGCTTTGGTCGCAGAATATTCAGAGCCGCAGTTTTCGCAACGGTATGTTACTTTATAATGCTCATCATCTATCTTTTCTTTGGATTTTTCCTTATAGTCATGTCCGGTTTTTGGAATTGTCTCCTGCTCTCCTTCTGCACCGCAGACGCTGCATTCATAATGTCCGTAGCCATCCGTTGTACAGCCGGCAGGCACATCTGTGATCAGGCTGCCAAAACTGTGATTTCCGGTCGCAGGCACGGATTTTGTCTCTTTTTTACCGCACAGAGAACATGTTCTTTCCTGGGATCCGGCGGCGGCACAGGTCGCCTGCTTTACGGTCTTATATCCGCTCCAGTTGTGCGAAAGCCTGGTGATCGATCTGGTCTCTGTATTTCCACAGGAGGAGCACTTTCTGATTTCGGTACCGCTTTCTTCACAAGTAGCCTTTTTCTGTGTCGTCCATGCAGAGTAATTGTGACCCTTTGCTGCAATCGTTTCACGCTCGCCTTCTGCTCCGCAGATCGTACATTCATAGTGCCCTGAACCCTTGGTCAGACATCCGGGAGCCACATCCTCTTTAAGCTTTCCCCATTTATGATTTCCGGTCGCGGAAACAACTCTGCTTTCGGTTTTACCGCATCGTGAGCACTTCCTGCTTTCTGAACCTTCTTCTTTACAGCTGGTTTCTTTTTCGATTGTCCAATCAGAAAACTCATGTCCAAGAGGATCAATCTCTTCTGTCTGCATTATTTCCCCGCACTCAGTGCATTTTGCAGTCTTTTCTCCCTTTGTTTCACAGCCCGCCTCAGTCGTAATCTCAAGCGGTCCTTTGGTATGCTCATGTTCCTTGCCTGATTCTCCATTATCGTCCTGAGGCTTCTTGTCTTCATCCTGAGGTTTTTTTTCTTCTTCCTGAGGCTTCTTATCTTCCTCACCCGGTATCAGCATCTTAAGAAGTACCAGAAGCCTTTCCACAGGCTCTTTAGGAAGCGCGCTGTAGTCCAGTTCAAGTACTTCTTCACCTTTTTCCGACTTCACGAACTCTGAAAAGTCAATATCCGCACGTATCAATGCACTCTGGCCTTTTGTGAATTCCTTCTCAACACCGTTATACTCTCCCGTAACGGTTTTAAGCTGCACTAAAACCACACCCTCCTCTACTTCGAGCAGGGTATATACAAGTCCATCGCTGCCGGTAAATACCGTTACCCTGAACTTTGTTCCGCGTACTGACATCGTGGAATTCGGAGTGTCGACTTCATATGACTCATTTGTATTCAGCTTCTCCGTCAGTTCATTAAGCTCCGAGCCCTTATCCAGTATTATCCTGATACGGCTTGCATTTTTAGTGGAACGGTCTTCCAGACGGAAATGAGTATTTTCAGCGGCATACAGGTACTTGTCGTTATTCATGCACATAGTAAGGTCTGAGTTTTCACTTACGGTAACATCATCGCCACCGTAAAGACGCTGTCCCTTATAGGCCTGGTCGTTATTATTGTCGTTTACAACCGTTACCGAACCGCTTACGGCCTCTACAGAAATACTGCGGTATTCTTCCTTGTGCAGTACTACTGCCAGAATCACCCCTGCTGCGATCAGAAGGCCTGCAAGCACGCAGGCAAAGATGATCTTCCCTTTTTTCGTTTTAAGCATTTTCATGAATCAGTCTCCGCTTTTTCCTCAGGTTTTGTACATTCATAAAGATATTCCACAAGCTTACTGTCAATATTGCCCTCTTTTGCCATATTTCTCATTATTTCAAAAGCCTTTTCTCTTGGCATCGGCTTTTTATATGGTCTATCCGCGGCAAGTAATGCGTCACATATATCTGCAACAGCGATTATCCTCGCATCAGTACTAAGTTCATCACCCTTAAGCCCTTTGGGATAACCCTTACCGTTCAGACACTCATGGTGCTGAACCGCATAGACCGGCGAATTCTCAAAATACTTGTTGAAATGAACCTTGTTAAGTATCCTCTCCGTTATTTCAACGTGACTGTGCATGATCTCACGTTCCTTATCGGTAAGTGTCCCACGCTCAATCCTGAGGCACTCTTTTTCTTCTTCCGTAAAGAATGGATAGACGTTTCCAGAGCTATCTTCATATTCATAATTCAGGACTTTATCCAGCTGCGCCTTCAGTTCATCATCAACAAATCCGGTCCCGTTAACCTTGTTCATGACTCTTATTGCTTCTTCGGCTTTTTCAGTCAGATCGCTAAACCATGCTTCATCCTTCTTCCTTTCAAGCACGGATATTTTTGCTTCGAGCCTGAAGGTTCTCAGTCTCTCTTCCACATTTTTTTCAAGTCCGTTCAGCCTGGTTTCCTTGTTCATTACAGAGAGGGGAACTGCAATTTTACCGATATCATGCAGTAGGGCTCCCATTACCAGCTGTTCTTTTCTTTGTACGGAAAAGTATTCTTCCTCTTCTCCCTTATCATGCAGGACATTGATGTAGTCCGCAAGCATTCCGCTGTATTTTGCCACGTTTCTTGTATGCGATACATTATAGGGGGTTCTCTCATCAATAGCAGTTGCCATTGCCTCGGTAAACGACCACATCTGTTCCTTTATTTCTTCCTGGTAACGGTAATTTGCTATCAGCTCCCTGAGATATTTTTCCAGGATAAAATACATGTCCAGCAAAAGCAATGCCAGATACATATACACAAGACTTAAAAATATTCCCTTTCCCGACAGAATCCTTCCGCATACAGTGTAAATTCCCGCAACAAGTACCGAAACAGGCAGGGTGATAAACAACACCTTTTTTCGTAAAACTATCAAGAGTAAAATTATTATCACACTGATAACTGCCGAAACCAGATATGAATCTGCAGAAACAAGCGTTTTTTCATTCATATAGGCCTGAATGATATTGGCATGTATCTCAACACCGTACATCACGCTTCCGCGGTCAGATGCTGCCTGGTACGAATCCTGCAATCCCGGCGCATATGCACCGACCAGGACTATTGCATTTCTGAACGCTGAATGGGGAATTTTACCAGACAGCACAGCATCGAGAGAAACTTCGGAAAATTCTCCCGACTCTCCCGAATACAGAAACTGAAACTGGCCACCTTTGTTAAGCTTTGGAACCTTTACGCTTCCACCCGTTTCTTCCTGGTACATCCTGTAGATACGATAAGCAAAACTGTCCTGGGTTTTTCCTGCCTTTTCCCTTAATTTTTCAGGAAGCACTATGCTGTTTCTGCTGTAGCGGATATATCCGTCGGATGCTATATACTCATTTGTAAATCCTTTTTCTGCCACATCGTTCAGTTCCTCATATGGCATTTCAACATCATAAATATGACCCTTGTTATAATACTTTTCGCCGTTTTTCCCCGTCTCTACGGCGCCGCGGTAGACAATGTTGGTTCCGATCACCACATTTTTACCTTTTACTGCCTCCGAAAGAGCAATATCCGAAGACTCCTTATAATGATCGGTAAGGATAAAATCCATTCCTATAACACAAGGGGCGTTTTCCTCATCTTCATAGAGCCAGTTTACCAGCTCAGCAAGTTTTTCTCTTGACCAAAGGGTAAAATTTCCATATTTAGAAAGAGTTTCCTCATCAATTCCGATAATGATTATGTTGCTGTCCGGACCGTCAAGCCTTGAATATAGGTGGTCTGTCATGAGCATATCCATAGAATAAAGCGGATCAAAGACGACCATAACAAAAATCAAGGCAATCACGATTACATATACCAATTTATACAGCTGGTTTTTCATTCTATAATCCTTCAATAATATTTTAAATGTATTATATCATAATTATCGGAAATGTAAATGTAAAATCATAGCATTACTCCGGCAAAAAAAGACCCGGGCACATATTCATGTGTCCGGGCTTAGTAATCTGATTTTCATGTTTTTATTGCTGCTTGAACTCTACTTTTCCGCTTTTTCTTGCCATATCAAGCACTTCGTTGAAATCCTCGCAAAGTATTGAATACTTAAGGCTTGATCCTATAAGGATGGCTCCTGCACGCATCGAAACTTCTGCTTTTCCGCCAGGATAATCCACTGTCTCACCATTTTTTGACAGCACTTTTTCGGCCAGTTCCTCAGCGGTTTTTCTGTCACTGCTCTCGCTTATCATGACGAATTCATCTCCGCCTATGCGAAGGCATACCCTGTCATCTCCCGCTGCCTCATTTATTCTTCTGAATGCTTCAAGAATAACCTTGTCTCCTGCTTCCCTGCCCAGATTGTCATTTATCCACATCAGATTCTGTATGTCAAAGCAGAGGGCATATGTTCCTGCCTGGGATTTAAGATAGTCATAGAAATCCCTTACGTCAAATTTTTTGATATTATAGTTCATAATCTCGTCTCCTTCCAGATAGTCCGGATTCAGCCTCGGATAGAGAACGCAGTCGCCCTTCCACTCTTTCTTGAATGCGGAGGGAGAGACACCCCATACCTTGCTGAATGCCCTGGTGAATACCTCATGGGAATTATAACCATATTTGAGAGCAGCATCCAGTACAGACATTCCCGAAAGCATATCCCTGCCAGCCAGAGTAAGCCTGCGTTTTGAAACATACTCCTTGATGCTCATATGAGTACAGATCTTCCAGGTTTTCTGAAGTGAAGACAAAGAACAATAGCATTTTGCTGCAATCTCCTCCTGCGAAAATTCCTCCGTCAGATGTTCCTCAATGAAATCAAGGGCAGTTACGAATAATATGAAGCTGTTCTCATTTACTCTCATGTTTTGCATATCCACCTTGTTCAGTTTGTAAAGGATCCGTTTACGATACCTATAATATCATAATCAACTCATCTTTTCTTGATTTTTTGAGTAAATGTTCAGGTCGTTTATTTTTAATAGCCAAAGAATTTTTTCAGTTCATTATTGCCAAGCATGTCTTTTTTGGTTATTCCGAAAGAACCGCCGGGAACAATATCCTGATAACGGTTCAGGAATTCTTCATAGGTCTTGGCTTCAAAGCAATACGGGGTGATGAAGAACTCCCTGCTTCCGCCTGCCACACGGTCTCCGGCAGTTACATTTACCTTGTAATCACCAGTCTTAAGCTTTGAAATATCATATCTTTCAAGGTTCCATCCGTGCAGTTCAACATGTCCGAACGGAACTGAGTAAGTAGAAACAACAGGATTTGCCCTTAGTGCTTTTTCCTCATAATCATGTTCCACGTATTCAATAAAGCTTTCTGAAGAACCGCAATCGAGCACTGAAAAATCGTGATTATCGTAGTATTCTCTTACAAATTCCCAGTCACCGTCGATCTGTTTTATTGCATAGCCCCAGCGTTCCCTTGTCGTTTTTTTGTCAAGCCAGCGGTATTCCCTTTTTACATTATCATAGGCTTTTTCAAGATATACCTCAACATCCATTCCAAGCTTGAACTTTTCTTCGGGATTTGAGTTTTTTACGGTTACTTTCGTATACTCAACCAGAAAATCAATAAATTCTTCGGCAGTAGAACCATCAGTCCATTCCTTAACTACCATCTTACCCTTATATGTTCCGTTGTCCAGGCCGAAAATATATTTCCCGTGACGCGGCGCGATCACATAGTGCGTTTTCTTTTTCATCTGGGTAAGTGTTGCCCATGGATACTTGCTTTTAAGCTTTTCAAGTGCTTTTTCATAGTACACATCAATATCAGTTCCGTACTTGAATTTTTCCGGATCTGCCACCGGATTTTTGTTCAGTTTTTCCTCGCGGATTCTTTCTCTTTCCCTTTCCTCTTCCTGTTCAAAGATATCGTCGGAACTTAAAGGCGTCCATGCCCACACCTTATTCATACTGTGGCTTGCAAGAGCAGATGCATATATAAACTGTCCGTTTTTCTCGCCCAGTTCAGTCCATCTTCCTGCAGCAAGCGTTCCGTCATTCAGGATAAGAAGGCAGTACTGTTCGTTTTTAGGGAAATCTCCGTCGGCAAATGATTTAAAATCTCCGAATCTCACAGTGTAGGTACCTTCTTCTATGAGTCCCATGTTAATCAGATTTATCTCTTCATCTTCCAGACAGTCCGAAAGATCGTACTTATAAAGAGCATGCCATTTTGACACTTCACTTGCATCGAAAGAATCCCCTGTTCCCCTGCTGAATTTTCCTGCCGTACTTTTCTTGTCCTTGTAATCAACCGGGTACCATGTTCCTGCAGTATAACGTCCGTCTTTCATTTCAAGGAGATAAAAGCTCCCATATTCCGGCATATTATCTGCCTCAATATTGTGAAATTCATTGAATGACAATCTCAGTTTCTTATAATCACAGCTAAACATTGCTTTCTCCTATTATCACCTATAGAAAGGCACAAATACCAATTCTTTTCCGTTAATGCTTATTCTGTCGTAGGATGCAAGCCTGCTGTCTGAGTCAAGTGTCCTGCCATTAAGGCTTACTGATGCGGAGTTGTTCTTAATCATATAATCCTTCTGTGCTTCATCATAGCTAAGCACAAGCTGGGCATCTGCTGCTTTAGTATCAGCCGAAAGAACATTTTCCTGCTCTGCTTTAACGTAGATTACAACTTCATTTACCGGATTTATTGTCATATCCATGCGGAGCTCATAGCTTTCCTCACTTGTCCTGTCAACCAGCCATCCGACAAGCTTTGTAAGCTCCTTTCCTTTTTCAAGGTTTTCCTTTACCTCTTCCGAAACCTCGGACCATACTTCAGCCTCGGCAGTCTCAAGTGCAGCATATATTTTCTCAGCCTTTTCCTCAGTTTTATCTTCTTCCGGGTTTATTTCTGTCAGTTCATCGTTTGCGGGAACCACTCCCGATACGTTACATTTAGGGCAGCTTGTGTGTCTGTCGCTGTCATAGAAATGTCCTTTGCTGCATCTAACGAAATTCATATATAAATTCCTTTCTGGATAAAAATTTGCTTTACTCTCCTTAATTAAAAGATTACTCCTTTAAAACACATCCTCTGTCTGGCATTTTCAAAATCGTAGCTGTGCCAACTGCCACCTGCACAGTAATTACTGTGTTCGCAGCCCTTGCAGTTTTCTGCGATGTTATCCAGCTCCTGCCTGAAAAGGCTGAATTTATTGTTCCATATGTCGGTAAACCTTTCCTGCCTTACGTTGCCCTGCACGGACCTTTCGTTTCTTTCGATATCAAGGCAGGCACCAACCTCACCCTTTGACATTATCGATGCGGTCGTGCGGCCTGCGGAGCATATGAAATACCAGTCACGAAGCTCTCTCTCATAGTCCATACCGAGATAATGGGTGCAGCCATAGCATACCGGATAGTTCTGCTCACGCTTCTCTTTTATAAATGAAAAGAGACGGTGGTAATCATCGGGCGTCATCATCTTTTCCGGATAATCAAGAGCCCGTCCCATCGGTTCAAGATTGATCACACGCCATGAATCAATGTCGATCTTATCCATGATATCAAACAATGCGTCCAGCTGGTCTATATTTTCATGGTTGATAACGGTTGTTACCTGCACATGATCAAAGCCCACATCGATCATCGCCTGGATGCCCTTCATCGCACGGATGTACCCGCCTTTTAGACCGCGTTGCCTGTCATGTGTTTCCGGGAGGCCATCGATTGAAACCGAAACAGTTCTCATACCGGCTTCCTTAAGCTTTCGCGCCACCTCCGTATCAACCAGCGTGGCATTTGTTGTCATGCCCCAGAGAAATCCTTTGTTCTTCGCATAGGTCATCACCTCAAAGAAATCCTTATACAGTAAGGGTTCTCCGCCTGTGATGCAAAGCATGGGCTTCGGCTTGAAGTTTTCGGCAACCTCGTCAATTATGGCAAGCCACTCTTCTTTTTCAAGCTCGCCCTCTACTCTCGAAAGCCCGCAGCTTGAGCCGCAGTGAAAGCATTTTTCGTTGCAGTTCTGGGTAAACTCAAAGAAAAGCTGCTTAAGGACAGGCTTTTCATAAAGGCCATGACGGTAAGCAGCCACCTGCTCCATATGGGCGTTTTTCATTTTTATAAGTTCCTGCGGAATGTTCATATATCCTCTTCCTCCGCTTCTTTGGGTTCCTCTATCGGATCTTCCTCAAAAGGCGGCGGGCCGTAAACATCCTGCGGTTCCTCCTGGTAGGCAGTCGGCGGTGGGCCGTAAACGCCCTGTATCCTCTCATCTACCGGAGGCGGACCATATAGTTTCTGGTTACCGATTCCCAAAATTCCTTTGAGACCGGTAAGGATTTTTTTCTTTGGTTTTTTCATGTATTCAGCCTTTCTTTTTCTTTCTTACTCCGCACTTTCTATTACTGTCCAATATTCCGCAAACACACCGTCCTTTGACATGTCCGAAAGCTTCTTCCCCTGCAGCGGATATCCGACAATATGGCAATAATAATCAAGTGCGTCACATCCATACTCGTCCCTTATCTTATTGTCCGGCGAAGGAATCAGGGTATACTGTCCGTCCTTTATCATCAGTCCGCAGGTATTTCTGTCCGGGCCAAGCTGACCGTCAATATAAAGCTCAATGAAATAAAGCATATCATCCTGGTTCGTTTCATAAATATTCTCAAAAAAATCATTGATTTTCTCTTCACCGAAACCGATCTTTGCTACAAAATCCTTGACCACCTGCTTATTGTCAGTCACTGCCTTATAGACTCCACCCTTGGCGTCCTCGCATTTTGCATGCATATAGTCATAATTTCCGCCCGAACTGTGAAGGTCAGCAATACAAACATATTCTGCAAAATTAAACGTTGTACCGCTCTCCCCTGTCATATTAAGGCGCATAGCAGTCTTAACATCAGTATCCGTGTACTTATAAAGCTTACGCGCATTTTTGTCCTTTGGAGTTTTGGTAACATCTCCGTAAGTATAGATCAAAAGAGGTTCTTTGCTTCCTTCCGGAACAAAATAAATGCTGTCCTGCCCGTAATCACACATGATATCCTCTTCTTCATAACCCGCCTTTTTATTTACCTGACTTCCGAGCCCATATATTTTCTTAAGCATGTCTTCGTCAATTTTTGAAACCGGCTTGTCATATTTTTTTACTATCTCAAGCTTTTCAAAAAGACTCAGTTTATTATCATTCATTCTGATATTATCATCTGCGCTGAAATTGAAATGATAAACATCACCCTTACTGTCGATGAAGCTTCCGCTTTCATGATAACCCCAGGCATAATTCGAACGTTCAAACACCAAAATGATGCTGTCTTCCGGAAGAGTTACATTGCTGAAATCTTCTTTGCCATCGTCTTCACCACTCTCCTTGCCGGCGTCCTTGTTGCTGTCCTTTCCGGAGCCTTTGTAACTACTGCTTTCTTTTCCACTGTCACTGCTGCTTTCCTTGGCTTCCACCTTGGTAACACTTCCTCCACTCTTTTTGCTTTCACTTCCGCAGGCGGTCATAGTGAAAAGCATCATAAGCGTCATTGTGCTTGCTATAATTATCTTAAACATCTTTTTCTTCATTGCTTTTCTCATATCCTTTGCCATCCTTTCTTTTGTCGTAAGAAGGGGCCGATGTTTCTTTTTTTTTCAAGCCCTCTGTCTTAAAAGACGAGAAAGGTTTTGCAAAGGTTACAAACATTTTTTTCGCACGGTTTCACGTTTTTTCCGGTTTATCAAGTTTTATCACTCTTCCGGCTTCTACTTCATATACCTCATCACATAAAATTTCAATATCCTCCCTGTTGTGACTTGCAAGCAAAATCAGATTACCTTTCTCCCGTAATGAAAGCAATAAATTTCTTATCTCAGCTACCCCTTCCTTATCCAGACCATTCATCGGCTCGTCAAGTATGAGAATATGCTGATTTTCCATAATTGCCTGTGCAATTCCAAGTCTCTGACGCATTCCAAGGCTGTATTTTCCAACCGACAACCTGAGTTCAGGATCAAGTCCGCATATGCGCATGGCCTCTTCTACCTGTCTTCTTAAGATTCTATGTTTAATTCCCGCAAGTAGCATTAAGTTCTTAATACCACTATAATACGGCAAAAAACCGGGATTTTCAATGATTATTCCTGCATTTTCCAGATAATCACAGTCCTTTCCAATCTTCTTACCATCTGCTATGATACTACCTGATGTTGCTTTTACCAGGCCACATATACATTTCATCAGCATAGTCTTCCCACTACCATTGTTTCCCACAAGACCATATATATTTCCATCTTGCAGATTTATATTTACATCCAAAAGTATCTGCCTTTTATTTAACACAAGATTCAGTTCTTTCACTTCTATCATTCATTTCACCTGTCCTTTAAGCAAATTTTATCATTCCTGATTAATCATCTCATATTTTCTTGCAAATACGATGCACAGAACGATCATCATAAGACATCCGCCAAACAAATATATTTCGGATTTCCATAGAGGATATTTCATCTTCCTTAGATATTCCGAAAAATGTATCCATGGAATTGTATGAGCCATCGGAAATAGCCACTGATACTCTGACTTTGCCGCACAGGTTACAGTTCCCCCCAGTATCAATAAAACATCCGTCAGTACTCCCAGCTTTCTATAACCCAAGATTGTGAAAAACAGTAATAAAAGTACCATCAGCAGTAAATAGGCAAAAAGGAACAGTGCTGTCATTATTATAGACTCCCCCATTGTCATTTGATTAAACAGGTTTCTTGGAACCAGTTCTCCGATCAGGCCACCATATCTATCCGGAAAGATTGCAGTATAGTGTGTAATTCCTTTACTATAATCAAATTTAAAATCCGCATGCCCGATGACCATGACAATGCTTGAAAGAAACATAAAAAGTACAAATGCCATGTCGGCCAATACGGCAAATAAAAGCTGACCGCTCATCCACACTCTTTTCGAAGATCGGATATGATATAAATCATCAATCAATGCTTTATGAGGAAAATCTGCCATCAGGACAAGAAAGCATAGTGGCATCAGAAGAAGCACGAAGCCCGAATTTGTCAGTGCAATAAAGGGTTCAAAGAAAGACAGACTGTAACCTGTTTCCACCGATGCCTCTATCAAAGGTTCCGCAACAAGATTCCTTATGGCTATCAGAAGAAGCGGTACAATAATAAGCTTAGAACTTCTTATCCATCTTTTAAATTCAGTATTTGCTATATATACACTAGTTCTTATTTTTTCAAACATACATTCCTCTTTTTCTTTGTTCCTTCATTACAAAACAAAAAGTCATGCAGCAAAAAAACAAAAGTGCAAAACAAAATAAAACAGTAAATATCAAAGATTTCCTGTCCTCAGCCCTTAAAAGATTTGAAAGCCTTATTTTTCTTAAAATCTTATAGCTTCTTGTGTTTTCTTTTCCGAACATGCCAAATTCCAGTTTTTGAAGCAGCTGATCATATACATATTGAATAAGTACCGGCAGACATATCATCATATATCTGTCATTAAAGAAGATTCCTGCCAGACAACCGGGTATTACAGAAAAACAACCTAAAAGGAACATTGAAAACAGCCATTTTATTATCATCGCCTTTACAGAACTAACTCCGAAAGCACCTAAAAAAGCCTGCAGAATGACAGGATCCGGTGTGGAACTGATGGTTAAAAAGACAATTGCAATATAAATAGTTGCAGCGAAAAAGACAATTATACCACCACATAACATCAATGCAAGTACTTTTGAAACGCAATAGTTAAAAACGTTTTCCCTGATTACCAGAAATCGCAAGCCACCCCTCTCCCGTTCAGAAGATAAAACAAACATATACCCTATTATTACAAAAGCAGGAAGGAATTCATAGAACCACTTATTATCAGCAGAAAAAATAACAGTCACTTCGAAAACAGCACGATTTCTGATTATCTCCGTCTTGCCAGACTGAAAAAGAAATTCTAAAAATATATGCTGTCTGCCTGTATCGTCGGTATATACCACACCAAGCATTAAAAGTAGAAGAACCCCCAAAATACCCACAACAAAAAACGGCAGATGGAGATTCTTCTTTATTTCCTTTTTTATTGCTTTAAAAACACTCATCATTATTCCTTAAATGTCAGCCTCATACCTGAATATAATAATAAATATCTCCGGTAAAAACATCAATAAAAGCTCTCAACTCGCCTTCTGAATAGTACCCTATGAATGACCAACATGGGTATATTACCTTGGGACGTATAATATTTATAGTAGTATCTGTATTCGCATATGCCTCAGTCGGAACATAAACCAGTTCTACCTTTTTCACATTAAAATTCAGATTCTGACCTATCTTTGCCTTTAACTCAAGATAGGCATCATATACTGACAAAATCCTAGTATCCGAAAACAAAGAATTGAAGCCTTGATGCTCATTAAATCCCAGATATGCGTTAACCGTACTGCCAGAAATTGTTGTTGCCGTTTTTCCCATATCATCAATCAAAATATCATTAACCCTTTTATGTCCGGTACTTCCAAGAACGAACGGAATATTCTTGTATTTTCTTCTTATTTCAAAACAATACCGATATAGTTCATCATTAAATTTGTAAACCGAAACATCTATAACTTCTATGTCAACATTCTCTGCCGCAGAAAGAGGCGTACCCTCTTTAAAGAATTCTTTGGTTGCTTCTACAGCATCCTTAATACTGATTTCACCATCAAGGAGATTGTATTTTTCATCTTTAAGTTCATCAAAATTTCCTTTTTTAATCAATTTTTCATCATCCATCGGATAAATATCAAAAAAGCAATACCCCTTAGGCTCTTTCTTGTTTTTATTTATTACACCATCGCTGAAAGAATATACTCCGCAATCTCCCATCTGAATATGAAGTATGTCACTGTTAATAAAGAATCCTTTTCCGGAATCAAATCTGTCTTTTTTATCCAACACCTTAGGATAATCAGTAATAATATTTCCGGCATCATCAGTCATAGCCTGCCCGCTTATTTCGTCAACAACCGGCTCATTTGGCAACTGAGCACTTGCATCTTTAAGCTCGCTTTCAATGTTTACCTTATCGTTCAGCCCTAGTCTATTGATTGTGTTTTCAATCATTCCTATAGCATCATCTACCGATATTTCTTCTCTCTTATATTCCAATACCTCAAGAGTATCTATTTGAGGGATATCGACGAATTCGCAATTTTCAAACGATATATTACAGGTGTCCGTTTGCTCTGTTTGCTTTAATTTATTTATATCTTCCTCGTAATCAGCAATGCACTCGGATATATTCTTTCTGTATTCAGAAAGCACCTTATTATACTCATCAGAACTAAACACATACGTATCGTTTTCTCTTACAATACCTCCGGATGTATTTTCTATTTTTCTTTCCTCATTCTGCCTATCGGAACCATTATTCCTCGCGCACGCAATTAGCAATAATAAAAAAAGAATTACACAAACACAACAAATAATTTTGGTTATTCTTCTCATTTGTTTTCCTCTATTATTAAATCATAAACAAAAATGTTCTCAATAGATTCGAGGACAAAGGTATTTGTATCCTCTGTCCTCAAATTTGTTATGTTTTATAAGTTCTTTTTGCATGATTAATGATAGTTATATAAATAAATACTACCATTTGAAGCCCATCCACCTGTAGAGGTATTATATGGATCTACTCTAAATTTAACATTGGAAGAACTACTTCCAATCATCGTCCAGCTTGTAACATAGCCAGTTGTTGTAAACCATACTGTCTTGCTTATGCCCAATGAACAGTTTGATATTATCTCACATACACTACCATTGGCAAGAGTAAAATATGTACAATTAGCCTCATATCCTGCACTAAAATAACTCAGTTCAAGAATATCATACAGAACATTCACACTTCCGGGTGCACCCGAATAGTAACGAATTCCCCATGTATCTTCATAAATGGACGTAGCTCCAACCAAGGATGTTGTTAAAACAACCGCCATACAAACAGCTATAAATAGCCTAACAATTTTATTTTTCATTTTTGTCCTCCATCATCATTTTATTAAAACCGATTTAGCATAAATACTGTTATCATTGAACCGCACCTCCATATTATTTTATTTTTCACATCTATAACAAGAACTCTCCCCATTTTTCCATATAATAATAATTTCTTTTACGGAGTTTTTATCATAGGAATAAACTTTATCATATTCCGATAAATCTTCTTTTTGCGATTCAATCCCACGTTTGTTAAAATATCCATTATATACAGTGCCTTTACTGTCATGTGAGCTTTGTTCGTTAATGATACTTTTATATCCGACAGATGTACAGACAAACCCTTCTTTGTCATTCTCTGTGAATATTTTGATTTCAGAAATAATATCTTCCAGCTTTACAGGAAACTCTGTATTATCCGAATCCAGGATAAATGACAATCCGCTCACCCTTAAAGACTTAATGTCAGTATGATTTTCATTCTCATCTTCCGCAAAAAGCTTATATGAGACAAATTCATTTTTATTGTTATTTGGAATAATTGTTATTCCCTTACAAGAATCCATAAAAGGATAGCGCAGAAGTACCTTCTGGCTGCTCAGATAGTCCGGCGAAGACATCAGCATTGTAACAATAAAATATCTTTCGTCCTCGCTCTGATACTCATACAGTTCCCTGAATTCGCCAAACCCGGTATCCACAAAACCAAGATCCTTATCCGGAAGGAGCCATAGCGAAAGATTGTCCTCAACATATGACTGAACTGTATCATCCCATTCAACGCTGTGTTTCCATTTTAAATTTTTCGAATCATCTCTGCAGAAATATGTTTTGTCTTTTCCCTCACCGTAATTTTCAATCACATAATGATCCGCAAGCCACTTTCGCCCGATATCGTCCTTTGCGGTATAGCGTACTGTCATAATAACCATCATTCCGTCATTAAGCTGTTCAAGAATCTCAAAGCGAAGATGCTCATTTTCATCAGTCAATACATCTTTTTCAACTTTCTTCTCCATATCCGGAGTTTCGGTCAGATTTATGCTTTCATTATCTTTCCCGATGTATCCGCCAAAAAATGACTTTACTTTTTCGGCAAAAGCCGGATTAAACTTAATTATTGCAAAGGATAATACTAATATACCAACTATAACAGCTGCCACTTTTGTTAAAAGCCCGATATATACGGCCGTTGTTTTCTTTTTGTTATAGTTATCAATCCATTTATCATCTACTTCCCCGATTACTTCCATCAGGTCTTCAATATTCATCATAGCCCTCCTTTTTTAGAATCACTGCTAGTTTTTTCCTTGCTTTTTCGGAAAGATTTCTTATTCTTTTTATTGACAGCCCTGTTTTTTCACTGATTTTTTCATATGTATCACAGTAAAAATACCTGCCGATAAAAGCTCTGTTTTCATCATATGAAAGATTCTGCAGAAATCTTTCTATTATCCTTTTCAATTCTTTCTTTTCATAATTCTTCTCAATGTTGAAATCAGAATTAATCGTTTCGGACAGTTCTTCAAATGATTCGGCATACCTGTCGCCTTTCCTTTTTGCTGCATTCTTTGCGTTTATCATATTAAATGCAATGCTTCTTGTTATCTTTACCAGATAGGACTGAAGGCTTTCAGGTTTTGCCGGAGGCACGCTATTCCACAGTCTCAGAAGCGCTTCATTATAGCATTCTTCACTGTCTTCAGTATTATCAAGAATATTTGAAGCAATATTTTTCATACGGTGTCCGTATTTAGTTTCAACTTGTATTAGCGCCTGTTCATTTCGTTCAAACAGCATACGGACTATTTCCTCATCCTGCATGATGCCCCCTTTCTTTAGTTTAGAAAAGCTATGTACATTTCTTTTTCTATAAGTATAGACAGTTTTTTTTATGATTTCTGCCCATTATTTTAAAAAATAGCCTCTGCCGACTCATAAAAGTCGACAGAGGCTTATTACTCTTAATATTCAATTATTACAGGCTTACACAGGATATGCTGCAGCCTTAGTATCTGCTGCTGTTACATCCACCTTCTGCTGCTGTGCCTGACGGTACTTGAAGAAGTCGGTTGCTACCTGAGGGAACAGAGCGTAGGAAAGAACGTCCTCATCCTGCTGTATCCATTCCTTGCATTCTTCCCTGAGCTTGGGAAGCTGAGGCTCGATAAGATCTGCGGGACGGCAGGTGATAGGCTTTGCATCTCCGATGCACTTCTTCTGTACTTCGGGATTAAAAGGCTTAACGGTCTGACCGAACTCACCCATCAGGATCTTCTTGGATTCCTTGGTTACCATCTTGTAACGCTCGCCCTGGAGTACATTAAGCACTGCCTGGGTACCTACGATCTGAGACGAAGGTGTGACAAGCGGAGGCTCACCGAAGTCTTTACGTACACGGGGAACTTCCTCGAGCACTGCCTGATACTTATCCTCCTGATGTGCTTCCTTAAGCTGTGAAACAAGGTTTGAAAGCATACCACCGGGTACCTGGTAAAGCAGGGTGTTGATGTTTACGCCGAGCACCTTGGGATTTAAGAGTCCGTTTGCAAGTACTTCCTCACGGTAAGGACGGAAGTAATCTCCGATTTCCTTAAGGAGTTTCATGTCAAGACCGGTATCATATTCGGTGCCTCTGAAGGTTTCTACCATAACTTCTGTTGCCGGCTGAGAAGTACCGAGAGCAAGGGGCGACATAGCACAGTCAATGATGTCGCAGCCTGCCTCAACTGCCTTCATGTAAGTCATTGAAGCAACACCCGAGGTGTAGTGGGTATGAAGCTGGATAGGAAGCTTGGAGCCTGACTTAAGTGCCTTAACAAGCTTTTCAGCCTCATAAGGAATCAGAAGGCCTGCCATATCCTTGATGCAGATGGAATCTGCACCCATCTCTTCGATTCTTCTTGCGATATCCTTCCAGTAATCCATTGTATATGCATCACCGAGGGTATAGCAAAGTGCGATCTGGGCATGTCCGCCCTCTTTCTTTGTTGCCTTTACAGCGGTCTCAAGGTTGCGGAGATCGTTAAGGCAGTCAAAGATACGGATGATGTCCATACCGTTTGCAATGGTCTTCTGGGTGAAGTACTCAACTACGTCATCGGCATAGTGATTGTAACCGAGTATGTTCTGTCCTCTGAAGAGCATCTGAAGCTTTGAGTGGGGAAGTCCTTCACGAAGCTTACGAAGCCTTACCCAGGGATCTTCCTTCAGGAAACGAAGGCAGGCATCGAAAGTAGCACCACCCCAGCACTCTATTGAATGATAGCCGACTTTGTCCATCTTGTCGAGGATGGGAAGCATTTCTTCAATCGGCATTCTTGTCGCGATAAGTGACTGATGCGCATCACGCAGCACAGTCTCTGTAATTTTTACGCCCATTTATTTTCTCCTTTATTATACTCCGAATATTGCCATGAATACGCCGGCTGCTACTGCGGTTCCGATAACACCCGCTACGTTGGGTCCCATTGCATGCATGAGAAGGAAGTTAGAAGGATCCTCTTCTGCTCCGACCTTCTGTGATACACGGGCTGCCATCGGCACTGCGGATACACCTGCCGAACCGATGAGAGGGTTGATCTCGCCGTGGGTCAGCTTGCACATCAGTTTTCCGAGAAGCACGCCGCCTGCGGTACCGAATGCGAATGCAACAAGTCCGAGTACAACGATCTTGATTGTTGTCAGCTGAAGGAATGCCTCTGCGGAGGTGGTAGCACCTACTGAGGTTCCGAGCAGGATAACAACGATGTACATCATAGCGTTTGAAGCGGTCTCCTGAAGCTGACGTACAACACCGGACTCCCTGAAGATATTACCGAGCATCAGACAGCCGATAAGGGGAGCGGTATCGGGAAGCATCAGAACTACCACGATGGTAACGATGATAGGGAAAATGATCTTTTCGAGCTTCGTAACGGGACGGAGCTGTTTCATCTTGATCTTTCTCTCTTTTTCGGTTGTAAGTAATCTCATGATCGGCGGCTGGATGATCGGCACGAGTGACATATAGGAATATGCCGCTACTGCGATCGCACCTAATAGCTTGGTCTGGCCAAGCTTACCGGCCAGGAATATCGACGTCGGTCCGTCGGCACCACCGATGATCGAGACAGCCGCGGCCTGTGCATCGGTAAAACCGAGTGCCATTGCTCCGAGATATGCAATGAAGATACCAAGCTGGGCTGCCGCACCGAGAAGGAAGCTTCTGGGGTTTGCGATCAGAGGACCGAAGTCTGTCATTGCGCCTACGCCCATGAAGATAAGGCAGGGAAGTATCGACCACTCATCAAGTATGAAGAAGTAGTGGAAAATACCGCCGTTGGTCTTTGTTGTCTTGGTATATTTCGATTCGGGAGCGATGATCGAATTCTTTAAATTGTCATAGGTTGAAAGGTCGGTTCCGAGTACAACGGCTGCAAGCTCATCCTCACTCTGAAGAACTCCCTTTCCGTTTTCCTTGAACTGTTCTACCTTTGATTTATCCTTGAAGGCAAATACACACTTGATGTAACCTGCATCGATAACGTCGATGTCGTTCTCTTCGATTTTCAGATACTCATGTGTCGCACTGTTGTAATATGCCTCAATATGCTCAAGTTCCTTAAGCTCGCCATCCTTGTTTTCGGGATCCTTGTACATTATCTTGTACTCGCCGGACTTGGAAACCTTGATGGTAAGATACTTATCTTCGTTTACCGAGTTGGCGTCGGAATAATATTCATAGGTAATGCTGGGCTCTGCAGCGATCTGCGGATACATGTTAACCAGAAGCATACCGAATGCAATCGGAACAAGAAGCAGAGGCTCATAGCCCTTTGCGATGGCAAGATAAAGGAAGAACAGCGCTACTAATATCATTACCCAGTTGCCCCAGTAAAGCGAAGCAAAACCTGATGACTTCGCAAGACCGGCAAGGGTATCCATTATATAATCCATTCTTATTCCTCCGAGTTGTTATGTGAAATGTCCTTAGTCAAGAGTTGCAAGAACCTCTCCTGCTTCAACTGCCTGGCCGACAGCTACGTTAACGGATACGAGGGTTCCGTCCTGAGGAGCTACGATCTCGTTCTCCATCTTCATAGCCTCAAGAACAAGGATCACATCACCCTTCTTTACTGAAGAGCCTGCATTAACCGGAGTCTTAAGGATCTTTCCGGGCATGGGAGCTTCAACCTTTACAGAGCCCTGAGCTCCTGCTGCTGTCTTGGGTGCAGCTGCTGCCTTCTTAGGTGCAGATGCCTTGGGAGCTGCGCTGGCTACGGGTGCAGCTGCGCTACCGCTTTCTTCTACACTTACTTCATAAACAGTTCCGTTTACTGTTATAGTATAATTTTTCATTTATTTCCTCCTTAGGCATTCTGCCATTTCTGTTTATTGATTCTCTTAATCTGGCGGACTACAAGACCATCCGCAGGGATATATCTGCCGTTTGCCTCTTCATAGGCCGTGATGGCTGCGGTAATGACTGCAACGATTTCGAGATCGTCGGTCACATCCTCTTCTTCGACTACCGGCGCTTCTTTTATTACGGGCTGTACGGGTGCCTCAGGCTTGGTTCCCATTTTGTTGAGAAGCTTGAGGCAGGATATGATGCAGCTGATAAGTATCAGAGCCATGAACACGATTCCGATACCGAGCACTGTATTCAGTCCCGCTTTACCCATATCAATTTCGAGTAATATCATATTATGCCCTCCTTACAGCACGCTTCCGTGCTTTCTGACAGGTCTGTCCTCTCTCTTTGTATAGAGCATTTCAAGAGCATAGATAAGCTGCTTTCTTACTTCGGAGCCTTCGATGATCGCATCCACATAACCACGCTTTGCGGCATTTTCGGAAGCAAGCATTTTCTTCTTGTAGTCAGCTGCCTTTTCTTTTCTTGCTGCAGCCTTATCGGAAGCTGCCTCAATCTCGTCTGCATATACGATCTGAGCTGCAAGGTCGGCATCCATCGGACCGATTTCAGCATCTGCAAGTGCAAATACGAGGTCTGCGCCGAGTGACTTGGAGTTCATTGTGATATATGCGCTTCCATAGGCCTTGCCTGCAAGTACGTTGATCTTCGGAACTGTTGCATCAGCAAAAGCATAGGAAAGCTTAGCTGCAGCAATACCGATGCTTCCAGCCTCGCTCTTTGATGAAGCAAAACCGGTAACGTTTGTAATTGTTACTACAGGGATATCAAAGGCATCACAGAAACGTACGAACTTCTCTGCCTTATAGC
Source organism: Lachnospiraceae bacterium (assembly GCA_017437965.1). Lineage (GTDB taxonomy): Bacteria > Bacillota > Clostridia > Lachnospirales > Lachnospiraceae > UBA3775. Next base: position 22,411 of record JAFRWN010000055.1, read on the forward strand.
AGCCTTTTGTTGTGAGTACAGGATCGTTGTTTGCAACGACACCTACGGGTGAGCCGTTGAGCTTTATCAGACCGATTATCATGTCGGCTGCATAGTCTGCCTTGATTTCAAGGAAATCATCCTGATCTGCAAGATCGATGATCGCAGGCTTAACATCCTTAAGATTGGAATCGAAGGTCTCGAGCTCACGGTTAAGGTCATCTTCCATCTCGGTCGACACCTCATCCTCATTATTAAGCGGAAGGAATGAAACGAGCTTTCTCACGGCATTCAAAGATGCCTCTTCATCCTCATGGACAAAATCCACAAGACCTGCGTTAGCTACGAAGGCAGCATCCGCAGTATCGCATTTTCCGACATAGTTGTCATCAATTGCGTTGGGAGCATTTACATAAAGCTTGCCCTCTTTGGTAATAAATGTGAAATCACTGAGCGCAGTAAGAACGGAAAGTCCGCCACCGCAGTTGCCATAAACGGCTGTGATCTGGGGGATCACACCTGATGCGAGTGACTGCTTCTGATAGATAGCGCCGAAAGCTTCCAGAGCATCGGTTGCTTCCTGAAGCCTGAATCCTGCACAGTCGATAAGACCGATGACAGGAGCGCCGACCTTCATTGCCTTGTCATAGAGCGCGGTGATCTTCTTAGCGTGCATCTCGCCGATGCTGCCGCCAAGTGCCGATGCATCCTGGGCATAAACAAAGACAGGTTTATTATCGATCACGCCGTAACCGGTAATAACTCCGTCCCCGGGAGCTTCGGACTGTAAAAGATTGAAATCTGTGCTTCTCTTTGTAACGAGTGCGCCGATTTCAACAAAACTGTTGTCGTCAAGAAGAGTTTCGATTCTTTCTCTTGCTGACAGTTTAGCTGTACTACTCATTTTCAGCCCTCCGTAAAGTTTGATACGTTAAATTTAAAACGAAATACCTGGGGTATTTCCGTAATAATTTTAAAATGATGGGCAAGCCAAAATCCGATTTGCACCAAATAACATTATACAGTTTCAAAGTGGTTTTGGCAAGGATAATTATTTCTTTTTTGCTTATTTTGTGTATTTTTTTCAAACTGTGGTGCATATTTGGTGCATATGCGATGTTATAGCTCCTCTCCCGAAGATATTTTCAAAGTGCCGAAGCTGCAAACAAAATAAAAAAACAAGCAGTACTTAAATGATACTGATTGTTATTAAGCTCTCATAAAAACAGGGCAGGATTATTCCTGCCCTGTTTTGTAATAATTTTCAATCCTTTGTTTTATTTCGCTGTAATGAAAACCTTTACGCATTAATGACTGTATTGCCTTCATTAAAGAATCCCTGTCATCCGCCTCCGTTCTTCCGAGCACCTTTTCAATCTGCCTGTCAAGGGCGGCAAATTTTAGTTCCTCACTGTTAATTCCGGTATCGGCAAATTCGGTCTCTGTTTCTTCAAAGGCCTGCTTAACCGTATCGTCAGAAACTCCTTTTTCAAAAAGCTTGCCGCAAATGTAGCGCCTGCTCTTTGTTTTTATGGCAAGCCTTATGTAGCTTTTTGCATACCGAAGATCGTCAAGAAAACCTTTTTCTTTCAGATATCCGATTATCTCATCCCTGTCATCCTCATTGTAGCCCGTTTCTTTCAGCTTGTCACGAAGCTTTTTTTCTGTATAGTCACGGTCTGCAAGGAGCGAAAGCGCATAGCGTTTTCCGCGCGGTATGATAATTTCTTTCCGGATTTTTTCAAACAGCAGATCATCAAGCTCTATATCAAGCTCATCAGATTTACCGTCCGGGCCCAAAAGACCAATTACTCTTCCATACTGGCCGTTTTCACGAAGCTCACTGACATTTAGGAAAAAACCCGGTTTACCGTCCACAGCAAACCGGATCTTTCTGGAATTCTCTTTTGTTATTGAAATAATCCTCATTTATTCTGCTCTTCTTCCGAAGCATTGCCGGAAATAACATCTGTAACAGGAAGGTCATAGAGTTCTCTTACCTTATTCTCGATCTCAAGCATTACCTGAGGATTCTCTGCAAGATAGATCTTGGTATTCTCACGGCCCTGACCTATCTTCTGGCCGCCGTAGGCGAACCACGCACCGCTCTTTTCGATTATGTCATTGTTTACTGCTATATCAAGGATATCTCCTTCCTTGCTGATTCCTTTACCGAACATGATATCGAATTCAGCCTCACGGAAAGGAGGAGCTACCTTGTTCTTTACAACCTTTACTCTTGTTCTGTTACCGACAACGTCTCCGCTCTGCTTGATTGCTTCGATTCTTCTTACATCAAGTCTTACCGAGCAGTAGAACTTCAGTGCCGTACCACCGGTAGTGGTCTCGGGATTACCGAACATTACACCGATCTTCTGACGGAGCTGGTTGATAAAGATTACGATACAGTTGGTTCTTGAGATCACACCTGTCAGCATTCTGAGTGCCTGAGACATCAGCCTTGCCTGAAGCCCCATGTGCGAATCACCGATGTCTCCGTCGATTTCAGCCTTAGGTACAAGTGCTGCAACAGAGTCTACAATTACGATGTCTACTGCTCCCGAGCGGACAAGTGTATTTGTTATCTCAAGTGCCTGCTCACCGTTATCAGGCTGTGAAATGTAGAGATTGTCGATGTCGACACCTATATTCTTTGCATAGACAGGGTCAAGTGCGTGCTCAGCATCTATAAAGGCTGCAATTCCGCCACGCTTCTGCACCTCTGCACAGCAGTGCAGGGCTACCGTTGTCTTACCACTGGACTCAGGTCCGTAGATTTCGACTATTCTTCCCTTAGGGAAACCGCCGATTCCAAGTGCGATATCAAGTCCAAGGGACCCGGTCGGAACAGCCTGTACCGAAGAATCCCTCGTTCCGTCTCCGAGCTTCATTACAGAACCTTTTCCGTAGCTTTTTTCAATCTGTGAAAGCGCAGCTTCCAGCGCTTTTTTCTTATCTTCGTTTGCCATTTCGTCCTCCATTCGAACTTATGTTCTTGTTTGTATGATAACACAACAGACAGGGCAAGTCAATATACTTTTCGAACTTTTTTTCGATTTTTTTTGCCTGTTGTGCGGGCCCTGTAGATATTATCGCATTATAAAGCCTTCGATTCTATCGGTAATTTAACCAAAAAGCAATTATTTTTCTGTGCGTTCTTACCCGCCTTTTCAGGTGCTTCTTGATTTTTATAGTATATACTGCACAATCCTACACCCCTGATTTTAGGGCATATTTACCAATAAATTTCAGGCTTATTCTTCCGTTTCATCCTCTGTTACCGCAAAAAGAGCGTCAACAAACTGGTCTGCATCGAACCTCTGAAGGTCTTCTAATTTCTCGCCCACACCTATATATTTTACAGGGATTCCGAGTTCTTTCTGCACTGCGATCGCAATACCGCCCTTGGCTGTTCCGTCAAGCTTAGTGATGACGATACCGGTGATCTTTGCCACCTCATTGAACTGTCTTGCCTGCATAAGCGCATTCTGACCCGTCGTTCCGTCAAGTACAACCAGAGTCTCCCTGAAAGCATCAGGATATTCCCTGTCGATCACTCTGTTGATCTTTCCGAGCTCTTCCATCAGGTTCTTCTTGTTATGAAGTCTTCCTGCAGTATCGCAGATCAGCACATCCGCCTTTTTTGACTTGGCTGAATTTACTGCATCAAACACAACCGCAGCAGGATCTGTTCCTGCCTGCTGTGAAATAAGCGGCACATCTGCACGTACGGACCATTCCTGGAGCTGCTCGATTGCGGCTGCCCTGAAGGTGTCTGCCGCACAAAGAATAGTCTTTTTGCCTTCATTTTTTAGATTTGCGGCAAGTTTTCCGCAGGTTGTGGTCTTTCCGACACCGTTTACACCTATCATAAGCACTACGGATTTCGTATTTTCGAACTCATAAGCATTGTCCGGCACATGCATCTGCTCCTTTATACTGTCGATAAGAAGTTGCCTGCAGTCTGCCGGCTGCTTTATCTTCTGTTCTTCAACCTTTTCTTTGAGACTTTCCATGATCTCACCGGTGGTCTCGACACCGATATCTGCCATGATAAGTATTTCCTCGATTTCCTCATAGAAATCATCATCTATGTGGGTAAAGCCGTTGAAAATATAATCAAGGCCCGAGGCTATGCTTTTGCGGGTCTTAGAAAGACCGTTCTTTATAATTCTGAAAATTCCCATAATTATTTCAGTTCACTTTCTACAAGATTTACGCTTACCAGTGCCGACACGCCCTTTTCCTGCATCGTGATTCCATAGAGGGAATCCGCAGCAGCCATCGTACCTCTTCTGTGGGTGATGACGATGAACTGGGTGTTCGCTGTAAGCTTTTTAAGATAATTTGCAAAACGGCTGACATTGGAATCGTCAAGTGCCGCCTCAATCTCGTCCAGAAGACAGAAGGGTGAAGGCTTAAGATCAAGTATCGCAAACAAAAGCGAAATTGCCGTCAGTGCCTTCTCACCACCGGAGAGCTGCATCATGTTCTGCAGCTTCTTGCCCGGGGGCTGGGCGATGATCTTTATACCTGCCTCAAGCACATCCTCGTCTTCGGTAAGCTCAAGCTTTCAGCTGCCGCCGCCGAAAAGTTCCTTGAAGGTTGCATCAAAACGTTTTCCAACCTCCTCGAAGGTGGTAAGGAATTGCTTTCGCATGTCAACATCAAGCTCGTCGATGATGTTCTCAAGTACCTTCTGGGCCTTTAAAATATCGTCACGCTGGGTCTTAAGGAACTCATATCTCTCACTGGTCGCCTTGTAATCCTCGATCGCGCCGACATTTACATCGCCTAACGCTCTGATCTTTCCGCGCAGCTCGTTGATCTGACGCTTTGAGATCTCGCCGTGCTCTGCCTTTATCGGAAGCTCCTTTGCACTGCTGATGGTGAGCTCATATTCCTCCCACATATACCTTGTGTTTCCGTCTATGGTCTCAAGCAGCCTGTCCTTCTGGGAACGGAGCCTGAATTCTTCCTTATCAAGTGAAGAAATCCTGTCATTGAGTGCCTGGCTCTGATCGAAGAATGCCTTGTTCTGACGATTCATTTCTTCGTTTGCGCCGTTAAGCTCTTCGATGATCTCATCCTTCTGTTTGATGACATATTCAAGTCTCTTGATCTCCTCGCCGCAAGCCTCGATTGCCGCATTCTTTTCGGAAAGCTCCTGCTCGGAACTTGCGCGTCCCTTAAGGAGTTCCTCTTCTTCTGCGGTTACGGAATCGATTTCCGCTGCGACACGGTTGATATTTTCTTTTATATGTCCGAGGCCAGCCTCTGCGGTATTCACAACTGTTATATCCGCAACGTTTGCAGCACTCAGTTTTTCCTCTTCTTCCCTTGCCTTTGCGATTTTATTCGTAAGAGCCTCTGCATGGGCCTCTTCCTCTTTGGCAGCCTCGTCGCTGGCATTTATCTTTTCATCCAGTTCCTTAAGCTTTCCGGCAAGTTCCGAATTTTCATCATCCAGATCCTCAAGTTCCCTTGCAAGATCTTCATTACGCTTCAGAAGTTCCTTATTCTGGTCGCCCGCATGGTTCAGGTTTATCTTTGCGGTATTCTGTTCAACAAAAAGCTCGCTGAGTTCGGACTGCATGGTTGACAGTTTTTCCTCGAGCTTTGTTCTTTTTTCTCTTTTTTCCTCAAGCTCGGTTTCAAGAGCGTTTACTTCCTTGGTACATGCCTCAAGCTGTTCGCCGAGCATGTCAAGCTCCCTCTTTCTTCCGAGGAGATTGCTGTTATTCTTATATGCGCCGCCGCTGATCGCTCCACCCGGTGCAAAAAGCTCGCCGGTAAGGGTTACGACGAAATTCCTTCTGTCATATTTCTTGAAAATTTTCAGCGCATTGTCATAGTTGTCAACCACAAGGTAACGGCCCAGCAGGTATTTTACGGCAGGCTCATATTCCTCTTCATATTCAACAATTGACGAGGCAATTCCTACTGCTCCTTTTTCCGAAAGCATATCGGAAGTAATCTCATCCTTCTTGGGCTTTACGATATCAAGAGGAATGAAGGTCGCACGTCCGAGCCTGTTTTCCTTAAGGAATTCTATGCACTCCTTGGCAGCCTCCTGATCCTTTGTTACAATATTCTGAATGTTTCCGCCAAGTGCTGTCTCGATTGCTGTTTCGTTTTTCTTGTCGGTCTTTATCAGGTCCGCAACAACGCCGCATACGCCGGAAATGTTCTTCTTTTCCTCCATCACGCGTCTTACTGCGCTTCCGTAGCCTTCATAGCGTTCTGAAAGATTCTTTAAAGTATCCAGCTTTGACTCGGAAACCAGAAGTTCCTGTTTCTTTCTCTGCCTTCTGTCGTTGAGCTCATGGATTTCACTTACGAGTGCCTTCTGCTCTTCCGAGAGGGCGTCACATTCTCCTGCCTTTGCGATCACTTCGCCCGAAATTCTTTTAAGCTCGGCCTCGGCATCCTTTATTGCAGAAGCATTGAGGTTCAGTTCGCTTTTGACCGAAAGGATTCTTGAATTGATCTCGGCACGGCGGATCTTGTACTGCTCGCCCATCGTGTTGATTCTCTCAAGTTCTCCCTTTACCTCGGCACTTTCCCCGAGCATTGCGAGTCTTCTCTTGTTGATCTCGCTCTGCTCATGCAGAAGTTCCTCAATCTCCGCCTTCTTGGCATTTAACTTTGCTTTGCTTTCCTTGCAACGGTCACGCAGCTTGTCGATGTCCTTGTCAGCATTCGAAAGACTGGTATTGTAGACCTCAAGCTCCTTCTCATAATTTGATTTTCTTAAAGCTATGGCTTCAAGTCTTTTGGCATAATGCTCGTCACCTGCTTTTATCGCAAGTATCTGCTGCTCATAGAGCTTTATATTGTTTTCGGTCTCCTGCTTTGAAAGCAGTGCCTCGTTCTTTTCATCCTTTGTTTTTTCGAGAAGCTCGCGTCTTTTTTCAAGCTCGGCAAGAAGGAGCTCATATTCCTGCTTTGAGCTTTCATATTCCTTCCTTGCATTCTCAAGGTCATTACTTACAATGTCGAGCTTGCTCTCAAGAGCCTTAAGGTTTGCGTTGTTTACGTCATATTCCGCAACAAAACGCGCAACCTCAAGATCCTTAAGTTCGTCACGTAACTTAAGGTAGATCTTTGCCTTTTCATATTGCTTCTCAAGGGGTCCGATCTGCTTCTGGATTTCGGAAATTATGTCATTGACGCGGGAGAGATTGAGCTTTTCTGTCTCAAGATTCTTTTCCGCAGCGCTCTTTCTTCTCTTATATTTAACGATTCCGGCAGCCTCGTCGAAGATTTCACGCCTGTCGTCGGGCTTTGAGCTTACGATCTTGTCGATCTGGCCCTGTCCGATGAGGGAGTAACCTTCTTTACCGATACCGGTATCAAAGAAAAGCTCCTGTACATCACGCAGTCTGCACACGGAACCGTTTATCAGATATTCACTTTCACCGCTTCTGTATACTCTTCTGCCGACAACCACCTCTTCATAGGAAATGGGGAGCCAGTGGTCAGAGTTATCAAGCGTCAGGGTAACATAGGCAAAGCCTAAGGGTTTTCTGTTCTCGGTACCGGAGAAAATTACATCCTGCATTGAGGAACCGCGGAGCTGCTTTGCGCTCTGCTCTCCTAGCACCCACCTTACGGCATCGGCTATGTTACTTTTTCCGGAACCGTTGGGTCCTACAACACCCGTGATTCCGGGTCCGAATTCAAGCTTGGTTTTATTCGCGAAGGCTTTAAAGCCATGCGCTTCAATACTTTTTAAATACATTATTCCTCCATGCGCAGTATACCTATTGCCTTAGCGGCCGCATCCTGCTGCGCAGCTTTTTTTGACGAGCCCGTACCGGTGCAAAGTGTCTTGCCTTCAATGGTACATGTTACAGTATATTTCTTACAATGTGCGGGCCCGCTCTCTTCTATGGTCTCATATGCCGGAACCGACTGGTACCTGTTCTGAACGATCATCTGCAGCTCGGTTTTTGCATCATGGAAAAGATGCCTTTCATCGATATTGCTCATCACGTTGGCAACAACGAATTTTCTTGCTTCCTCAAGGCCTCCGTCGAGATATATAGCACCAATCAAAGCCTCAAAGGCATCCGAAAGAATCGAATCCCTTTCGTTGCCGTGATTCAGTTTCTCACCCCGTCCGAGCATGATAAAGCGGTCAAGCTCAATCTTCCTTGCGCATTCAGCAAGCGGACCTTCACTTACAAGGCTTGCACGAAGCTTTGAAAGATTGCCTTCCGGAAGGTCGGAGTATTTTTTGAAAAGGAATTCGCTGGATATCAGCTCCAGCACGGCATCTCCAAGGAATTCAAGCCTTTCGTTGTTGTTTTTCTTGTCCTTGTATACCATCAGCTCATGGCTGTAGGATGAATGCGTCATCGCAGTTTCAAGATAGAGGCGGTTTTTGAAGGAATATGCGATATTCTCTTCCAGCCTCTTTGCTTCTTCATTATTCATATCCTAGCCCAGCCTGTTTTCATTTATGATCGTAAGGAGCTTTCCGATGCTGAGCGCAGTTACAAAACTCTGTCTGTCAAACGCAGCATCAAGTTCCTTCGAAACTTCAGTATAGATTTTAAACATTTCAAGCGAATCGGCACCGAGTTCCTCGAAAAGCAGAGTATCCTCAGCCATTTCTTCAGCAGGTATGCCGGTTATGTCGCTGATTATCTGAATAAGTCTTTCAGAATTCATGTTTTACACCGTTCTTTCTTTTGCCAGAGCCTCTCTCGCGGGAGCGGCAATATGTTTGTCAATAAGTTCCGGAATGTTCTGTGACTTGAAGGTATAGCACTGTCCGATGGCCGCCTTTACCTCCTTGAACTTCGAGCTTCCGTGCATTTTTACGACAAGTCCTGTCATGCCGAGGAAGGGAGCTCCGCCGTACTGGCTTGCATCAAACCTCTTAAGAGATTTCTTGAGCGATTTCTTTGCAAGCAGGCCGCCTATCTTTCCGCTGACCGATGACATCATGCCTTCCTTTACAAGCTTAAGAAGTGCACCTGCGGTACCTTCATAGAGCTTTAAGATTACATTTCCGACAAAGGCATCGCATACGATGACATCTGCTCCACCGTTCGGGATTTCCCTTGCTTCTATATTTCCTACAAAGTTGATGTCCTTGCATTCCTTAAGAAGCGGATAGGTTGCCTTTGCCTGCTCGTTGCCTTTTTCCTCTTCGACGCCAATATTTACAAGCGCAACCCTCGGTTTCTTCACTCCGTAGCATTTTTCAAGATATATGGAGCCCATCTGCGCATACTGAACAAGCTGTGAGGGCTTCGCATCAACGTTTGCTCCGGAATCAACTATCAGTGAAAAACCTGTTGCAGTCGGAATGACGGTTCCGAGTGGAGTTCTTTCGATACCCCTGATCCTTTTTACTATCATCGTACCTGCAACGAACAGAGCGCCCGTGCTTCCTGCGGAGCATACGCAGTCGGCTTTTCCGTCCTTTACAAGTGTAGTCGCAACAACAAGCGATGAATTCTTTTTTGTCTTTACCGCTGCTGCCGGATGTTCGTTTACATCAATTATCTCAGTTGCATTTACTATCTCAATTTTTGACTTGTCGTACTGGTATTTTGCCAGCTCAGCCTTTATTGCGGCTTCCTTTCCGACAAGCAGAAGTTTTGTCTGCGGATATGCTTTAAGTCCTTCGATCGCACCCTTTACTATCTCGACAGGGGCATTGTCTCCGCCCATTGCATCAAGTGCTATTCTGACACTTCCGGTCATAATGGAAATCCTCCGTTCCCGGGTTTTTGGGGAATACCCATAACTACCCATGATAAATATATATTTTACTACAAAACCGTCAAAAAAGCAACAAAAAAACACGCTGCCTTTTGGCAGCGTGCTTATCATAAAGACTTATTTTGTTTTAAAATTACTGCTCTGAAGTGGTATCAGCTGCTTCTTCTACAGCTTCAGTAGCTGCCTCTGTAGTTTCTGCTACTGCTTCGTTAACTTCCTCTTTAACTTCTTCAGCTGCGCTCTCTTCCTCTGCTGCAGCTTCGTTCTTGTCTTCCTTAGGAAGAAGAACCTTCATTGAAAGGGAAATCTTCTTGCTCTCGGGCTTGAACTCTACGATCTTAGCCTCGATCTCCTGACCGATTTTAAGAACATCATCGGGCTTCTCAACTCTTGTTCTCAGAATCTGTGAAACATGGAGAAGTGCATCGATTCCGGGAGCTATCTCTACGAAAGCACCGAACGGAGCCATTCTTGCTACTTTACCCTTAACGATGTCGCCTACTGCAAACTGGGATTCAGCGATAACCCAGGGGTTGTCCTCATCAAACTTCTTTGAAAGAGCAATCTTGGTGCCCTTGATATCCTTTACATATACCTTGACAACATCTCCAACCTTGAAAAGCTTCTTGGGAGATACTGCTCTGGTCCAGCTCATCTCTGAAACATGGAGAAGACCGTCGATGTCGCCGATGTCAACAAATGCACCGAAATCTGTAACGTTCTTTACAGTTCCTTCAAATACATCACCGGGTCTGATTCCCTCAAGTGCTGCCTCAAGCTTAGCTTTCTTCTCTGCTGCTACAAGCTGCTTGCGGTCACCGATGATTCTTCTCTCCTTGGGTGAGTACTCGGTTACATAGAACTGGATGTCTGTATTCTTATACTTGCTGAGATCTTTCTCGAATACGTCTGAAACAAGGCTTGCGGGAATGAATACTCTTGCATTGTCAACTGTGATGCTGAGTCCTCCCTTTACAACGTCGGTTACCTTACCGGTAACGATAGTCTTGTTCTCGCAGGCTTCCTTAAGAGCCTCGCTCTCAACAAAACCTGAATTTGCTTTTCTGTAGCTGAGGGAAACCTGTCCGTCTCCGTCGTTTACCTTCAATACCTTAACCTTAAGGGTATCTCCAACCTTAACGGCCTCGGAGAGTTTAAGCTCAGGATCTTTAGTGTACTCGCTGCGAACGATGATGCCATCGGCCTTATAACCGATATTAAGAACAATCTGGTCTTCTTTGACGTCAATGACTGTACCTTCGACTACCTCTCCATTATGTATTGATTTGATGCTTTCTTCTAATAACTGTTCAAAATCTTCCATCGTATTCTGAACCTCCTCAATAATATTGTGTGGGGTTGAAGCTCCGGCTGTTATGCCGATACGGTCATATCCTTCAAAATCCGACCTACTAAGATCACTCGCATCCTGTACCAGAAAACTGTGCTTGCAGAACCCGGAAGAAATTTCAAATAATTTCCTTGTATTTGAACTGTTTCCGCCGCCCACGATTATCATCGCGTCGCTTTCTGCGGCAAGCTTTCTTGTTTCAGTCTGGCGCTCCTGCGTCGCATTGCAGATAGTATTCACCACACTAGCTTTCACATTATAACCTTTTTTTGTCAAAATTGCAACAAATTTTGCAAATTTTTCTAAATTAAATGTAGTTTGTGCTACCATACAGAGCATTTTGTCTGCATTTAAGCTCAAATTTTCAAGTTCTTCTGCTTCTGATACGACAAAATGTTCCGCATTTCCTGCCCAGCCGACTATACCCCTGACTTCAGGATGAGCCGGATCACCGCATATTATCAGTGTTTTTCCTTCTTCTGCCGCCTCCGAAACTATTCTGTGGATTTTTTTGACAAAAGGACAGGTTGCATCTGCAATTTCTATCCTTCCGCCGGATTTTTCGGCAGCCACATGAAGTCTTTCGTCAGTTGCGCGGTCAATACCATGTGACCTTATCACTATCACGGATCCGCATCCGTCTTTGTCTATGGTTTCCGGCAGTCTTTCGGCAGCCTCCACATCCTCAAGTACCACAACTCCCCTTGCAGAAAGCTCTTCTATCACCTTTTCATTGTGTATGATAGGGCCCAGGGTATAGACTTTTTTACCGGCATCCACATATTCATGCACCTTGTCTACAGCCCTCTTTACCCCGAAGCAGAACCCGGCTGTTTTTGCAACTTTAACCGTTTTCATTTCGTTTTCCCGTTAAAAAGTTCAATTAATTTTGCAATTACTTCATCAATTGTCATATCGGAGCTGTCGACAAGTACTGCATCCTCAGCCTGTGCAAGCGGAGAAATCTCCCTGTGCATATCGCGGTAGTCACGCTCTGCAATATCGGCCTTTATCTCTTCAATATCAGCCTCCTCGCCCTTCTGCACATATTCAAGATAGCGGCGTCTTGCCCTCTCCTCAACGCTTGCCGTAAGGTAAACCTTGAGTGTTGCATCGGGAAGCACGGTTGTACCGATATCACGTCCGTCCATTACAAGACTCTGGGCCTTTGCGAGTTCTCTCTGAAGATTTACAAGCTTTTCCCTTACCTTGGGATATACGCTTATCTTACTTGTCATTGCGGAAACCTCTTCGGTCCTTATCTTTCCGCTGACATCCTCTCCGTTAAGGATCACAAGCTGCTTTCCGTCCTCGTCAAAGGCTATCGAAATGCTGATGTCATCAACGGCAGCATTGATTTTTTCCTCTTCGTCGCTGGCAATACCGTTATTTATAAAGTAAAGAGCGATTGCACGGTACATGGCACCGGTATCGGCATATATCCAGCCCATTTCCTTTGCCACTGCCTTTGCTATTGTGCTCTTGCCTGCTCCTGCAGGTCCGTCGATTGCGATCTGATAGGTCATTTTCTGTTCCTCCGTTATGTTTTTGCTATTGTTTTTTTCGTTTATGCTTTTTGCACATGCGGCAGCCGTTGACCAGGCTATCTGCAGGTTAAAGCCACCCGTAAGTGCATCCAGGTCAAGTACCTCACCTACAAAATAAAGTCCTTTAACCTTTTTCGACTCCATGGTTTTAGGGTCGATTTCCTTTACATTCACACCGCCCTTGGTGATTACCGCCTCATTATAGCCGGCAAGAGAGGTGATTTCCATGTCAAAATCCTTAAGAAGAGTAATTATCCTCTCCCGCTGTTCCTTTTTTACCGCTGCTGAGTTGATTTCACAGTTAAAACCCAGCTTCTTTTCGAAAACCGGAAGCATTGATGCCGGCAACAGTCCTCTTATTATGTTTCTCAGGCTCTTTGTCGGGTTTTCGGAAAAATCCCTGAGCAGTCGTTCGTCCAATGCTTTTTCGTCCAGTGCAGGCTTAAGATCGATCGAAAGTCTTGCGCCCTCAGCCTTTATTCCGACAAGAGCAGAGGCGGTCAGAATCAGCGGTCCGCTGACTCCTGTATGGGTAAAGAGCATTTCTCCGAAGCCTGAATAAAGCTCTTTTCCGTTCTTTTCAATTTTAATGCGGACATTCTTAAGCGAAAGCCCTGCCATGTCCGCGCAAAAGCTCTCTTTTATTTTAAAAGGCACAAGAGAAGGATAACATTTGGTCACTTCATGCCCTGCTTCCCTTGCGAAGCGGTAGCCGTCACCGGTCGATCCTGTCGTCGGATATGAAAGGCCTCCGGTTGCGATGACCACATTATCGGCCATGAGCACGCTTCCGTCCGAAAGCCTTACTCCGCTTGCCTTTTTCACGCCATTTTCATCCTCGGTAAGTACCTCTTTTACCTCGCTGTTCTTCCTTATCTTTATCCCGCTCTTTCTTGCGGCCCTCTCAAGCGTTTCGATAACGTCCTGAGCCCTGTCAGATTCCGGAAAAACCCTTTCTCCGCGCTCAATCTTAAGCGGAAGTCCTCTTTCCTCAAGGAAGGCGTACATATCGAAATTGCTGAAATTATTGAACGCACTGTAGAAAAACCTTTTGTTGCTCACAAGGTTTTCCATGAACTCCTCCCCCACGGTTGCATTGGTCAGGTTGCACCTTCCCTTGCCCGTGATGTAAATTTTCTTGCCCATGCGCTCGTTCTTTTCAAGCAGGATATTTTCTTTGTTAAAATCAAGCAGCGCAGCCGTCATCATGCCTGCTGCGCCACCGCCGAGTATTATTGTTTTCATTATTTGTCCTTGATGACTTCACGGTTCTTGTAGATATAGTCCACAAGAGAAATAACGGTAAGTGCAAGTGCAATCCACATGCAGATCTTTCCGAGCACATCGATAAAATCGAAGAACCATCCTGTATTGTCTCTGTCACAGGTAAAGATCATGAATATGCACATGAACATCTGGAACACGGTCTTGAATTTTGCAATATAGCTTGCTGCGATCACTATTCCTGCATCCGCAGCCACAAGCCTGAAACCGCTGATGATGAATTCCCTGGCAAGTATCGTAGCTGCGATCCAGCCGGGTATCATGCCCATTTCAACAAGAAGTATCATTGCCGTCGAAACAAGTACCTTATCAGCCAGAGGATCCATGAACTTGCCGAAATTGGTTACTAACTTATATTTCCTTGCGAGATATCCGTCAAGGAAATCGGTGATGCAGGCTATCGAAAATACCGTAAGTGCTATGAAATTATAGAACGGTATATCGGGAAGCAGCATCAGTACAACAAAAACCGGTATAAGAACCACACGAAACATAGTTATCTTATTCGGAAGATTCATTTTCAAGTATTTCTCCTGTCAAATCATATTTATCTGCACCGGTGATCAGGGCTTTTACAACCTCACCGGACATATGTTTCTCATCCGAGAACAAAAATACGCACCCGTCAATTTCAGGCGCATCCATGTAGCTGCGGCCGACATAGACCTCTTCATCCGGAAGAAAGCCTTCTATCATCACGGAAAGAGTCTTTCCGACCATGCCTTTAAGCCTTTCCTTTGAAAGACCAGCGGCAAGCTGCATTATTTCTTTTCTTCTGCGCTTTTTCTCGCGTTCGGGAACCTGTCCGGGCATCACTGCCGCCGGAGTGTTCTCCTCTCTTGAGTAAGTAAAAACTCCTATACGCGCAAAGCCGGCCTCTTTAATGAAATCCTTAAGGATTTCGACGTCCTCTTCCGTCTCTCCCGGAAAACCGGTGATCAGACTGGTTCTGAGGGCTGCGTCTGGAATTTTCTTCTTTATTTTCTTAAGTACCGAAAGTATTCCTTTTCTGCTTGTCTTACGGCCCATAGCCTTAAGTATACGGTCCGAAGCATGCTGAACCGGAATATCCAGATAGTTTACAATCTTTTCATTTGCCGCCATCGTATCAAGCAGCTCGTCATATATTTCCTCAGGATAACAGTACATCACCCTTATCCAGTTAAGGCCTTCTATTTCACTGAGCTTTTCAAGCAGGACATGCAGGCTCTTTTTACCATACAGATCGGTACCGTAGAGTGTCGTTTCCTGTGCCACAAGTATCAGCTCGCTCGTACCGTTCTCTGCAAGATATCTTGCCTCGGAAAGAAGTTCCTCCATCGGAACCGAGCGGTAATTTCCGCGTACCAACGGAATCACACAGTAAGTACAGTGTTTTCCGCAACCTTCAGCAATCTTTAAATATGATACATAGCTTTCGCCGCTTATTATTCTCTTGTTTCCCGGAACAAGGCGGTCAATGCTAAGGAGTTTTTCGCAAAAGCCTTCGGATTCCACAGCCTGTACTATCGAATCAAAGGCAGTTGTTCCGACAATTGCATCTACCTCCGGTATCTCAGCCTTGATATCTTCAGCATAACGCTGGGCCAGACAGCCGGTAACCACCAGTCTTTTAAGCTTTCCGCTTTTTTTATATTCAGCCATTTCAAGTATCGTATTGATGCTTTCTTCCTTCGCATCACCGATAAAACAGCAGCTGTTTACGATTATCGCCTCGGCCTCGTTTTCATCGTCCACGATCATGTGTCCTCTTTCGGAAAGAAGCCCCAGCATATGTTCACTGTCGACCCTGTTTTTATCACAGCCGAGAGAAACTAAAAGTATCTTCATCAGACTATCCTTTACACACTTCTGGCCTTGCCGAGCACATAATCAAATGCAAGATCCTGAAGTATATTGAACTCGATCACATCCTTGCTGTACTCCTTCTCAAATAGCTCGCGGTCTGTATAACCGAATTTTTCCATGTACAGCTTGATTTTTGCCTCGTAGATCTCATCTGTGATCTCAATCTTTTCTGCCTCTGCTATTGCAAGCAGTGCTTCGGTCCTGCAGGCAAGTTCGGTTGCATCCTTGGCTATATTCTTCTTGAAATCTGCTGCATTTGTGCCATAAGCCTCTTCAACATATTGATCAAAGCTCATGTTCTTTGTTACGGCCTGAGCATTGTAATAGGAATACAGTGACGCATAATACGTGCAGCTCTTCTCGGTCAGATCACTGTTAAAGCAGCTGTTATCTACAATATAGGACAATATTTCATTTTTATAGGCGGTTTCAGCCTTTTCTTCCTTGGACTCCTCTATCATTTTCTTATAGGCGTCCTTGAGAGCTGCAACCGATTTATATTCATAATATTTGGCAACCAGCTCATCAGTCAGTTCCGTAAGCTCCTTGCCTTCCATTTTCGATACTGCCTCGCGGGTTTCGTCAAGCTTTTTCTGAAGCTCAGTATCTTCCGCCTCGGTATTCTGCTTATGGTAGGAAACCTCATTATAGTTGCAAAGACTTACTGAACCGTCCTTCTTTGTATAGAAATAAGGATCTTCCGGTTCTTCGGTAGGTTCCGCTGTAGGTTCTGAAGGTTCAGGTTCAGCCGACCCATCCGGCATTTCATCATCCGATATTTCGGGGTCAGCAAAATCAGCGGTTGCATATTTCTCATCAACATCCGCCACAGCCCTCGCATCGGTAGCCAGCTCAATTACATTTTCATAGGGATCCTTCTGCGATCTTTTGTTCTCACATGCGCAGAGCACAAGGAGCATAGTCATCACAAAGAAGCCCGCAATAATTTTTTTCATACAATCCTCGTTATAAAGCAGAACAAAATCATGCACTATATATTGTACCCTAAAACGCCCGATAATGCAAGTCTTTTACAAAATATTCACATAATAAAAAGCATCCGCCACTAAATAGCGGATGCTTTGGTAATCATCTTGTGTTCAGAAATTACTTTCTGTTCTTCTGAAGGAAATCGGGAATCTTGATTCCGCTTCCCTCCTGCTTGGGAGCAGCGGGTGCAACAGGTGTTACAGGAGTAACGGGTGTTGCGGGTGTAATGGGAGTTACAGGTGCTGCGGGTGCAACATTTTCTGCAGGTGCTGCGGGAGCCGCATTCTCAGGCTTTGAAAACATCGAACCGGTGTTGAAAGAAGGTCTGTTGTTGAACAAAGGCTTCTTCTGGAAAACAGTGCTTGTCTTAGGCTTGTCGGGCGATGCGGTAAGGGTTGCATCGGAAAGACCGGTTGCAATGATGGTAATCTTGCAGAAATCAGGCTGTGAATCATCGTAGTTTGCACCGAAGATGATGTTTGCGGAATCTCCTGCAAGCTCCTGAACATAGCTTGCTGCCTCATTAGCCTCAATAAGTGAAATATCACCGGTTACGTTGATGATGATATGGCTTGCGTTCTCGATGCTGGTCTCAAGCAGCGGGCTTGTGGTAGCCTGCTTAACAGCATCCATACACTTGTCATCGCCTGAACCAGTACCGATACCGATATGGGCAATACCCTTGTCCTTCATCGTTGTCTGTACGTCTGCGAAGTCAAGATTGATAAGTCCTGATGTATTGATAAGGTCTGTGATACCCTGTACACCCTGCTGAAGAACCTCATCAGCCTTCTTGAGTGATTCGGGAATTGTAGTCCTTCTGTCTACTATCTGGAGAAGCTTGTCGTTAGGGATAACGATAAGAGTGTCAACTGCCTGACGGAGCTTTTCAATTCCGCTGAGGGCATTTGCCATTCTCTGCTTTCCTTCAAATGTGAAAGGCTTTGTAACGATACCGACAGTAAGTACGCCCATCTGCTTAGCGATGGCTGCAACAACAGGTGCTGCACCAGTACCGGTTCCGCCACCCATACCACAGGTAACGAATACCATATCGGAACCAACGATTATATCCTGAAGCTCCTCGATGCTCTCCTCTGCTGCCTTCTCACCAACCTCAGGCTGAGCTCCGGCACCGAGTCCCTTTGTAAGCTTCTCACCGATCTGAAGAATCTGGGGAGCCTTACATGCGGAAAGATGCTGCTTATCTGTGTTAACGCAGATAAAATCCACACCGACTATACCCTCATCAATCATTCTATTTACGGCATTGTTTCCCGCACCACCGACACCGATGACACGGATTTTTGCAGCCGCTTCATTATTGTCAACTTTAATCTCAAGCAAAGCCATATCCTCCTTTGTGCTTTTAACCTATTGTTTATAATAGTGCTAAATTCAAAAAATATCAAGAGGAAATTTATTTTTTTATGATTTTTGTCGTCATTTTTTCTTTTTCAGGCAAATTTTGGGCAATTTTTTTATTCCTCTTGGGGTTCTCCGGGCGTAATCTCAGGCTCAGGAGTCGGTGTAGCCTCCCTGTCTTTGATGACTTCAGACAAAATATCCTTATTTCCGGAAGAATATTCCGACATATCCATCTTGAAAAGCCTGCCGTCCTTTTCTGCCGCTTCCAGAATTTCGGGCAGATTGTTTACAATATCGTCATATCTGTCCCTTATGCCGCAGAAGATAATATTTCCGTCGCTGCAATATATCGATACGTTCAGGTTCTTGTCAAAGCTGATCTTATCCGTCAGCACCTTGTTTTTGCTTATCGACTGGGTGATATCAAGTATGGTACCATAGACCGCATCGTCGCTTATCTCAAGCTTTTTGCCGACAGTAGCCCATGAAAAATCCAGGCCTTCGATCAAAGGAACATTGTTTTCCCATGTTTCCCAGCTGGCAACGATGATACCGTCCTTGTCAAAGTACATATAGTCGTCCATTACCTTGAAGCAGCCCACTATGGTCTTTTCATAGACCTTGATCTTCATTGTGTCAAGGGAATCCATCTCAACCTTTATCTCGTCGATAAAAGCCCGTGTCGGAGCCTCCTTGAACATGTAATGGACCTTCATGAAAATGGAGTATTTGTCGAGCTTCGAGCTCTGTAACATTTCGATTATCTCGTTTTCCTGGTACCAGTTGTTTCCGACAACCTCAAACTTCTTTATTTTACTTTTTTTGTTCAGGAAAATATAGCAGGCCAGGCATATTACAAGGAAAATCGCCAGTTTAATAAGAAATCTGTAGATAAACGGGAGCTCATATTCAATCTTCTCCACGTTTTCGGCTTTTTTCTTTTCCTTCTTTTCTTTCTATTTTCTCTTTTTATCAAAAGGGCGCAGATCCTCCTCTTCTTCTATGTCGTCAAAGAATTCCGCGCTGGTTCCGTCTTTTTCGTTACCGGCACTTTCTTCCTTAAGTCCCTCAAAGAAGTCGGACATGTCCTCTATTTTGCCTTTTTTATTTTTCATGGATTACTCCTGATATTCGATTCTGTTTGAAACGGACAGAACTATGCCCATTTCGGCGAGCAGGATGATAAGTGAGGTTCCGCCGTAGCTTATGAACGGAAGAACCACGCCGGTAGAAGGAATTGTGTTGGTAACTACCGCGATATTCATGATGATCTGAAGCGCAAGGTGTGCAAATACGCCTGTGCATATCAAGGATCCGAACAGGTCCCTTGCATTTACTATTATTTTGAATATTCTCCACAAAAGGATCACATATACAAGCAGAAGGATCGCAACACCGAAGATACCGAGTTCCTCACAGATGACCGTAAAGATCATATCAGTCTGAACTTCCGGAATATAGCCCATCTTCTGAACACTGTTTCCGAGTCCTTTTCCGAACCAGCCGCCCGAACATATAGCATACAGGCCCTGGAGTATCTGGTAGCCTTCGGTTTCTACATGAAGCCACTGATCGATACGATCAGCCCTGTAGCCTACGTTGAAGATGGCAAATACCGCAGCTCCCGAAAAAGCAAGGAAGGACAGAATGAAGTACAGCCATTTTCTCGATGCCACAAAGCACATAATAAAGGCAATTCCTATCATTACTATTGCAGTTGAAAGGTTCTCGCCTACAACAAGGCCGGCCAGACCGACTACCGGAATCATTACAACAAGGAAGCCCAGCATATTGTCAAGTCTTCTTACCCTCGCACTGACGATGGCAGCAACAACAAGTATGATAATGATCTTTGAAATCTCTGAAGGCTGGAATTTACCGATTACCGGAAGCTCAAGCCATCTGGTTGAACCGTTTGTGGATTTTCCCATTACCATAACCAGTACTTGCAGGCCTATGCATCCGAAATATCCCCAGAATATCAAGTTACGGTTTAAAAGCAGTTTGAACTTTTCCCTGTACCATTTGTAATCAAGCTTGCTGATAGCGAGCATGGCAATGATACCTATAATTGCAAAAAACGCCTGTCTTTTAAGGAAGAACGAAGACTCATGGCCAAGCTTAACGGCAGCATAAACACTCGCCGAGGTCACCATTACGAGACCGAAGCTGACAAGCATGAGAATAAGGATGAGCAAAGTATAGTCGTAGTAGCGCTTGGGCTTTACGACAGGCTTCTCACCTGTAGTTTCTCTTGTTGTGTTTTTTGCATTCGTTACAAGTTCCATTTATTCCTCTTCTATTCAGGCAGCTTACGTGCAAGGTCCTTGAAAATCCTTCCGCGCTGTTCATAGTTGTCAAACATTCCCCAGCTCGCGCATGCCGGAGATAAAAGCACTGCCTCACCCGGAAGTGCCATTGCATGTGCACGGTTTACTGCTTCTTCCATGTCTTTTACAAAACTGTAATCCTTGAATCCATGCTTGTCGCAGCAGAGTGCAATCTTCTCTGCCGTCTGTCCGAGAAGCAGAAGGTGCTTGATCTTTCCGCCGAAGGCTTCGATCCACTCGTCGTATTCCGACTGTTTGTCATAGCCTCCTCCGATAAGTATGGTTGGGGTGCTCATTGCCCTTACGGCCTGTATTGCCGCATCGGGATTTGTACCCTTTGAATCGTTATAGTATTTAACACCGTTTCTGGTGCAGGTATATTCAATTCTGTGCTCAACCGCAAGAAAGCTTCTCAAAGTCTTTCTGATGTTCTCAAGGTCAACTCCAAGAGCAATTGCTCCGGCAACGGCTGCCATCGCATTTTCATGATTATGCTTTCCGATAATGTTCATTTCGGAAACATTTATGATCACTGTTTCAACGCCGTCTGCCTTATGGATAATGTTTCCGTCACGAAGGAACATGCCCTCTTCGAGTTCTCTCTCCGATGAGAAGAAAACAACCTTTGCCTTTGAAATCTTAGCAAGCTCGCGGAGCCTTTCATCCTCATAATTTAAGATGCAGGTCTCATCCTTCGTCTGGTTGCGCATGATGTTGGCCTTTGCGGCTGTATAGTTTTCCATCGTATGATGGCGGTTGAGATGGTCGGGCGTGATATTAAGTATCATGCTGACCTGAGGATGAAACTCCTCTATGGATTCAAGCTGGAAGCTGCTCATTTCCGCAACCAGCACGCTGTCATCTCTCGTCTGATCTGCTATTTCGGTGCAGGGAGTTCCGATATTTCCGACAACAAATACACTTTCAAACTGTGATGCGGCTATCTCGCCCAAAAGGCTTGTGGTGGTTGTCTTTCCGTTCGTACCTGTAATTGCGGCAAGCCTGCCTTTTGAAAATCTGTAGCCAAGCTCGGCCTCACCCCATACCGGAACGTTTGCCTCCTTGATTTTTTTGATATAATCAAGGTCTGTCGGTACTCCGGGGCTTAATACCAGAAGATCACATTGCCAGAGAAGTTCCTCGGGAAACTCTCCGAAAACAATGTCAACATTATCGGAATTTCCGGTCTTGTCCATCAGTTCTCCCGATTCAAGCTTGGTATTTGCATCATAAAGCACTACATCGGCGCCTTCTTTTCTTAGAAGGTTTACTGCGGCAATACCGCTCTTTCCTGCTCCGACCACTACGATTTTTTTGTCAGTGTAATCCATTTTCAACTCCTTAGTTCTCTGCTGGCTTATTGGTATCATCGGGATTTGCGGTATCCCCCGGATTTTCATTATCTCCACCTTCGGGTCCATTGGGATTAAGCTCTCCCGCAGGCTCGGTGCCGTCATTTTCCTCTACCGAAACACCATCGTTTATTTCTTCGGAAAATTCTCCCACATGATAATCTATATCGCCGCTCTCGGGATAAATACCGAGATGCGGAAGTACTCTGGATAAAATCGCGCTGGTCATCAGACCCGCCGGGCGGCTTGAATTATAATATTTTTCATCGTCAATCTGGTCGATTACCACATATGACACAAGCTCAGGATTGTCAGCCGGCACGCTTCCGATAAACGAAACCACAAAGTTTCTGTCGGCACGGTTGCCCTTCTGTGCGGTTCCCGTCTTACCACCGACCGTATAACCCTCAACTCTCGCCGAGCTTCCGGTTCCTTCCTTTACAACCATTTCGGTTGCATATCTGATATAATCGCTCGTATCTTTTGAAACCGTCATTTTCTTCAGCATGTCGTCAGCCGAATATACCGTTACGCCATCCGAATTTATTACCTGGCTTACAATGTGAGGCTGATAATAATAGCCTCCGTTTATCAGTGATGAATATGCCGCAGCCATCTGCACCATCGTCACGTTAAAGGACTGACCGAAGGTTGAGGTCATGAATTCCGCAGGTCCGAACTGATCCTTTGAAAGCAGGATACCCGGTGCCTCACCCGGAAGATCAACTCCTGTCTTCTTACCGAAGTTCAGAATCTCCTGGTATTTAAGGAAGGCATCCTGGCCCATCTTCTCGCCGATTTCCATCAGTGCGCAGTTACATGAATATTCTATACCCTGGGTAAGTGTAATCTTTCCGTGGCCACGTCTGTTCGAGCAGCGGATCTGCCATTTGCCTACAACGAGATAGCCCGGGCAGTTATAGTCCTCATTCTCGTTGACCACAATCTTGTTTTCCTCAAGGGCGCCCGCAACCGTTACCAGCTTATAGGTCGAACCCGGCTCATAGGTATCGCTGATACAGAAATTTCTCCACAAAGCATTGAGTGCATCAGTCTTATCTTCATCGCTCATTGCCGCAATTTCATCTTCGGAAGCAACGAGCGAAAGGTCTCTCGGGTTATTAAGGTCATAATTTTTGTTCGAAGCCATCGCGTAGATTTCGCCGGTCTTCGGATTCATCAGAACCACACCGATATTGCAGACCTTGTACTGTTCAAGGAACTTTTTGATCTCGTCCTCGACCACCGCCTGTGAAAAGCTGTCGATAGTCGAAACAACTGTTCCACCGTTCTTTGCCTTTACAACGGTTTCCACAAGATTCAGCTCATTATCATAGTACCCGTAGGTCCTTCCGTCGGTGCCATTCAGATAGTCATTGTAGAACTGTTCTATTCCATAGGTTCCCACATTTCCTGCATTTGTATAGCCGATGACATGGGAAGCAAGGCTGTTGTTCGGGTAAACTCTCTTATATTCAAGCTCGAACCACACACCCTTTATGTTCTTGTTGTCGGCCTGCAGCTTCTTGAAGGCCTGTACGGCATCAAATTCCATGCCCTTCTTCAGTACCATGTACTGCTTGGTCTTTCCCTCGGTAAGCTTTTCGCGAAGCTCCTCCTTGTTGAGATCAAAGCTTGTTGCAAGTGCTTCAAGTGTGGGCTCTAAATATAAATCCTTTTTGCTGCTGAAAATAACTGACGGATCCGCCACGACATTATAGATAGCCTGACTGTCGGCCAAGGTATTGCCGTTGCGGTCGACTATATCCCCTCTTTCGTAGGGAATACGCGACCCGGCATATGAGAGATGCGAAAGGACAGCATTTGAATATTTCACGCCCTTCGTCTTATATAAAAAGATGATTCTGCCAAGTAAAAATAACAGCAAAGCAAGGATAATGCCAAAAGTGAACATCAACTTCATACGCATTACCCTTGAGAATACTTTTTTCTTCTTTTGTTTTCTGCTTTTTATTTTTTCCTGTTCCATCTGCGTTCCTTATGGAAACGGATACTATTCTCCGCTTACCGTCTGGTATTGTTTTACATAACCCTTCTCCACATAGTCATATGTTACCACATGGTCTTCGTCCGGGAATACCATACCGAGCTCACCTACTGCAACATCATAAACTTTGCCGATGTCAACCGATGCGTCAACCGCACTGTAGGCCTGATCGTTCTCGGACTTCATCTCCGAAAGGGTTGAATTAAGGTTTTTCACGCTCTTCTTCATGTCGGCGATCTGTGAAGATACCGAAAGATAACGAAGCATGAAAAATGCAAGGGCAACAACAGCAACCGCAAGAACTGCAGCGGAGATAAAGTCGATACCGGCATTGATCTTTCCGTTAGCCTGCTGGTTTCTCTTTTCGTTACGTCTGTTCTCCTTTAAAATGCGCTCATAGCGCTTTGTATGTTCCTCATATTCCTCACTGTGTCTGTAAGCAAGGCTGTCAGCATTATACTCCTGATTTTCCATTTTGTAAACTACAGATTTTTTTCTGTTCTCTTCCATTTTCCTAAGTCCTTTCAAAAACTCTTAGTTTTGCGCTTGCCGATCTCAGATTTTCCTCCAGTTCTTTTTCCGAGGGAAGTATCGGCTTTGAATTCACAACCTTACCTTTGCTTTTTGCTCCGCATATGCACACCGGGAAGCTCGGCGGGCAGGTACACGGGTTTTCAAAACGTTTGAAAGCTGTTTTCACTATCCTGTCCTCAAGCGAGTGGAAAGTGATGATGCAGAGTCTGCCGCCCGGCGTGAGGAGCTCAACCATTGTTTCCAAAGTATTCTGCAATACTTCGAGCTCCCTGTTGAGCTCTATTCTTATCGCCTGAAAGCTCTGCTTTGCAGGGTGACCTTTGCCCTGCCTGAATTTTGCGGGTATCGCTTCCTTTATCAGCTCCGCAAGCTGTGCAGTGGTTTTGACAGGCATCTCATCCCTAGTATCTACAAGATGTCTGGCAATTCTTCCTGCGAATCTCTCTTCTCCATATTCCGAAAGCACTCTTTTTAATTCTGACTCACTGTATGTATTTACTATGTCATATGCCGTCTTTGTTGCCTCACGGTCCATACGCATATCCAACGGTGCTTCGAATCTGTAGGAGAAGCCCCTCTCTGCACTATCGAGCTGATATGAGGAAACCCCAAGATCAAGTATGATTCCGTCAACCCTTCCGATTCCGAGTTCCTTAAGGATTTCCGAAATGTTTTCGTAGTTGCTTTTGACTGTTATCAGTCTGTCTTTGTATTCTTCAAGTCTTTTTCCCGCAGCGGCTATGGCGTCCGCATCCTGGTCTATTCCTATCAGGCGTCCTGCTCCCGAAAGCCTCGCAAGTATCTGCTCCGAGTGGCCTCCGCCTCCAAGGGTACCATCCACATAAATTCCATCAGGCTTGATCTTAAGTGCCTCTATCGTTTCATCAAGCATTACCGAGTAATGCTTAAATTCGGTTTTAGAAGCTGATTCCATATGCCGTCAGTCCTTCTGCCATATCCTCTATCGAGTCGAAGTTGTTATTTGCTTCGTATCTGTCTTTATCCCAAAGCTCTATCTTGTGGCCTACGCCTACGAAAACGCCTTCTTTGGTAAGCCCCACTTTCTCGCGGAGCTCAGCAGGAATCAGGATTCTGCCCTGCTTGTCAATCTCACATTCAGATGAGTTTGCCATGAAGGCTCTTTTGAGGACTCTGACAGATTTATCGGTTCCGGGAAGCTTATCAAGCTCTTCCACGAACATTTCCCAGCGTTCATTCGGAAAGATGAACAGGCATCCGTCAAGACCAAGGCTTACAACAAAAGTTTCGCCGAGGTTTTTCTTGAACTTTGCAGGCACGATTATTCTGCCCTTGGTGTCAAGAGTGTGATTGAATTTTCCTGCAAATAAGCCGCTCATGCTTTCCTCCTTTCTACCATTTTGCTCCACTTTGCCCCTTTTTTACACCACTTGCCACCATTCTATAGCAAAACCATACAAAATGCAAGTACTTTTTGTTAAAAAAGCATAAAAAAAATGACCATCGAACAAATGTTTTTGGTCATTTTTTCTACATCTTGTGGAAAGCTCTTTTTTCGTCCACAAGAAACCATATTTAGTTGTAAAGTTTCCATTTTAAAGGGGATTTTTTTCTTCTGTATCCGCCTTTTCTGTTTCAACGAGTGCCGCTTTCGCTGCTTCCTCCCTATCTTTCTCGGTCAGCATACCAAGCTCAGCCTTCTCTTCATTCGTAAGCGTCTTCTTGATCCTCAGATAAATGATCATGCTCACGCCCACAATAAACATTGCGATTGAAAGCAGCTGCGAAACTGCAAGTCCGGTGCCCCAGAGAAGCAGTTGGTCGGAACGAAGGCTCTCCACAAAGAAGCGGATCGCACCATATCCCGCCACATACATGAAGACAAGCTCGCCGTTGGCTTTCTTTTTCTTCGTATAAAGCAGTATTATAATAAGAAGACACAGGTTCAGAAATGATTCGTAGAGGAAAGTGGGGTGAACACTGACATAAGTCTCACCACTTCGCTCCACCGTATTGTTCCTTATTTCAAGAACACGGTTAAGAGCTACGGTCTTTCCTTCATATTCTGCCCTCACAGCTTCCTCTGAAGATGCAGGATCAAACTGCCACCATACATCCTTTACATTTAGAAGCATACGGAACGGCCCCTTGGTATACGAACCAAAAGCCTCGCGGTTGAAAAAATTCCCCCAGCGGCCGATGATCTGACCGGTCAGAAGTCCCACAATAGCAGTATCGCAGAACTTACCCATGTTTATCCTCTTTCGTCTTGAATATATTACGGCGCAGGTGATTCCACCGATGATTCCGCCATAGATTGCAAGTCCGCCGGTACGGAGGTTAAGTATCGAGATTGGTTTATCCTTGAACTTGTCCCAAGCAAAAGCAACATAATAAAGCCTTGCACATATGACGGAAACAATTACCGCAAAAACCGCAAAATCAAGATACATTTCAGGATTCTGCCTTGTGCGCTTTGCCTGAAACTCGGCAACAAGGTAGCCCACAACCATTGCAATCGCAATGCACACGCCATAATAGGCAATACGGAAACCGAATATTGAGAACCCGTCACCCACATTTTTAAAATGTATGCCAAGTCCAGGGAAAATAATATCTGTTTTTTCTGCCAGTATCGTCACGCAGGGCCTCCTAGACGTTGAATCTGAACAGAACCACATCTCCGTCCTGCATCACATATTCCTTGCCTTCGGAGCGGATCAGTCCTTTTTCCCTTGCAACAGCATTGCTGCCGCATTCAACCAGTTTTTCAAAAGGTATAACCTCTGCCCTGATGAAACCGCGTTCAAAGTCGGTATGAATCTTTCCGGCAGCCTGAGGTGCCTTTGTTCCTTTTGTGATTGTCCATGCCCTTGTCTCATCAGGACCTGTTGTAAGGAAGCTGATAAGTCCGAGCAGTGAGTAGCTTGCTTTGATCAGCTTGTCAAGACCCGACTCGCTCACACCAAGATCCGAAAGGAACTCAGCCTTTTCCTCATCGTCAAGCTCAGCGATTTCAGCCTCAATCGCAGCCGAAATAACGAACACCTCGGAACCATCCTCCTTTGCGTACTCGCGTACCTTTGCAACGTAAGGATTCGATGCACCGTCATCAGCGAGGTCATCCTCCTTTACGTTTGCCGCAAAGATAACCTTCTTGGTTGTCAGAAGCGCAAGCTCCGAAAGCATTGCAGCCTCGTCCTCATCTTCCACTTCAAAGGTTTTCACCTGCTTTCCATCCTCAAGATGAGCCTTGAGTCTCTCAAGCATTGCATATTCCTTGGCAAGCGTCTTATCGTTTGCACGTGCACGCCCCACACGCTGCATGCGGCGGTCAACCATCTCAATATCCGAAAAGATAAGTTCAAGGGTTATGGTCTCGATGTCCCTTACCGGATCAACACTTCCATCAACATGGATGACATTCGAATCCTCAAAGCATCTTACGACATGCACGATAGCGTCACAGTCACGGATATGCGAAAGGAACTGGTTTCCAAGACCCTCGCCCTTGCTTGCGCCGCGCACAAGTCCTGCTATATCAACAAACTCAATGACCGCATTAACGGTCTTCTTTGATTCAAACATTTTTGTAAGCACATTCACTCTCTCATCCGGTACCGGCACCACGCCCACGTTAGGATCGATAGTACAGAACGGATAGTTAGCCATCTCCGCTCCTGCCTTGGTAAGTGAATTAAAAAGGGTGCTCTTGCCGACGTTGGGGAGCCCCACTATGCCAATCTTCATGATAATATACCTGCTTTCTTAATGTTTCATGGTTAAACACATTAGGGTATTATAACATTTGTGGGGTATTTTTTCAATAATTATTTGCTTATATTGGGTAGCATTGAAAAAAAAGCTGTGTTATAATCAGCTTAGACGCCGGATCAATTATCTGTAATTTCCGAGGAGTTTTATGATTACACCTTACGCCAATCAACTTAGCTTTCTGCCTGAAAAACCGGACACTCGTTCACCCGAAGCCATTACATTGAATTTATATCAATCACTTAGTTCCTGTAAGTGCTGTACCATTTACATAAAGGGTGTATCCGTTACTTATGACATTAGACACATCACCATTGAATTCAGTTATATAGCTGTCACCGGTAAGTGTCCAAGTACTACTGCTGTCCAGAGTTACCGATACTGTACCGACTTCAGTAGAAACCGTATCACCCTTTGCGTTGGTGATTTCACCGCTTACATATCCGTCAAATGAAGAACCATCGGAAAGGCTTAGTGTAAGAGACGAATTATCTCCCACAAGTACAGCACCCTCAAGAGTCTGCTTAGAAGCATTCAGGACAGCTATATTGGAACCGCCGCTCCATCCGTCGTCACAAACAGAGATCAGTACATTATCACTGTCTTCGTTAGTGATAGTAACACCGGAAAGAGTGATTACCGCGCTGGTATTTGTAACATGGAACACATGCCCATTCTTGCTTGTAAGCGAACCTCCGTTCATTGTAAATGAGGATGTGCCGCTGTCGGCATCACCTGACATTGACTGATAGATCATAATCGTATCATAAAATGTGGCATTGCCGTTGCACTTTGTATTATTTGCTGTCATATCACAGTTATTAAGGGTTATGGAATTCAGTCCCTCAATGCAGACACCTTCCGAAAGATTTGAAACAAGCGTTGCATTATCTACTGTAATATCCGCTGTTGAATAAATAGCAGGTGAACCAAGTCCGTTCGAAGTATATGTACCGCCATCAACTGTAACTGTACCGCCGCCTCTGTCTGTTCTAATTGCTGCAGATGACTGGCCGCTTGTCGTAACAGTAAGACTATATGCCTTTGTAACGCCACCGCCGGTAGTCATTATTCCACCTGAGCCATTGCCAGTTGTAGTAATCGTTGAATCCTTGATAATAACTGTGGTACCGTCGCCTGCCGCTCCGTTCTGACCACCGTTACCACCGTAGCTGAACACTCCGTTTGCGCCATCTGCATCAGATGTGATCGTTGTGTTTGTAATGGTTGTTGTCGAGCCGCCTTTAACAAGTAATGCTGCATTCTGTCCATAGAAGTTACAATTATCACCGCCGTCCGAATCACCCGTCTTTGACAAGGTCGCATTGCTTATTGTGACATCATCGGACGTACTGATCATTAATGCACTCTGATCCTCGGTTGTTGAACTGTAGGTCTGTCCGTCCTGAGTATCAGAGGATGATATTTCCGTAGCACCATCATAAACAACCTCACTGCTGCTTCCACCGGGGCCACCACCTCCCGGACCACCACCTCCCGGTTCACCGTCAGGCGGATTTCCGTCAGGCTTTTCTCCACCAGGGCCTCCTTCGCCATCCGGAGGTGCTTCGGGTCTTTCTCCATCTGCATTACCGGTTTCACTAGCCTGAGATGATTCCGTAGATATATCTGTAGTTGATTCTGTTACTGTATTTGAACTGCTTTCGGTCGATGTACTGTCAGAATTACTTCCACAGGCTGCTAAAGCCACTGCCATCATTACTGTGATTGTCATTAATTTGATTTTTCTCATAATCAACATCCTCCTTCGTTTGATTTAAACATATGATAACAGCCTATTCTAAAATCAACTTAAAAGATACAATCTTTTTCAAAAATCTTTTTCATCAAAAAATGTATTCACCTCTTCTTCCGTCAGTTACCTCAACGTCTCACCGCCGGTAACCGTGACATCAATCTTCCTTCCGTCCTTCCGGTTTTCCTTTCCCTTTTCGAGAAGCATCTTGTTATGGACTTCACCATGATCATAGAACTTACCGGTACTCTCACCAAGAAGTTTATAGCACGGATGCTGTCTCATATCGTACTTGTCATCAAGCACCGGATACTCACCTCGTATAAAGTATACCGCCTTACCGTTATCAAGTACCCTCAGCTCATTGGCATCAAGAAGCTCTCTTTTCGCCTGCTGATAATTGGATGACCGGTTTCCATGACCGCCAAAGGAATAACCACTCCTCTGGTCTTTGAGGTACCCGGACCACCTTCTACTATCAAATTCAGGTTTCTGCCAAGCGCCTGGGTATCCTCGTTAAGCTTTATGTTCCTCGTTACTATTCTTCCCTCATTGTTACCACCGCTTTCACATGGGGAATACTTCCTACCAAGCTCTTTCGATGTCAACCACCGCATGGACCCATACTCTTCACCGGCACGGACTGCCCTGCCTCTCATCCATATGAGAAGAACTGTAAGGGCATATGCAACAGCAGAGAATATCATACACTTAATACTTGTCCCACTGCACCATTCAAGTTGAAGATATGGCTTATAAGGTTTGATCAACATTAAAAGCAGACCGCCGTTTTTAATATATGGAGCTACTATAATGCCTAAAGTCAGGAAGAAGGCAAGTCCTGCAGTCCCGACAATAAGCAGAAATATTTTCTTTTTCATCTTTTCGTCCTTTCATTTGAGCAATAGAAAAAGACCCGTTAAGGTCTTTTTCCAATCATCACTATTCAATTATATTCCGATATAACTCGCTATTCGATTGCGAAGATTTCCGTCTTCAAATCGCAATAGTATCTTCTACTTTCGGCGGCTCATTCATCATAGCATTTCTAACGTTTCCATCATGTCATTAAGAAATTTATGTCTTGTTTTCTCATTCACATCCAAAATTGAAAGATATGGGTTCAGATCCTCTAATTCGACCAGTAATAACTCTCCGTCATTCGTTCTGCATGCATCTACTCTCTGAATACCATGCGTTACTGTATTCCATTCAATAAATCTTCCGGCAAATGCTATATCTTCATCGGTGCAATTATATTCTTTTAATATCCATCGTTTCGATTTATCAGGAGCATATAAAGCATATTCAAACTTGTCATCAATAAAATAAAATGAAACTTCATACTGAAAATCAATTGCCGGCTGTATTAACATGGTTCCGGGACAAATGTT
This sequence comes from Lachnospiraceae bacterium, assembly GCA_017437965.1. Taxonomy (GTDB): domain Bacteria; phylum Bacillota; class Clostridia; order Lachnospirales; family Lachnospiraceae; genus UBA3775. The sequence continues at coordinate 53,646 of JAFRWN010000055.1, forward strand.
ACGCCCAATAATTTCTTCAAGTGTAACAAAGTCTAATCCAATGGAATCTGCTCCATCTTTCGGCTTTATCACAAATAAATCCGATTTTGGTAAAATACTTATATCATCCACCAAATCAATTGTAGGAATAACCGGATATTTTTCAGCTGTGAGCTCCAATAAGTATTGTTTGCCCTTCATATCCGCTTTTCCATCAAATGAATTGAATGTTTTTAGCTTCTTTTCAGATACACGTTTAAGAAAATCAAAATAAATATCTTTATATCCAATTACACTTCCGGTATTTCTAAAGACAACAATATCCGCATAATCCTCATAACTCACCGCACATTTTGGATGACACAATACAACATCATATTTATTCTTAAGCTTGTCAGTTATATAAATATCCTCTTCAGAATAATTTCTTCCTTTTGCTTTGTAAGACAAATCTGTCAAATATAA
>JAFRWN010000056.1 GCA_017437965.1 Lachnospiraceae bacterium
AAAGCTATCCAAACAATCTGACTTTTCCATCACACAGTTAAGATAAAACCCGGCAAAAGTATATTTATCTTTACCGCCTTTTGAATCGTAATACAAGCTTGCTGTATCCAAAGCCTGACCGTCAAACACAAAGCCGACTATCATTTTGTAAACATATTTGCCATTCTTCTCGTTTTTAAATACATATAAATGCTGTACTTTAAATTTGTCAACCCCTTCATAAAGTTCACCAAGACTGTCATTTATTCTTTTTTCCGTAAATTCAATAGCATCCTTTATAGTCACAAATCCATCTGACAGTTCATAGCCTTCATCATCCGTGTAACTGTCTCCCCATTCAATATCATATCTTTCTTCCGGTTCCCACATAAAAGACACTATTTTTCCGTCGTAAGATATAAATCCCTTATCAGAAACGGTAGCAATTTCCATTCCATAATCATTATCTGATTCTATTTTGTAAGTTACTCCGGCAACACTTTCCGGGTTCTCTTCATCATTATAGTAATATCGGGGTTCCGCTCCGGCAGCAACAATTTCATCATATCTTGGAATCAGTTTTCTGAAACATTCTTCAGCTTCTTTGTAACTTTCACATTGATGCTCACTATCTTTGTATACCGGTATTGTATTGCCGTCTGTAACAACAATTTTTTCAGGCATAATAAACCCTTCAACAGTCTGGCCCGCCATCTCTTTTGCTTCCATCCTGGCCTGCTCAAGAGTAATCAAAGCATACCCGTCTTTTTCTTCCTGTTTTGGTGATTCACTTTCAGAAGAATCCAAAGCCGGGGTTGATGTTACTAAGGATTCTTTATCATCTGAAGACATGCCAACAGAAGACTCCGTTTCCGGAGTCTTCTGACAGGCAGATAAAACCATAACTAATACCACTAACAGTACTTTTTTCATGTTGCACTAACCTCTTACATATATATTGAAGTCATCGAAACGCAGTAAAACTACGGTAGCGAGCTCATCCGATATTTCATATCGTTTTCACCTAAACATCTCGTTTACCTCTTTACAATTCTTAAGGTAATAGTCTTGTACAACATCTCGATATTTTTCGTTAAGAATTTTTATAAATTCTTCCTGGTTTTCTACAGGATAGCAATACATTGAACCACAGGTTTCCCATTTACTGTTTTTGTTGCAATCAGAAAAAGGATATTTTCGTGCTCGGCTACACAACAAAAACAAATGACAGAAAAACGGTTCTCAACATGCCCGAAATCAATAATATTCCACGTGGCTATGGACTTTCAGGTCTAAAAAAGCTTACCGAAGAATACGATTGTGATCTTATTGTCACAGACGAGGAAACCGAGGATGGCTCTTTCATTGTTTTCAGACTTATCACAAATGCCTGATTCCTGCACCATCCTTATATCACTTCTTCTCAAGTAATTTTACCTGAGGCTCTCCATCCACATAGCTCAGTTCACACAGATATGTCTCGGGAAGACTGTCATCTTTTGGCTCATACAAACTAAACATTACATACCAAACGTTCTTCTCAGGATAGCTGTTTATGTTTACTTGATAATCCTCCAGATTGTCTGCATTAAAACTTACTCCCTCAGCCTTTTCTTTTTCAATATATTCTTCCAGATATTTTTTTACCGCTTCCAACACCTGTAGATCGTCTTCTTTTATCATCTTTGTCAGATATAGAGTGGTATAAGCGGTCAAAAGCCGATTCTCTCCGTCATACAAAAACGAGGCTATCGTTTCCGGTTTTCCGTTTGCCTTCTTTGTGTAGGAAACCGTCCTGCTACCGTCTCCCCGCAATGCATCCTCTTGATTCCAGCCTTCATCATTTGTAATAAAATCTGGATAAAGCCTTGAAAAATATGCCTTTGCATCTGCAAGAATATCCTCAACGGGCTGAGGCCTGTACTCATCAATATATCTTATACCATTCAGATTGCCATTAACATCGTCAATATAATAACTGTAATGACCATCAGAATAAATACCTGACATTATATATGCCCTTGCATAATCAAATTTAATCTCAAGGCCTTCATAGGATAGTTTTTCGGGAATGGCTAGCTTTTCATATTCCCATGAACGATGGAAATCTGATATTATTCCCACTCTTTTACGATTGACATCAAGGAAACAATAATAATTCTTTTCACCGGGCTTTTCAATCATTACATTTATTATTTCCGTTTGATCAGCTGGTCTTGTCATCACAACGTATGAATCCCAGTCATCACTTGTTGAAAAGTCGCCTTCCTCAGAATTTTTTCGATTTGTAATATAAGACAAAAGACATTTCTTTGCATATTTTATACTGTCTTCCTCGGTAAGCAATCCGTTATCATCAAAATTCCAGCCTTCTGTTCTCCCCGGGCAAAGCGCATAGACTTCATCAGGGGTTCCCGCACTGAAGGTTCCGGCATCCGGAATTCTATGGATTGCTGTCCTGTCGCCAAAACCGAACTTATAGATATCTTCACAGCCATTGAATTGCAGTTCAAAATCGAACCATAATGCATAGGCTCTGTCAATCTGTGCTTCATCTTCCCATTCCATTTTATCAAGGCTTTTCTTTATTTCGAGGCCTGTCTTACTGTCAAATTCAATTATTTTTTCAATTCCCGGCTCTTTTCCTTTATAAGAACACTCATACAACGTCAGCTTGCCACTGTAATCTGCAGACTCATCATATTCCTGATCTTCTGCTTTGTTCACACTTTCCACCGATTCTTCATTTTTTGCAGAATTATCTACACTGTTTTCACCCTTTTTATCACTGTCTCCGCATGAAACAAGCAGAAACATTGTCATAACCAATACTAAAAATAATAGTTTTCTCATAATGACTGCACCTCCTTGCTCTTTATACATATATAGACGGAATTTTCTAATCAAATGTTACACTCATTTAGTCTATTTGTCAATATATCCGTCACAAACGGTAGTTTTTACGTCGCAAAAGGGAATTTTATGTCGTTTTATTGTCATCTGATGTTATAATTATGATATCCGCCGAATATTAATATCTTTTTTAGTATTGCTCCGGCAGCTTTAAAACATAAAAAAAGACTTCTCCCCAATCTATCATAAAAATGATACTTTTGGGGAGAAGTCGTTTATTATCTATTATTCAATTATTACTTAATCAGTCTGGAAAACTCAAGCGCGGTTCCCAGATCGCCGTCGATCTTCAGCTTGCCGATAGTGTAGGCAAGTACCGCATTCATCTTTCCGTCAACGCACCAAAATATGTTGTTTTTTATTTTCTTTTGGTGTTATAATTAAACCATGACAACATTATCTTCCACACTATTACAATCGAGTGATTCATGCACCCTCTGTCCGAGGAACTGCAAAGTGCGCAGAAAAGAAGGCAAAACCGGATTCTGCGGAAGCACTTCAGAAATCCGGATTGCAAGAGCCGCCCTGCATATGTGGGAGGAGCCCTGCATTTCAGGCATTGAGGGCTCCGGAACCGTGTTTTTTACAGGCTGCAGCCTTCGCTGTGTTTACTGCCAGAATAACCGTATTTCAGGAAGCTTTTCTGCCCCGGGCGGTGAAGTATCAGTAGGGAAAACAGTTACGATCTCCGAACTGTCGGATATCTTCCTTTCCCTGCAGGCTCAGGGTGCCAACAACATAAACCTTGTTACTCCGGATCATTTTATGCCGGATATCGATACCGCGCTTAATATTGCCAGGGAAAAAGGACTCTTGCTTCCTGTTGTCTGCAACTGCAGCGGTTATGAGAGTGTTGACAGCCTCAGGAAATATTATAAGAATGTAGATATTTTTCTCACGGATTTCAAATATATGGATGCAGAACTTGCAGGGAGGCTTTCAAAGGCCCCTGACTATCCTGAAGTTGCAAAGAAGGCTCTTTCGGAAATGATTAAGCTTGTGGGAGAGCCTGTCTTTTCTGGCAGACCCTCCGGAACCGACAATATTAATATAATGAAGAAAGGGATTATCGTACGGCATCTCGTACTGCCGGGACATAAGAAGAATTCAAAGGAAGTTATTGAATATATAGCGGAAAACTTTGGTGACAAAGTGTATCTTTCAATAATGAACCAGTATACTCCGCCGGCCTATCTTTTTGAAATGCCCGAGTTTAAGGACATCGCCAGAAAGGTCACAAAACGTGAATATACCGAGGTCGTGGACTTTGCCCTCTCCCTCGGTATAGAAAATGCTTTTATTCAGGACGGTGAAACCGCCTCTGAAAGTTTTATTCCTGATTTTTCCGTCTAAACTTAACTTGCAAGACAGGCTGCAAGTTTTCCGACAAGGAGCTTGCTTCTTGTCATTCCGATATTGTTGATTATGTATATTTCCGTTGCACCTGTTGTTTTCACAAGCTCGGCAAAACTCTTCTTATAGTATCTGTAGTCAACTTCATAAATGGTCTGATAGTGATCGACAAGATATGGTACAAAGGCATTTCCGAAGGATTCCTTTACCACTATGCATGCGCTGCCGTCACTGAGCCCTTTGTTTTTAATGACCGTATAGGGGTTGTCCCCTGCGGCATAGGCACAATATTTCAGCGTTTTGCCGTATTTCGTAACGTCGTTAAAAAGAGGCCATGCAAGAGTCTGTCCGTCTGTCTGGGTAAACGTAAGCGAGGTGGATGCACCTGAATCGTAGCATTCGACATAGTCCGGGTTGGTTTCAAGCTGCGCCGACTTCGTATCATTCCAGAAGGATCCGTAGAAACCGTCATATCTCTTCACCGTATAGTCGGAAAGATTTTTTGTTGTCTTTCCGAGTGCCTTCATAATCTCGGCATATGCATAGTATGCGCCGCGGCCTGTCCAGTGATGATCGGTCCTGTAGTAAATATACTCATCCCTGTGGGCGTTCATTGTATCAAAGATATTAACAAATTTCACATCCGAGGATATTTTTGCCTGGATTTTTTCAAGCGAGGTTTTCTGATTTGACGAGCTGATATTCCCGCGCAGATGCTCAGGGAAGGTGATTCCCGAGCTTAAGGGAATAACGGTGTTCACAACCCTGACCCCCGGGAATTTCTTTGCGGCCGCATTCACGGTGTCCGCATAAGAAACAGCCACATTTTCAAGATAGGTATAGGCTTCATAGCCGGTGTCGCGAAGCACATAAATTCCTTTTATCAGCTTGATCTCGTCCTTGGTGGCGCCCGAAAGATCGGGTGCCTTGTAATCCGAAGGGGCAGTCTGTCCGGAATCCCCGGATTTAGTGGGTTCGGGAGTCGGTGTTTCGCTCACTTCCGGTGTCGGAGTATCTGTCGGAGTTGTATCTGTCGGCGCAGGCGTGCCTGTATCGGCAGGGTCGGGAGTTGTTGTATCATCAGCCGCCGGTGTGGTCGTATCTTCGGGCGCTCCGGTTGTTCCTTCCGGTGAAGCGGATGAACTTTCCGCCGTGCTTTCCGCAGAGCTTTCTGCCGAGCGTGAAGAGCTCTCCTTTTCGGAAGAACTTTCAACTTCCCTTTCAGCGATCACAAACCTGCCGCTGCTGCTCTCCTTTTTTTCTTCCTTGCCGCAGGCAGCAAGTCCTGCAAGCATAGAAAGCGCAAGCATCACGGCCATGGCCTTACTTCCTCTTTTTTTCAGTACATTCTTTCTGAACAATTCTTTATCCTTCCTTCTAAAGCTTTTCTCTTATCATTTTGTTAAGTGTGTTAAGTACTCTTTTCTTGTCTGCGCTCCATTTTGGGTCGATGAGGAGCTTTTTGGGTCCGTCGCCGGTTATCCTGTGCACTGTTGTCTCCTCAGGTAAAATCCTAAGGCATTCCACCACCAGTTCACAATACTCCGGCAGGCTCATTATCTTAAAAGGTTCTTTTTCATATTCTTTCGCAAGCCTTGTTCCGCGAAGCACATGCAGAAGCTGAAGCTTGATTCCGAACAAGGTCGGTTTAAGACCTGCCAGATACTTTACAGTGGCAAGCATGTCCTCCCTGCTCTCGCCCGGAAGGCCCAGTATCACATGGACTATTACTTTAAGTCCTGCCTCAGTGAGTCTCCTGTAGGCATCCTCAAATACATCAAGAGTGTAGCCTCTGCCGAAGCTTTCCGCAGTTTTTTCATGTATCGTCTGAAGCCCGAGCTCAACCCATACGGGCTTTATCCTGTTAAGCTCCGAAAGCATCGAAAGCTTGTCATCTTCAAGGCAGTCCGGCCTTGTACCTATCGAAAGTATTACAATATCGTCTCTTTCAATTGTTTCGGTATAAAGCTTTCTAAGCCTTTCGGTTTCGCCATAGGTATTGGTGAAGGACTGGAAATATGCTATATATTTTCTTTCCTCTTCCCCAAGGTTCTTCGGAATCTTGGATGCAATCTTTTTCTTCGCCAGCCTGATCTGCTCATCAATCGGAAGAAAAGGTGCGGCAAAGTCTCCAGAACCTCCCTCCGAGCAGAAGCTGCAGCCTCCGTAGGCGATTTTTCCGTCACGGTTCGGGCAGGTACAGCCTGACGTAAGGGACAGCCTGTATATTTTACTGCCGTATTCCTTCTTCAGTTCATCGGAAATACTGTGGTATTTTTTTGCCATAAACCGGAAAAACTGCCTCTCTTATATTGCCAAAAAAGCGGAAGACCCCTGTCCCCCGCTTTTATGTTTTATTTTACCGCCCCGACTTTTACAAGGTGGCCCCAATAGTCCGAAGCTAGCACACCCTTACAGAAGTTAATCTTGTTCTTTACTATTGCACTGACGGCCTTCGTGTAGCCATCGGGTATTTCGATGCTTGCATCCTTCGGTTCAAATCTTCCCGAGCCGGCATAGAAAGTACCATAATCGGTCTTCCACTCACCACCCGAGGTAAATGCAAGTGCCATAGCATCCGAGAAAACGTCCCTGCCCGGATGAAGTCTTGAATCCCAATCTACTCCGAAAAGATTGCAGAGTGTAGGAAGTATATCAAGGCTGCTTGTAGGCGAGCTGATCACAACAGGCTCCGATTTCTCGAGGCAGCCCGACCAGATGATCAGGCGGTTGTGATCTCTTTGGAAGCTTGTTTTAACTTCATATCCGTAAAGCTCCGAAAGCAAAGGCATGTCTCCGAGTCTTCCTTCAGCATCAAGTCCGTAAGGGAAGTGATCGGCACTGATTACGATAACAGTATCATCCGCAATGCCCTTTGCTTCAAGCTCTGCGACCATATGGGTCAGACCGTCTTCAAGGTCAAGGTTTGCTGCGATATAGGCCTGAACACCCTCGGAATAATTAAGGTGCTGAACCCTGTCCTTATGCTTTCTGGACATGGAGTTTACATTCCAGCCGTAGGTTCCGTGACCGGATACCGACATATAATAAATGCTGAAAGGCTGTTTGTCAATATAGTCAGGCATGGAGCCTATGAACATTTCGTCATCACTCTCAGGCCACTGTTTCTTTACATAGTTCTCTACGCCGCTGCCATAGCCGATGTAACCGTCGGAGAAACCGAGGTTGATGTGCGTCTTGTTTCTGGAATAATAGGTGTAATCATTGTTATGATAAGCCTTTCCATAGTAACCAAGACGATTGAGCTGGGCGCTGATAAGGAAATAGTTATTATAGGTTGCAGTCTGCTTGAAGGACTGGCCGCCCATTGTCGGGAGCATACCGAAAAGGTTCTGGTACTCACCGCCAGTGGTGCCCGCACCTGCAAACTGATAGTAATCAGTGAAGTTGAAGCCCTTGGTTGCCAGACGGTAAAGCGTCGGCGTCAGGTCTTTGTCTATCACCTCGGCACTGAAAGCCTCGGCAGAGATAAATATCAGGTTCTTACCCTTGAAGAGCCCTGTAAAGGCATTCTGCTTCGAAGGTGTGAGGCTTGCACAGTAATTGTCAAGCTCCTTATAGGTTCCGGAATCCTTCTTGACAAGTGCCTCGAAGTCGATATCCAGCTTGCTTTCGCCGTATACTATCGGAGTCGGGGTAGGTGCCTGTGTAGGTGTTGTATCCGGCGGAAGCGGTTCATCCGTTACCGAAGGATCAACAGGATTAACAGGCGCAGAGGTTACTACCGGAGCAGACGAAGGAAGAGGAGGCATTGTGATATCATCCGTAGATTCAAAGCCGATCTCATCAGCCTTACCGGTGATACCTCTTGAAATTTCCTTCCTTAAACCGGTTACGAAACCGAAGTTCTGTATTGCATATTCAAAATTGTACTCTTTGTCATAGAATTTTGCTGTGATCTTGCCGGTCTTTACCATTATGATCGCAAGCAGGTAGAAGAACAGGATCAGAGCACCGACTGCCACAAACTTCACCCAAAGCTTTACTTTGTCAAGGTTAAAGCCTCTCTTACCGGAATTTCTGGTCTGTACATATCTGGGCCTTCTGTCGTTTCTGTCGCTTATTTCACGTACGCTTCCGGCCTTTCTTCTTGTGGTTCTTCCCGTTCTTGCAGCTCTCTCTGCTCTTGCTGCCCTTGCATTTTCCTCAAGCTTTACTTTTCTGTACTGTAAAAGCCTGATTCCGATGAAAGCAAGGAGAGGAAGGAAGAACAGGAAAATATAGCCAAGGCCCGATGCCGAAAATACCATTCTCTTGATATCGGCCTGGAATCCTCCCGCCGCGTCCCCGGCACCCTTGGTAACCGTGTTCCAGTCATAGAAGATCTTGAACTGGCGGAAAACGAAATACTCAACAAGACAGGGAATTACGGGCAAAAAGATCATTATTCCCTGCAGCACGTTCTTCACTTTCTTGTTTTTAGGCCAGAACGAAACCAGAACTGCGATCATGCCGTAGAAGAAGGCAAAGAACATAATTGTGAAAAACGGTCTGGCAGCCATTGTCCTTATTGTGCTTCTATTAAATAAAAGCTCATAATAGAAATAAGTCAAGGGCAAATATAAAAAATCCATTGTAAGCTCCTCTTGTATTTTATAAACTCACCTATTATAACACATTTTTCAAATAAAATCCATCTATTTTTTCAACTGCTGAAACTCAGTCCCTTAAGATTTTTCTTGTTTGTCATCATCAGAAGTATGCTGTTCTCCTTAAGTGGCTTATCAGGATCCACAAAACTCCATCTCACGTTCTCTTCTCTTACGGAAACAACGTTCGCATGGTACTGCTTTCTGAAATCCAGCTCCTTCATGCTCTTTCCTACCCACTTGTCCTTGGCTTTTACTTCCACAAGGCAGAGTTCCTCATCAAGTTCAAAATATTCAAGGAACGAAGGTGACACAAGCTTTCTGGCACTTCTGACTCCCATCTCTTCCTCGGGATTTATCACCCTGTCCGCACCTACGCGGAGAAGTATCGAAGCCATTCTTTCTGAGGACACCTTTGCGATAACGCTTGGTACTCCGAGCTCTTTAGCCACATTTACAGACATGATGCTCGGTTCAAGGTAGGTTCCGATGCAGACAATTACCGCATCCATTGTTTTAAGTCCCAGTTCCTTGACCTCGTCCTCATTTCTGAGATCCGCAGTTATCGCCGTGGTCGAACGGTCCGAATAGAGCCTTACAAGTTCGGGATTTATGTCTACTACAAGGGTATCGATTCCCATTGAATAAAGACTATCCGCAAGGCTTCTGCCATACTTTCCAAGTCCCAGAATTGCAATTGATTTTGCCATTTTCTCCTCCTAGCCTACAAAGAAATGTCCTTCGGAATATGCGATGCTGTTCGCTTCCACATGTTTTTTGGTAAAGAATATCGCCATCGAAATCGGTCCTATCCTGCCGAGATACATACAAAGTATTATTATCAACCTGCCTGTTGACGTAAGGGTTCCCGTAATGCCTCTTGACAGGCCGACTGTTGCGAGGGCACTTACGACCTCATAGGCTGCATTGTCAATTCCCAGCCCCTCGCTTGCCATCAGAAGCACGGTCATTATTATTGCTGTGAACATACTGATGGTTACAATGGCCGCTGCCTTCCTTATCATGTTTTCGGACACGCGCCTTTTGGCAATGACCGTTTCATCACGCCCGCGTATGAACGCAATAGCGTTGAAAAGCACGATGAAAATTGTCACGGTTTTCACACCGCCGGCCGTTCCGATAGGAGATCCTCCCACAAACATCAGGAAATACCCGATCACACAGCTGATTCCCGTAAGATTTTCCTGGGGTACCGTTGCAAAACCGGCTGTTCTGAATGTGACAGACTGAAAAAGTGAATTGAACCATTTGTCAAAGAGTCCCATTTCACCGATGGTTCCTGTATTTTTTCTTTCAGCAAGGAAAAGAAAAACTGTTCCCCCGACGATAAGAAACGCGGTCACAAAAAGCACCAGCTTTGTATGTTCGGAAAGCCTGGTCAATGATTTTCCGACGCCGAAATCTTTTTTCCTGCCCTCTTTCAGCTTGTCAACTACGTCAAAGCATACTATGAAACCGATACCTCCCATGATGATAAGATACATCGTCACGGCCATGAGGAACGGGTCCGAATTGTAATTTATCAGGCTGTTGGGGCCAAGTATATCAATACCTGCATTACAGAAAGCCGAAACCGAGTGGAAAACAGAATACCATATTCCTTTTATCACACCCTTTGCCGGTATGAAGCGGACTGCATATAGCACCGCACCGCTTCCTTCTATTATCGCCGTTGCCCTGAAAACCCTTTTAAGAAATTTAAACAGTCCTCTTCTTGTATCAAGGTTAAATGCATCCTGCAGAAGATTTCTTTCCTTCAATGAAAATTTCCGGCTTAACATCAGCATTATCATCGAAAGGACCGAAACGGTACCGAGTCCGCCAAGCTGTATCAGAATCAGTATTATGATCTTCCCGAAAAGAGTCCAGTGAGCAAAGGTATCTACAACAACCAGTCCCGTCACGCAGACCGAGGTTGTCGAGGTAAAAAGTGCCGTCAGAAAACTCGTTCGTTCCCCGTCAACCGTTGCATACGGAAGCATCAGAAGAAGCGATCCTGCCAGTATCACAAGCAGAAAGCTCACAGGTATTATCTGCTCAGCACGAAAACCCTGTTTATGTTTTGGATTGTCACTCTTTTTGATCATGGTCTCCTACTTCCTCGGTCACCGTTCTCCATGTATAATATCATAAATACAGAGCATGTGCAATAATCACTTATTCAGATTCTTACATAGCGTGACATATTCGTCTATAAAGGCCTCGGCATCGAGCCTTTAATCGAATGAGCCTCCCGGGATATTTATATCCCACAACCGTTATCCGTTCCAAATATACTTCTCAAGATCCACTTTACCGTCTTTAACCTCAATCCCCTCAGCTTCAAGAAGCTTTGCCTGTGCTCCGACCCCGCCAAAAGCAAACTCACCGGAAAGCTCCCCCTTTGAATTCACTACACGAAAGCAGGGGATATTGTCAGGATCCGGATTCTTATGCAACGCATTTCCGACGGCGCGAGCCATCTTAATATCTCCTGCCAGCTCTGCTATCCGGCCATAGGTGGCTACATGTCCGTATGGTATCTTCTTTACTGCCTCATATATCCTTTTTGACGGGCTGTCGCTGATCAGATCATAACTCTCCGCAATCATCAGCCTGATGTCTTTATCCGGAATGCTTCCGTCAAGAATTATCGTATTCCAATGATCCTTATTCTGATGATAGCCCGGTTTTACCGAAGCATAGAGATCCCGCCAGAAAAAAGCCTTGTCCGGATTAACCTTAATATTGAGATTAATGTAACCATCCTTCTCATAGGTCCACAGAAATGCTTTTTTATTTCCCTTATACCTGACGAGCTGCCAGTTTGGATCATGAAAAGGTGCATCCTGATAAGTGTCCGGAAATGACAATCCATATTTTAATGCCTCTTCTCTTGTTACCCACATGATTTCACCTAAATCTTAAACATATTCTTTTTTTTATTTGCCTTAGCATTCATTTCAGCCGCCATCTTCATATGTATCGTATATTCTGCTGTCCAGAGACCGTTTACATAATCGGACAGACCATAGACGATTGCATCCCGTTCGGCCTTTGGACGGCTCTAAACGCCTTCGCCGTCCTCAAATCCGGTTCTTTGAAATGATTTCCTTCATTCCATTCAAGCAGGCAGGTAGTGCCCTGTCCTGTCAGAATCTCACGTGCCTCGCGTATTCTTTCACCGACAGTCGCCATTACCGGATTCTTTGTTTTCTCTTCCCGATTTCCAAGACTAAGATAAACCTTGTCGGTCTTAATTCTGTTGTTTCGCATATATTCCGTAAAGCCCGGAAGCCAGATCGACGGTGATGCTGCGGCCACACCGGCAAATACATCCGTCTGATATGCCGCCCACAATGCAAACAGACCAGCAAGAGAATATCCGCCGATATAATACTTTTTGCTCCTGTCTTTCGTCAGTTCCAGAATCTTATCAAGGAACAATCCGGCTCCGCCACCAAAAGCATCGTTACCGAACACCGCCGGTGCCTCCCATGGTGAAAGGTCTTTGTTCCAGTTATCAACTTTGACTGCAATAAGGCAGAAATCCTCCGTCACCGCCTTAATCGCTGCCAGCTCGTTTTCGATAACGGCCATGTCATGATCGTCGACAGGCTGGATCAGAACATTCGTTGAAGCCACGTTGCCATACTTATATATCATTTTCTTCACCATCATTTCTCAAATCACTCTCGAGCCATTCATTATAGGCTTCACTTGCCTCTTCGCTTGCCTTCTTTTCCCGCCAGGCGTTTATTTCCGAGCATATGGCCAGCATCTCATCCACAACCAGCTCGGCCTTCCTCGGCTTTACATAACGAAGATACGCCATCATACGTTCCATCGCCTTTACGCCACCAAGATTTTTTGCGCACTCATATCCGAGCTCAGCCGGGAACCCAAGCCTTTCAATTTCAGAGATAAGGTCATCTCTTGTTTTTATCCATTTCTTTTGTTCCGGTGTTAACTGCTTTGTCATATTTTAAAGATTCTTCTCCATTCTTATGCATCTGAATGTATCTCCGTCCACGGCCTTTCCGCATATTTTATATCCGAGCCGCTCATAGAATGCAGTTTTATTATCTCTGCTTTCCACAACAGCCTTTTTATAGTTTAATTCCACAGCCCATTTTTCACATTCACCAACAACCATAGAGCCGATGCCACGATGCCTGTATTCCGGGAGAACGACCACTCTGCCGATTTCAACTGATTCATCATCAAGCGGAAGCATTCTTGCTGTTGCCACGGGGAATTCATCATCAAGCACAACAATATATTTCGTCTCCGGCGTATCATGCTCATCAAACTCCCTGCGAAGAGTTATGTGGTGCTTCTTTGCCATAGCCTGAATCCGCACATAGTATGCCCCGGCCTGCTGATAGGTTTCGGTTGCTCTGATTATCTTAATTTCACTCATTTTCTGTAATCCTTTGATACTTATATATCAGCCCAAATAAGCTGCAAGTAATTATGACATAAGTTTTTTCCTTATTAAATTTTTATTATACTACTAAATTTTTTAAATCACAATCTCTTTTCTCAGTCCAGAAGTCCTTAATTGGTCACTTTTTACCCGCGTCACCACAATCACATCAACTATGCAGTCCAATAATAAGGACTCAGAGTCATAGTAGCCCTTTGTTTGCTCTTTTTTTGAATATCATCTATGATTTCCTCGCCATAAAAACGCAAAAAGAGGACAAACATGCCCGAAAGCACATTTGTCCCATTTTCGTCCTTTACGCCGAGTGCGATCAGGTTCTTACTTCTTGCTCCTGCTGAGGGAGGGAATCTCCATCATCTGCTTTAGCATCTCTTCGTCCTTGTAGGTGAGGGTTTTGCGGTCATAGAAGGTGTCCTGAGTGTCCCACAGTATGGGGAGCATTCCTCTGATGTAGGTCTCTCTGCATACATCTACCATATATGCACGCTTTACCTCCTGCTCCTTGTTTTTGCCGAAGCAGCCGTATTCTCCGACTATTACGGGAATGCCCTTGTCGGTAAAATGTGTCTTCATAAGGTCAAGCGCATCATTTAGACCTTTAAGGTCTTTCTCCGAGCCCCAGTCTGTTCTTGCCTTGCCCCAGTCGGCATCAGCTTCAAGGATAGTCAGCGTTGAGGGGTCATAATAGTGAACGGAGACTGCCATTCTGTTCTGCGGGTCTGTGGGCATTACAAACAGATCGTCACAGGTGTGCTGAACGTTGGTGTAATAGCCTGCTATCAGCAGATGACGCTTTTCATTATTACCGCCCGACGCTCTTACAATATCAACAAAGCTCTGATTGAGCGTGTTGAGATAACCGAAAGCCTTGTCCTTGCCCTCGGTACTGCTGCCGTACTGGTTCCAGACGCTGTCCCAGCCGCCTTCCTCGTTTAACGACTCATATCTAGTGGTTATCCTTTGAATCTTATTAGCATATTTAGCGGTATTATCGCTATTATCTCTATTTACGGAAATTTTTGTATCCGAAATGTATCCGCTTATTAGCATTATCGAATCTCGGTTTTATAAGTTGATAAAACTCATTCAACTCTATTTTGTAGTATACCATATTTCCCCCAAATAGTCCATAGAAACTTAGGGCTTATATGATCCGTGATTCTCTGCGACCGCAATATCCGCAAAAAAGAGACCGCAGTCAAAATGCTGCAGTCTCTTTGCTTTCCCGGCACATCCGCACCGCTGTAAATATCTTTTTCAATCTGTTTTTTCCATTATTTTTGATACGGTATTAAAAAGAATGGCGGCGGACAAAACGATCAAAATCATTGTAACACTCAGATCCATATCATCTCCTGTGGACGGAGACCCCTCGGTTTCTTTACCCTTATCCTCCGCCGGCTCCGCTTCCTCTTTTTCTTCCGTTACATTTACAACATAGGAGCATTCAAGTCCTGACAAACCGTCCTTCAAGGTGATGACCGCGCTTCCCGGAGCGACAGCTCTTACAACACCGTTTACGTCGACCACGGCAATTCCCTCATCCGAGCTGGAAAATTCTATATAATAATCCCTCAGACCTGCCGTCACGACATATGGATTCAGCGCATATTCACCGATTGCGAGGCTTAATTCGCTTTTTTCAGTTGTAAGAGAAGTAATGTAATTATCCGCTGTTTCGCCGCTAAGTATATGCAGGAGCAGTTCTCCGTGTTCGCCTGAGGGCAGCGTCACCGTGACAGTTACATCACCCTCTTTGAGCGGCTGGACAAAACCGTTATCATCAACCGTTGCCACGTTCTCATCGGATGAGGACCAGAGGACCTTTTTATATTCAGGGTCATCGGGCAGCATTGTGGCAGAGGGAGTAAAACCGCCGTATTCAAGGGATATCCACTTCTCCTTTTCCTGAAGAAATACCCTCTCATATTTCGTGGCCTCATCAATACTGACATATTTTGCATAGAATACAATGTCCCTGTCCAATGTGTCGGAACCCGTATACTTTTTTCCCTCCTCATCATACCAGCCTATGAAAATCAAGCCTTCCTTTTCGGCTATCTCCGGAGCAGACACAGTCAGACTGTTTTCCTCATTAAATGACTGGGTAGCAACCAGAGTGTCTCCGTTGTAAAATGATATATTGTGATAAGCATTGAAAAGAGTATCTATGTTTCTGTTTATATAATCTCTTCTGATATCTATCCATTTCCTGATATATTCAAGGCGGTCTTTATAGGTCTTTCCGTCGTCATAGTAATAATCGGCATACAGTGCCCTGTCTTTTCCGGCCGATTCGTTAAGCTCATCATAGTACCTGTCAAGCCATCCGTCTTTCTTTGTGACTTCGGCAAGAAGAAGGTCAAATTTCTTCCACTCCTCCTTTAACAATTCAACATATTCGGGATCTGTCATCAGTCTGTCGGCCCACGAAAAGGACGGTGCGGAAATTCCCGAAAGCACATCCTCGTCAAGTTTTTCAAATTTGGCGCTTATCGCAAGGTCAAAATCCCATACGGGTCCAAAATAAAGCTTTCCGTTTCTGGGTTTGTACACAAAAGTACTGTCGGAACCGTAACCGTCATCATTTTTGAAGAATATCTGCATCCACCAGTACTTTGCGAAGGATTCCACGTCAAGATAATCCGCGTAACCCTTTCCCGCCTGATTTTTATAATCGGTACCGTAAATCGCTTCGTCGAGCTCATTAAAATAATCGCTTATATATTTTTTCTGTTCCCGGCTGTCATAGTCCGTGAAATCCGGCTCCTCATACAGAAAAGATGTATGCTCCGTAATGACACCCTCCGTCTCATCTAACGGCATGCCCCTCGAAAGCAGATAGCCGCCGCTGATCTCAGGCTCAAGGATATCGCTTTCCGTCAGTTCATCGATATCGACCCTTGTTTTTCCGATTCTGATCTGCTCGGTAAGAAGATACGATCCCAGGTACTCTCCGTTCATTACCACATCGACTGAAATACATTTCGGACTGTAGGCAAGCCCATAGGCGGCTGCCATGTTATATACCAGCCTGTTTCTGACAAGACTTTCGTCAAAATAATTGGCAAGCAATATCCAGTGCTTGTTTTTCCCCATACCGAGGATATCCTGCTTTTCCTCGAACTTAAGTTTGTAGGGCTTCTTCTCGCTTCCCTGCCATGTGGTGTTTCCCCTGCCGCGTATATATTCAAGCGTCATTCCCGAAACCGATGAGACCGCTTCGCCTGTATACTCGCTGATATATCCTTCGGGAACAAGAATATCGACATCACCGTGGCACTCGACACTGTGGTCAAAGCTTTCGTTCATCTCCCGGATGCTTCCCTGCGTCTCATCAATATTGATTGAGACTACCGGAATGTTTCCCGGAGTAAACTCCTCCGCGGCTGCCAGAGCAAAAAGCCCGGCAAAAAAAACAAATGACAGTATAAGAGAATTAAAAATCTTCTGCATGGTATTTCCTTTTTTTAGTGTTTCTTTATAAGGATAGCTCATCCGGCCTTTGACGGCAGCAGATCCGCTGTCACTTCGTTCCGGCAAAGTTTCCCTTTATCGGAAAGGTGAAATAGGTATCCGGATACGGTTCATTTTCAAGAGTAAAATGCCACCACTCCTCTTCAAGGGGCTTAAAGCCGTGCTTTATCATTACATCCCGGAGCAGCATACGGTTTGCATACTGTTCCTCGGTAATATCCTTATAATCAGGATGCGAAAGCTCACCAAAATAATCAAAGGTTCCGCCCATATCCACTTCTTTTCCGGTTCTCATATCAAAAAGCGTAAGATCAACGGTGCTTCCTCTGCTGTGGCCCGAATGCTCGGCAATATATCCTTCGGGGAAAAGCACATCTTTCTCCAGTTCCGGATAAAAATACTCCTTCATGCGCGTATCTTCCGCGTCAAGAGCCCAATTCATGAAATTTGTGACTGCCATCTGAGGGCGGTAGGCATCAAATATTTTTAACCTGTACCCTTTCTCCTTAAGTTCGTCGCCGGCTCCCTTAAGCGCCTTTGCCGCTTCTTTTGTAAGCAGGGCGATCGGCTGCTCATATCCGTCGATCCTGTCGCCGACGAAATTATAGGTCGAATAATACCGGATCTCAAGTATGGCATCGGGAACTGCCTCGGACAGCACCGCAAAATCGGAAGGATCGTTAGAAAGCTTTACGCCGTCCTCGCCGACTGTGACCTCAGTCCCGGCAGCCGGATCAGCCTCTCCGCCGTTTACCGTAGCCTCGGGGGTTCCCGCATCAGCAGTAACATCTGAAGGCTTCAGCTCACTGCAGCCAAGGTTTTTAAATGAATCGATCACGACCACGCAGTCGGCCGATACCTTCTGCATCACATATTTCATTTTTTCTTCCGGAATAGCCACGCAGCCGCCGGTATAGGGCTTTTTGTCGCCGAAACAGTGAAGGAATATTGCGGAACCGAGTCCGGCTGTTCCTTTATCATTATAGCTTATGTTAAGACAATAACGATACTCATACGCGTAATCCACTATATGCTCGCTGTCGTCAACGTTAAGCGCCGGATAATCGGAAAGTTTTACGAGCTCGTTATAATGCATGCCGTTATTTACATCCCCGGACCAGTAATAATCATCGTCGACCTTAACATAGGGGATGGCACAGCCCGGATCGTCGGCGATACCAAAGGCTCTGTTAAAGGAAAAAGTACCCGCTGGTGTCATCCCGTCGCCTTCCTTGGTCTTTCCGAGTCCGTTGCGTCCGATAAATCCCGGTGTGCTCATGATCATCTTCCACTTGCCGTTCTCGTCCTTTTCGTGCATGGAGACCCATGCCGTGGATGTCCCGTGGGCGCATATCACAAAAAGCTGTTTCGCATCTTTTGCCTGAGAAAGAGCCGCAACCCATTCGGGTGACGGAGATTCCGTCTCTTTTCCGCTGAAAGTCACGTTTTCGGAAGCTTCAGCGGATTCCGAACTTTTATCCTTGCCTTTCTTTTCGCCGCAGGCAAGCAGCCCGCACATGAGGCACAGAACGATCATAATTAACTCTAAACGTCTTTTCATTTTAATACTCCTTTTATTTTTTTGCCCCGCAAAGATGATCATGCCTTTCCCGGAGCGTTATTTCCGCGTCCGGGAAGTTTTTCGCCTCCCGGATAGGACTTGACTATCTCATAGTTTTTGAGCCTCTTGCTCTTTTTGTTTATCGGAAAATTTACAGTGGCAAGACCGTTGTCGATTTCCTTCTGACGCCTGTACTGAAGCTCAGTCACGTTTTTTAAAGAGTTGAAGTACTTAAGCAGAGCATCTGTCAGATTCTCCCCCAACTCCGCCCGCACCTGTTCTGCATTCAGCACAGTGTCGGTCTTTCCGGTGTCGGGATCATGCACTACCTTATAGATTGAAAATGCCGTGCCAAAGTGTGTAAGCAGCGTCCTTATGGAAGTTAGGATTGTTCCGCTGTTTGTTCCGCACTGTCCGAACAATTTTTGACATGTGCTCATAAGATGCCTTTATGTTCTGTTCATCATAGTAGACGTTTGTGTTATCTATCTCTTCCACATTGCCGTTAGGATAGTTCTGCCAGAGATTGTGGATTGACTATGCTTTACCGATCAAGAAAAATGAATACCCCATCTTTATCGTATATACAAACACTGTAATCTTTTCCGCCCAATGATGAGGCGGCGGTCCATGTGTCCGGATTTATTTCGAATTCTTCCGACCAACCACCGCTGATAGTCAGGTGCTTATTATCAATGTTCCATGTAAGATTTTCGAAAACCTTATAATCAACATTTGACATCCACTCCCTCTTGGCTGTATTCTCCGATAATTCTATGAATGTCTGTTCCATCCCCTCATTCATTCTGATGTAGATTGGAAACCCATAGGTATCTACAACAGTTTTAAGGCAGCCATAATCAGGGACCGGTTCCGGAGTGGGAGTTTCGGTAGGACTCATTGTCGGAGTTGCCGCATTATCCTTGGGTGGGATTACTGTTTCCTGTGTATTGTTTGTACTCTCCGGCTGTCCCGAGTTATCAGCCTTATTTATAATAATCTGATTACTACCTGACTCCGACGACTGTTCATTACCACTATCACTTTTTTTAGAACAAGCTGTTACACCGATTGCAACAACCATGATCAGAGCCAATACTTTTATCTTCTTCCGCATAACTATTCTCTTTTACGTACACTGCTACGAAGACACTCGCCGGGAACGTGCTTTTTGTCCGCTGGCAATGTGTCATCGACGAAATCAACTCGTTGTTAGCACCGCGCCCAATTCGCCGTTTGACAAGTGGTTTTAAATCATTTATTATATAGATTTTAAAACCGCATCAGGTAGTAATTATAGCGCGATTATTGATTTTGTCAACCGGAAATAAGTTACTTAAGTGCCCTGCCCTTAGGCGCCTTGTTCATATCCTTTGCTTCAGGCTTTGCCTGCTGTAAATCCTTTGCGGCAAGCTTTTTAAATTCCGGTCCGAGCTCCTTGGCCTTTGCGATATCCACCTTTGCGCCGAGGCCGTTCTTAAGAGCGGTAAGCTTTTCAACCTCAGCAGGATTATCATAATTCTTTGTAACGGAAACCCTGATGATGTCATCACGAAGCCTTGCGATGTCTTCGGTTTTGATGGGGCCGTTTTTAGCCTCTTCAAGGACTCTCTTACGGAATTCCTCCCTGAAAGGTGCATTGCCTAGTACATTCTGCTTAAATGCTGCGAACTGAGCAGAGTTCTCCTTGAAGCTGACACCGTTCTCTTTAAGCTCCACAAAATCATTTACTGCATTTGCAAAACCGGCGTTCATCTCATTAAGCTTATCTTTCGGGATCTTGTCCATTGCATACTTCGAATCTATGCCAAGGGCAATGTCCTTTTCCGCCTGATCGATAACCTTCATGCTGTCCTCATAGGCCTTTTTATCGGCTTTGAACTGCTCCTCGGCCCGCTTGATCTGGTTTACTTCATTTTCCGGAATCTCTCTGCCGAAGCTCTTGTAGTATTCCGTCAGCCTTTGTAATTCCTGATCAAGTCCGGGCTTCTTCTCATTGAATTCCTTTTCCTTAAGCTTGAAGGCATCGGTCTTTTCTTTTCTGTCAGCCGCTAAAACTTCGGAATACATCCTGTTTCTCTTGTCGGCAAAATTGCTCTTGATGGTCTCGGAGTAAAGCGTGCGCTCAGCAGACTCGACAATCCGGTCTTCAAAAAGCTTCATCTGATTTTCTATAGCCTTAAGCTTGTCCTCGTGAACCTTCTTTGCTTCCGCTGAAAGCTCCTGCCCGTTTTTCTTTGCATCAGCAATATCGGAATCATAGCTTCTTCTGGCATTTTTATAATCCATGGAAAGATTATCAACATTTATGCCGTTCTTTTCCCTGATCTCGTTTTCGGCCTTCTGAACATGGGTTATGCTGTTTTCCAGAGTCCTGTTGGCGTTGATAATGCCGTACTTGACATTTTCCGCAAATCTCTTCTTTTCATCAGCCATGTCGGTACCAAGAGGAATCAGCGTCTTCTGCTTTTCCATAACTCTTTCGGAAGCAGAAGGACCGTTATTTCCGAATTCGATCACAGCCTTATTCTGGTTGAGAAGTGCCTTTTTCGCATCAAGCATTGCCTTATAACGGTCTGCTCCTCTTCTTCCGAGCCTGCTCACATCAGCGGCATTTTCAGGATTTCCCCCTTTGTCCCTGATGACCGTATTTTTATTGTCAAGATAATGGTTTATCCTTTCAAATACCTGCCTCTGCTTGTCCGTAAACTTCTTGATCTTCTTGGGATCAAGTTTAACGTCTTCAGGTACGCTATACTCATAAAAAGGCTTTGTCTTGTCTTCAACATATTCTTTCCGAACGCGGTCATATTTTGTATCATAACCCACGATCTTTTTGGAAATATTCGTAGTATGATACTTTTCCATCAGCTCTTCGCTGAGCTTCATCTTCATCTTTTCGAGAGCCTGAAGGTCCTTTACTATATCATCATAAAGACCGTTTGAGGTACCGGCAATGGCCTTGGCATTCTTCATACCGTTTATAGCCTCTTCCATGCTCTTGTCATTTTTGTTTCTCTCAGGTCTGCCGGTGATAAATGCGGTAAGTCTTCCTCTTGAGGCATCCGCTTTTATCTTGTCGCGCATTTCTGCCATAATGCCTTCATGGCCGCCGAATTCAAGAATATCCGCGGTTTCCTTTGCACTCTTAGGCTCGCACGCCTTTAAAACATGATTGGAATATTCCTCAAGATATTTGTTCAGCTTGTTATGAGAAATCGCATAATCCGGATGTTTCTCGTCAAAATACTCGGGATGGGCATCCCTGTTCATACCATCAAAGAACTTAAGTCTCATATAAGACATGGTATTGAACATCTGCTGATCTTCACTCATTCCGTCAGAATTTCTGAGCCTGCGGAGGATTCCCTTCATCTCGGCAGCATTGTCTTCATACCTGAATTCTTTTGTATTGTCTTTTTCGAGACTGATTCCCTTCTCTTTTGCCTCTTTTATCTCTGAAATGCATCTGTTGATGAGTCTCGGAATATACGTCTCATTTGCCGCTCTGAGATATGTGTCAAAAGCGCCGATAGGAGCCTGGGGTCCACTTTTTCGATCCCGGTTCGTACAAAGCAGAGGATGATTTTTATGCTTCTCATAGAAGCCCTGTATCATTGTAGCGGCTGTAAGAATATCCTTCGGTGAACTGATCTTTTTACCGAGCAGGGAATCCTTGAAGTTTTTCAGCTCATTATCCCTAAACTCCTTGAGTATTTCCGCCTTTGCCCTGTACTGCTGCTCTGCCTTTGCTCTTTCCCGCTCAGCCTTTCTTTCCTCTTCATTTTTCGGGTCATTATTTATTTCTCCTGCAAGTTTCTCTGCCTCCATAAGACTCTTGTTGATGTCTTTTTTAATATAGCCCTCTACGGTACCGATATGGAAAAGAAGCGGCAGATCCTTGCTGTTCCAGCCCTGTTTAATGCCGTTTTTCATCCATTCCAAGCCGACCATTTCTGCAACTATAGGTCTGTCACCGCCTTTTATGGTACGACCGGTCATATGTCCAATGTCATTTGCAAGAACAGACTCATCGTCCGTAATTTCAGGCTTATCTACATCATAAAGAGTCTCAAAATTCTTTATCATCCTGCCGAAGCATTCATCCAGTCTGGCAAGATGCAGTTTTTCCTTCTTATCGTCCCAGCCGCTTTTTCTCATCTGCTGCTTGTCGTACTCGGCAGCTACGAGTTCCTTTCCTCCGTCATAGAACGCTTGAAAAGGTTCAAAGATATTTCTTTCCTGCAGCCACTGCTTGGTTTTTTTCGCTGGAACCATATCAAGGTAAAGATTAATATTTCCCACCTGAGAGAATAAATTAAACAAAACAGGCTGTTCAATCATGGCTGTCAGCATTTCGCCTTTTTCAATTTCGGCAAACTGCCCTACTGCAGATGCAGTTCTTCCAAGCTCCCTGTCCGCGCCCTTATCGCCTGCCATTTTATGAGCGAAAAGATTACCATATATCTTAACCTGATCTCTGCAGGTATTGATCATCGTTTCACGGTCTTCTTTGTCTTCGGAAAGTTTATGAACAAATACAGGTGCCATGTGGGTGTGTAACGGTCCGCGCAGCGCTTCATTGAACTGAATGTTTAGTCCCTGATCTTCCTCTATGGATCTCACTTTTTCGTCCAAAGCATGACCGAGCGAAGAGAAGGCATACGGATCAACTATATCCACGCCCTGTTTCATGTTCATACGTATTTCGGTTTTACTGGCAAGGCAATAATAGGAATTATATTCCGAAATCGTCTTCTCGTCCATTATCTGAGGGGACTCATGGGTATCAACCGGCAGAGGCTGTCTTCCGGCAAACTCCATGGATCTTTCAACAGAAGTAAGGCTCTTGTTGAACTTATCACGCAATGCTTTGTCATTTTCGTACATTGCAAGACCGTCTTTTGCGAGCTTCTCGTACTCATCGGCGATCTCTATCTTGTCAAGAGGGCTGCTGATACCTTTGTTCATGGAATAATCATAAAGCTTATCAAGCTTTGCAGAATATTCCTTTATACGGCGGTATTTTTCATTAGCTTCTGCTTCTTCCTGAGGAAGGTTTTTGAGAATATTGGTAAACTGAGTGATTCTTTCCCGTATTGGAACCAAATCAGAGGTCAGCGTTGCTATCTTTTTTTCTGACTTACGGATTTCTTCGGCATCGGCATGCTCACGCTCAAGTCTTGCCTTCTTTTCTCTTTCCTGTTCCAGTTCCCTGGTTTTATTTGCCAAAGCCTGATTTCTGTCAGCCAGCCTCTCTTCCGCAACCTGCTTTCTTTGCAGAAACAGCTGATGGTCACATTGTTTCTCAAGTACAGCCTTATTGTTATCGATAGTATATTTTAATTCCGAAAGGCTTCCGAGCAGACCGAGCTCGTTCATGCCCCAACCGTTTTCAATAGCCTGTTTCTGACCTTCGATATTTTTGATTCCGTACATGCAGGTACGGCGGCTCAGGGAATCCTTCTTGTTTTTGTAGGTCATTACATCACATTTCTGCTGGAGATAAGGATCATATTTAGAAGTACCGTTGGCATTTACCATTTTATCGAAGGCCTTGTGGTTTTCAAGCATCCTTCCGAAATCGTCCTTCAGCCTGTTAAGGTACTCCTGTTCCTTTTCGGGAGTATAATCCTTTTCTATTGCCTGTCTTTCATATTCCCTCTGATAAAGATCGGCAGTAATGGACATGAAATTATTAAGGTAGATAAGAGGGCCCTTATGCTCATGTGTAACGGGATCCACATCATCAAGTTCTGCCATGGCCTGATCATAGGTCATGCCCTGCGGAACCTTGGGTCCGTTGATAAACATACCGGAAAGATCTCCAAGATACGGGTTGTCATACACGGCAATACCATAATCACCGGTCTCCGTATCCATCAGTTTTTCGGACAGCTTGATATAACCCGACATTTTTTCCGACTGCGGGGTGGGATGCTGCATCAGATTTTTTACGGTCTTCTGTACTTCCTTCAGCTTTTTGGCATGCTTTTTGGCAGTATTTACATCTCTGAAAGTATTTTTAAATGTTTCTTTGGTTTTGGGGTCTTTATTCGCAAAATAATTATTATCGACGCCGTCACGCCATCTTCTTGCGGAAGCATACGCTCTGGGGTTAAAATATTCCAGATAAAAACCTATATTCGTAATTGCTTCATTGGACTGTTCTGCAGCAGCGGACAGACCGTATTTTCCTTCTACCATGTAATTCTTGGGACCTGGCATTTTTATATCCTCCTATATTCAGCAGTTTTGTAACAAAACTTAATTTTTTGCTTCTTGCCGGATATTATACCAGAGGGAGTGCACCAAAAATGCACCAAAAAAGACAAAATCATTCCAAAATATATGCAAAAACTATGATTCTGGTCATGGAATCACCCTCGGAATGGCTTTTGAGATATTTTTCGTTTAAGAAGTCATGATCCGACGAGAACATAGTCCGGGCCTTGCGTCCTAATCCTTTATCAGGCTCTTAAGTGTTTTAAACAGGGTCTCCGGCTGAACGGGCTTTGAAAGATGGGCATTAAGCCCTGCCTGCAGGCTTCGCTGAACGTCCTCGTCAAAAGCATTCGCCGTAAGGGCAATTATGGGAACGCTCTTGGCATCGTCTCTTTTAAGGCTTCTTATCCTTCTTGTTGCCTCGAGACCGTCCATCTCAGGCATACGCATGTCCATAAGAATGGCGTCGTAGTACTTTTCGGTGCTGTTTTCGAACTTTTCAAGAGCTACTTTTCCGTTTTCGGCAAGATCGACCTCGATATTCTGCATCTTAAGAACCATCTGCATTATTTCTGCATTGACCGGCACATCCTCGGCAAGAAGAACTCGCCTTCCGGCAAGCACTGCCTCCTTGTTCATTCCGTCTGCACTGTTTTTTCGTACATATGCCGAGCGGAATTCCTCAATAACCGCAGCCGCAAACAAAGGCTTTGAAATAAAGCTGTCGATGCCGGCTTTAACCGCCTCGTCATATATATCGTCCCATCGGTAAGCGGTCAGTATTATGATTGCCGATTCATTTCCCGCGATGGAACGTATCTGTCTTGCGCACTCCACTCCGTCCATCTCCGGCATCTGCCAGTCTATAAGTATAAGATTGTAGGGCATGCGTCTTGCATGTCTTATCTTTATCATCTCAAGTGCTTTTTCACCCGATGAGGCGACCTCGGAGGATATTCCCGCACTCTGAAGCACAAGACGGGCGTGCTCAAGCGCAACAGGATCGTCGTCCACGATAAGAACCGTCATTTCCTCGGGCTTTATCTCGTTTTCGTCCTCCCCGCTCTCCGTTCTTTCGGAATCGGTAAGCGTCAGGCTTATGATAAAGGTAGTGCCCTCGCCCTTTTTGCTTTTTACCTCAATGTTGCCGTTCATCATCTCGACTATGCTCTTGGTGATTGCAAGTCCGAGTCCGGAGCTTCCGTACTTGTTTGAGGCGCCTGTTTCCTCCTGGACAAAAGTATCGTATATATGGGGAAGGAAATCCTCGCTCATTCCTATTCCGGTATCCGAAACAGTGAAATCAAGCGTCGTCTTTCCTTCAAATTCGGCCTTTTTCTCAACCAGCAGGGAAACCTTGCCTCCCGAAGGCGTGAATTTTACCGCATTTCCTATGATATTGATAAGGACCTGCCTGATCTTCATGTCATCGCCGATATAGTAATCATCGACCGGCCCGATTATCCTGCAGTCATATTCGAGTCCCTTGTCATGGCACTGTCCGCCGAATATCGTGCTGATGGCTTCTATAAGCTTTCTGAAGGAAAACTCTTCATTCTTAAGGACCATGCGGCCAGACTCGATCCTTGACATATCAAGGATGTCGTTGATCAGATTCAGCAGATGATCTGCGGAATCTCCGATCTTTTCAAGGTACCCTCTGGTTTTTTCGGGGGTTTCGGGATCGCTTAAGGCAATATTATCAAGGCCTATTATGGCATTCATCGGAGTACGGATCTCATGGCTCATGTTTGAAAGAAAGACCGTTTTTGCCTTATTGGCATGCTCAGCCGCAGCAAGGGCATCACTTAGGGCATTCTGGAGGGTCTGCCTTTGCTCGAGTTCAGCCTGCTTTACGCGGTTTTCCGCCTCCACGGTTTCCTTTTCGATCATAAGCCTTGTGTTTCTTCTGTTCTGCAGGATCACATAGATAAAGACTGCCACGAGCACGATCACCGTAAGCAGCGACTGTACTATGCTCCGAAGAATTATACCGTCCGATATCGAGTCGATCTTATCTATAATTACCTTTTCCTTTATAAGATAAGTCAACAGCCAGTCGGTACCCTCGACCGGAACATAGCTTAGTGTCTCGTTTGTTCCGTTATAGGAAAAAAGCACCTCACCCCTTGTTCCGTTTTTGAAATCATCAACAACCGTTTCATAGCTGTAGCCTTTTTCAAGGTCTGCGTTTTTAAGGGCTTCAAGAAGATTGTCCTCGACCGCAAGTCCTCCGAGGACAGTGTTGCTTAAAGCCACGCCGTCGCTTGTATATATGTTGCAGAAGGTCGCTCCTTCCTCCTGCGACTGCATCGAAACTCCCGCAAGCATCTCCTTCATATCGATTTCCATGAAGCAGACGATCAGAGTTTCTCCCTCAAAAGGAATATTGTCGACCGGCAGGGCAATGATGACCTTTTTGTCGGCGCTATCAAGATTTTTGATCGATATCTCGGCTTTGGTTATGCTGCTGTAATCAAAATGGTATTCGTTGATGCCCGACTGGGTACCCGTGGAGGTATAGATCAGACCTTTTGTATCCACAAAGGCAAATTTTTCTATCGTAAAAAGCCTTTTCATTTTGGCCTGGTAGGCCTGAAGATGAGTCATATCGCTTAAATCCTCGGCAGACATAAGCTCAAGTGCGGTCTGCATGTCCTTTATCCTGTCCTGAAGATTATTGGCTACGACCTTCTCCCTTCTTCCCGCGAGCTCATCAAGATACAGAAGGCTTACGGAGCGCACTGCTTTTTCCGTGCCTTTTCTTGCGCTGTGACCCATCCAGAACGTACCGAGAATAAGTATCACCATTACTATTACGATTCCGGTGATCGCTATAAGGGCCGTATTCTTTTTTATGCCTGTTTTCATCCTTTTGTCCGCCTTTTCATTAGGAGAGAACCGCGCCTTCCGTTTCGCAGCCGGCCGCACATACAGTCCGTTCCCGCTATTTGACCATATTCTTATTTTTCATATTCATCGCAGCCTGCCGGAACTCTTTTGCAAACATTTCATTCCATGGAGTCTTTGCGGTATATTTTGCCATCAGCTTTCCTACGGACCCCTTTTCAATCGGAACCGCATCCTTCTTTTTAAGGCTTTCCACGACGCCGTCGATCACGCCGCTCTTATAAAGCGTGTTGGCATACTTTTCAATATCATTGTTTCTTATGCTGTTTCCGAATTGCTTTGTCTCGTCGAATATCGCCGATTTTGTATTACCCATCGACTGCAGGGCAATACAGGCGGCAACGCCCTTTTTAAATTTGGCAAGAAGCTCCGGACTTTTCTCGATCTCGGACATTTTCTTACCTTCGGCCCCGAGAAAGCCTTCTCCCATTTCCGCCGCCGCAAACAGTTTATTGTGTTCTGCGCGTTCCTTCCTGGTTGAAAAATTCCAGTCTTTCCGGTTCTCATAAGCTTCTCTGAAGCTGCTTACGGCTTTGTTGACCGCGATCGGATCGGATGTCCCGTCAAGAGCCTGTATTCTCTTCGCTTCTGCCCTTATGACCTCCTGGGAAACGCCTGTCGGCTTCCTCATTTTCCCGACCGAAAAATCATAGATGACCTGTGTGGCCTTCTCAAGCTTCTCAAGCTCCTTTAACTGCCTGTCCACCTCTTTGTCAAGATCCCTTACGATATTATAGCGGCTCCATGCCCTTGATCCGACCTTGTCCTTTTTGGTATCCTTTACCTTGCCGTCAAGATAAGTTTTGTTTGCCCTCTTAAGAGCCAGCAGCTGCTCCTTCAGTTTTTTGCCGTCTTCATTCAACTCCACGCCGCTTACTTTGCCTCTGTCTATCTTGTTGTGCATAAGATTTCCTCTGCCGTTCATCTGGAGCTCCTGGAGTTTGTTAAGCTCGTTTCTTATCGCGTCAAACTGGGGAGAGCCTTTTGTATACCAGTGAACCACCCCGTCAACTCTTCGCTGATAGTCCTCGGTTCTGGCCGCCGCCCCTACGGTAAGGTCCATTCTGCATTCGGCAGCTGCCTTCCTGCTTGAACCGACAAGAATACCAGCTTTTTTTTCCGGGATCCTGTTTCCGATATTTTCGAATTGATTGTAGTGGATTTCGTCCGCGCTGTAAGCCAGGTTGCCAGTTATCTCGTATTTTGAAAGATTTTTTTCGTCAACGATTCTGGGCACGTCCTCGAGTATTTCTCCTTCGGGCACGTTTCTGTAGGCCTTCCTTGATTTCGCAACGGTATCCTTCATCGTTTTAAGTCTTTCGGCAGCATTTTCGACCTCTTTTTCGGTAAGATCAAAGCCGTAAAGCATGAGCTTAAAATCCGCCATATTTAAAGAATCTATAAGATCTGCCGTCTTTTTGTTTATCATCCTCATTCCCGAAGGATCTACCGTACCGTTCCAGTTATCAAACATTTCATTCTTGTTCGTAAAGCTTGTATCGTTGTCAAAGGCCTGCAGCGTAAGCTTTCCGTTTTTATCAAAACCATACATCAGGTTTCCGTAATGCCTGTCGGTATTGCCGCAGATGAAATCAAGCACCTGTATATCGGCGATCTGTGACATAAGCTTTGTGTTGTCTTTGACCGAATCCTCCGTATAAAGATTGTAAAAATCGCAGTCATAGCTCAGGTTATGCACGTCGTCTCCGATTGCC
This sequence comes from Lachnospiraceae bacterium, assembly GCA_017437965.1. GTDB lineage: Bacteria > Bacillota > Clostridia > Lachnospirales > Lachnospiraceae > UBA3775. The sequence goes on from JAFRWN010000056.1 coordinate 29,194, forward strand.
TCGTCCATCGCAGTGCCTTTTATCGTTCCCTTTACCTTGTTTTTATCCTTAACGACGACGTTCAGATTTTCCGAATGACAGATCACGTCCGGACAGCCCAAAAGATCGGCAACGGTACTCATTGCCGAATTGCGTTTATCCTGCTTTGCTCCGGTCCTTGTGGCATTGTCGTTTCTGATCCTTTCGGCGAACTTCGCTTTTGCCAGCTTGTCTATGGCATCGACAAAAACAAGGACCTTTCCCGGCTTATCAAGCATATTGAACAGTTTTTCCGTTTTCTGCTCGAGCTTGGCATCCTGGTCGAAAGCCTTCCTGAACTCATTCTTGATCTTGTCGGTTGTGTTCATTCCGATGGTATCCTTGATATTCCTGAGGTTATCGATCGTCTTGGAGCTGCAGCCTTTAACAAAGTCTGCAATAGCATCCCTGCAATCCTGATTCATAAGGAATGCCGCATTTGAGCCGAAGTCCTTTATCTCGCTGTCCAAAGTGCCGTTAATGCTGTCTTCAAAGCTTTTGGTAGGCTTTGATTCGGTGAAGTAGACCTTCTTTTTCCCGAGCGGAAGCACGAGCCTCACATTGATGCCGCCGGCGCTTTTTTTGATCTCGGATATATCGATCTCCTTCTTCGTGGCACGGGAATTCTCAAAAATATCCTCAAGCTGTACCGGCTTATCGTCCGAAAATTTTTCTCTTGCTCCCAGGATCGCCTTATAGTCCTTTGCAAGGGTACGTCTGAGCTTTCTTCTTTTTTCAAGCTCTTCCTCTGTCTTTTTTTTGTTTTTCGGGTCAGTTTGATTCGCCGAAAGCTTATTTTCATCATCCTTGATGCTTTTGCTTACGGAACCGACGGAATGCTTGTATAACCTTAAAAGCTCCGAAAGATCATCATACGAAAGGCTTTTCTTTTTCTTTTTTTCATTGATCAAAGTAACAAGATTTTCGATATCCGCGCTCCGTTCAAGCTTATTGAGATTCTTTATCTTGTCTACTTCCTTGTTTAATTTGCTGACAGTCTTAGGCATGGTCTACCTCCTTAAAAGTATAAAATCACATTCATTCGTGATTATACCATATCTTTTGCACCAAAAGTGCACCATTACAAGGGTTTGCGGAGGATTAACTTCTATTCGTATTCGACCGTCGCAGGGGGCTTCGGCGTATAGTCAAAGAGTACGCGGTTGATACCGGGAACTTCGGAAATTATACGATTTACAAGGTGGTCGATGAGTTCATCTGAAAGATGCTCCACGGTAACTTCCATAACGTCGGTCGTGTTGATCGCGCGGATGATGCAAGGCCAGTCAAAGGTCCTCTTTCCGTTCTTTACGCCGGTGGATTTGAAATCGGGAACAACCGTAAAGTACTGCCATACCTTGCCTTCAAGACCGTTCTTTGCGAACTCTTCGCGGAGAATGGCATCGGATTCACGTACTGCCTCAAGTCTGTCTCTTGTGATAGCACCGGGACAGCGTACTCCGAGTCCGGGGCCGGGGAAGGGCTGACGGTAAACCATGTTATCGGGAAGGCCGAGCTCTTTTCCTACGACACGAACTTCATCCTTGAACAGCATACGTACAGGCTCTACAAGTTCAAAGTCCATATCATCGGGAAGTCCGCCTGCATTGTGATGTGCCTTGATTCCGGCTTCACTTTCAAGTATGTCGGGCCAGATGGTTCCCTGTGCAAGGAATTCTATTCCGTCAAGCTTTCTTGCTTCCTCGGCAAATACTTCGATGAATTCTCCGCCGATGATCTTTCTCTTCTGCTCGGGATCGGTCACGCCAGCAAGCTTGTCAAGGAAACGGTCTACAGCGTCAACATAGATAAGGTTGGCATCCATCTCATCGCGGAATACCTTTATTACCTGCTCGGGCTCACCTTTACGGAGCAGTCCGTGGTTTACATGTACACATACAAGCTGCTTGCCTATTGCCTTGATTAAAAGTGCGGCAACAACCGATGAGTCAACTCCGCCGGAAAGAGCAAGAAGAACTTTCTTGTCTCCTACCTGTGCCTTGATCTTTTCAATCTGGTCTGCGATATAGGCTTTTGCAAGCTCGGGAGTATTGATTCTCTCCATATTATCGGGACGATTTTCTAACATAAATACCCTCCATTTGCCTTTAAATTTTTATGGAATCTTGTTTCCATATTGATTTATATCATACCATATCCGGCCGATAAAATAAATATCTTTTTATCCTTGGGCCTGTATTTTTTCATTCTACCCAATAGCACCACATTGCCCTTACCTGAGGCAGAATCTGTGATATTTCCCAGCTTTTTTCGCTTCTTATCTTACTGTTCGGGTCGTTTACCTTGACCGTTCCATCGGAATTTAAAGCAGCAAGCACGATAAAATGGCCAGTGGATGTGAAATCACCCTTCTTTACCGAGCAGATTATCGGCTTTCCTTCTTCAAGACGTTTTTTTACAGTACCCTCTACCGCAGGCACTTCCTTGAATTTAAGTCCCAGCTTTTCGGCGCCCTCCTGCATCAGAGCCCAGGTAGTACCGGTTCCCGGAAGGTAATACTTGTTCTTCCTTGAAAAGCGTGCTACTTCCAAAGGATTCCACTCAGTTTCGCCTGTCAGCCCGCAGACAACCATCGAGAGACAAGTGGGTCCGCAGCCTGAAACCGCAATCATGCTTCCGCCGTAATTACGGTATCCCCATCTCTTGTCCCACTGCAGAAAGTGAGGGATTTCACCCTTCGTCACCTCATCAGTAAGGTCGATTTCAGGCTTTTTGAAGGCATTAAAAAAATATCCTTTTGCAAATTCCTTCGTTTCGGAATTAGCCTTTACCATTTTGTTGAGGTCTCTTAAATCCTTTCCTACAAAGTAATACAAAACCGATATGATAATTGCGACGATTCCGAGCGCCAGAAGGATTTTCAGGATTTTCTTCTTCCTGCATTTTGTGGCCGGCTGTTTATTGATATCCTGATTTTCACCTTGCCTGATCTCCTGATTTTCATTTTGCTTTTCGTTCTGTTCCATTACATATTTCCTTTTCCGGGCATAAATTAAAGGCAGCCCACTTTGCAGATTATATCACAAAACGGACTGCCTGTCTTTTAAAAACTATTTAATTCTCGGTTTACAGGAAATGTGCCCTGATTTCATCACCTGAAAGCGGGGAAAGATAGGCGGGAGCAATGTCGAACATTGTCCTTGCACCAGTCTGTCCTTCTTTATTGAGTCTGTAGGCTGCCCTTGCAAGCGCTGCAAGAACCGAACCTGTAAACTCGGGATTGGAATCAAGCTTAAGGCTGTACTCGATGACATGCTTCTTATCGCCTGTCCGGCCTGAATATATTACAGAACCGCCATGAGGAAGTCCCTTATGGTTTTTGTCAAGTTCCTCCTGTGAAATGAAGGTAACGGTTGTGTCATAATCAGCAAAGTAATTGGGCATGGTCTTGATTTCCTGCTCGATTTTTGCCTTGTCGGCACCTTCTGCTGCTACAACGAAGCACTCTCTTGTGTGCTTCTGTCTTGTGGTAAGCTCGGGATTCTCGCCCTTTCTTACGCTTTCAAGTGCTGCAGGTACAGGCACGGTGTACTGTCTTGCATCAAGCACGCCCTCAATTCTTCTGATGGCATCAGAATGGCCCTGGCTTACGCCGCGTCCCCAGAAAGTATAGTCCTTTCCGTCGGGAAGTATGCTGTGTGAATACAGACGGTTAACCGAGAACATACCGGGATCCCAGCCACCTGAGATCACGCCGATCTTGCCTGCTGCCTTTGCAGCCGCATCAACGTTTGCAAAATGCTCGGGAATCCTTGCATGAGTATCAAAGCTGTCGATTACATTGTATTTTGCCGCATACTTAGGAGTCATCTCAGGAAGGTCTGTAGCAGAACCTCCGCAGATAACCAGAACATCTATCTCATCCTGCATTTTCTCAAGCTCGGATGCGTTAAGCACCTTTGCGGACGGAGTATTGATCTTTACTCCTTCGGGATCACGTCTTGTAAATACTGCAACCAGCTCCTGATCGGGATTTGCATTTACTGCCTTCTCTACGCCACGACCAAGGTTGCCATAGCCTAAAATTCCTATTTTCATATTTTCCTTTCCGATGTCAAGTCGGCATCCTAAAAATTAAACTATGCTAAATATTACCATATTGATAGGTTTTGTGCAAAGCTTTTCTTGTCCGGAATTGTTCTTTCTTTGTATTTTTGTATACAATTCCTATTCTTCGGCCGAATAATAGCTTTCAAGGGTTGCCCTTGAGCTTATGAAATACTTGTTGAGCCTTTCGTCGAAATGCTTTCCCATGCCTTCCTCAATAATGTTATATGCCTGCTCAAAGGACATTTTTTCCTTGTAGCAGCGTTTTGAAACGAGCGCATCATATACGTCGGCGATCGCCATGATCCTTGCCTCAAGCGGTATTTCCTCGCCTTTAAGTCCGTCCGGATAGCCCGAGCCGTCCCAGCGCTCATGATGATAATGTGCCACATTTTCGGCAATTTCCTGGAACCTCGGTTCCTCCACGTCCTTCAATATATCATGGACCAGCACTGCACCTTTTGCGGCATGGGTCTTCATTATTTCGAATTCCTCCGGGGTAAACCTGCCCGGCTTACGCAGTATCACGTCATCAACCGCAATTTTACCGATATCATGCATCGGCGCAGCCTTTATCACGCAACGGCAGAACTCTTCGTCGAGTCCTTCCAGCTTATCCTTTTTCATTTCATCGATCAGAAAGCCCACAACAGTACTTGTACGCCTGATATGACCGCCGGTGCTGGCGTCCCTGCCTTCGACCATGGTTGCAAGTCCGAGCACCATTTTATCCTGTATTTCCTGGATATGCTCGGTCTTTTTGCCAACCTCTATCTCAAGCTCGTCATTGTATTTTCTTAAAAGGTTTGTATACTGTCTCTCCTTCGTTTCGTCAAAGAAGAAAATCTGATAACCGTACATTTTGTTCCTGACCTTCAGGTTTTCAACGGTCATCCTGTAAATATGGTCTCCTCTTTCAACCACATGCTCTGCTGTCAGGTTCTGATCATCATGACGTCTGAACGCCGAAATCCTGTTCATGACATAGGGCATGATGTCTTTCATGTCCTTGTAACCCTTACCGGCTTTTTCGTCCACCTCTATCGGACTGTCAACACGCAAGAGCTTAAGCTCGGGGAAGAAGTTCCTTAAGGTTTTGTTGCTTCCGATGTAACGCATGTTCTTATCGATCAGCATGAACCCGTTCTCTTCTTTATTTATCACGGCAGATGCCTGGCTTCGTCCAACGTTGTAGAGCTCTGCCCTGTTTATTATTATGAGCGAAACGAACTGGAACAACAGGTAGGATACAGGCTGCAGCTCAACAGGAGAATCGAACACTTTCTGAAGGAAATATGTCATAATCGAAACAAGCTCGATCACCGAAAAAAGCACAAGCGTCCTTATCGACACCTCATTTTTCTTGACAAAGCTGTAGACTATCATTACGATACTGGCGATAGCATGGCTGATCAGCATGACATAAAACAGTTTATGAAGCGGTCCGTACACCTTATGTATTTCATTTATTCCATCCACATTTTCCACATCAAAGGATTTATAGAAGAAATCCGTATGGCCTGCCGAAAGCACGGCGAAATATATGAAAAGGCTGAAGCCTACCGCACAGACAACAACCCACCTCGGCAGCCTGATGGAAAACATCGATGACATTGCCAGCATGCAGAGCAGAGAAAGAAAGCATCCGCCGATATATACAATCTTGTTTCCCAGAAGTGCCTCATTTACATTTTCGGAAAGATAAAGGGGAATGTACCCGATGTTTGCAATCGGAATCAGCACAAAGATCAGCGTAAAATAAATATCGCTGTTCCTGCCGGTTCTCCATATATATACCAGCAATGCCAGAACGGACATCACAAATATTGAAAGGTAGTAGTACTCTATATCCATTTAATATTACTCCTAATGTTACACATGAGCATTATTCTTTATTATACCGCTTAATGTGCCCTTCTGTAAACATAAATTATTGACAGCCTGCGATAAATATGGTAAAAAATGTGTAAAAAAAATCAAGAAAGCTAAATTAGAATGATATTTACAGGGATATAATTCCCGAGTGACAATAAAAAGGAAAAAACATGAAACCTGTATTATATATGACTGTCGGCCTGCCGGCTTCGGGAAAGTCGTACTGGGCAGTCAAAAAGAAAAAAGAGGGAGTAGCTCACCGCTCAAGCGATGACATCAGGCTGGAACTGGGTTTCGGAGCAGGAGAAGGCAGCGACAAAGTTTTTGAAATCCTTGGCAAACGGGTGCGTGAGGATCTTGCGAACGGCATTTCCTCTATATATGACGCAACCTGCCTTACGAGAAAAAGACGCATGGCCTATCTGGAAACCCTTAAGAAAACCGACTGCGAAAAGGTTGCGGTTCTCTTCCTTTGCCCTCTGGCTGAATGTAAGAGAAGGAACCGGCTGCGCGAGGGCTTTGCAAGGGTTCCGGACTATACATATTCAAGGATGCTCCGTGTATTCGAGATACCTGATACCTTCGAGGGCTTTGACAGAGTGGAATATGTGGTTTATGATGATGAATATGAAAAAACGCTGCCTGATTTTACAGAGCTTATGGACTTTTCCCAGGATAACCCGCACCATGAGCACACTCTCGGTAAGCATATGAAGCTTGTCGGGGAACTGATGGAGAAGAGGCTTTTGACCGGAGTACCCGGGCTTACCGGTTCCGACGAAGATGTGACGTTTCGGCGGCGCTGCCTGGTAAATGCAGCCTATAATCATGATATAGGGAAGGTTTTTACGAAGGCTTTCAAAAACTATAAAGGCGAACCCACCGAGTTTGCACATTTTTACGGGCATGAAAATTTCGGGGCGTATTTATATCTGACGGAAAAGGGAGAAGGCTTTAAGGAACTTCTCTACACTGCCCTGCTGATAAACTGGCATATGAAGCCTCTTAATGCCTGGGGCGCATCGGAAAGGAAGCAAAGAAAAGACAAAGAAATGCTTGAGGCAAAGTACCCGCATCTTTTTGACGATATTATACTGCTCCACGAATGTGACGTGGAAGCACACTGACATATAACAACGCGCATAAGCGCATTTTAAGGGAGGAAAAAGAGATGAATTATAATTCCCAGATCTGCCGTTTCATTTCGGAAAACGAAAACTGGCAGGAACTACTTAACGAAAAACTGATAAAATATAACACCGAGGGTCCGCTTGCGATCTTCAATTACAAAGAGGAATGTGATTTCGGAGATCCTATTGTGCAGGAGGCACGGGGTATCATCATAAACCTTGATACCCTTGAGGTTGTCTGCTGGCCTTTCAGAAAATTCGGCAACTGGAACGAAAGCTACGCTGACCCTATCGATTGGAACACCGCAAGGGTTCAGGAAAAAATTGACGGCTCGATCGTAAAGCTCTGGTTTGACAAGCTTAAGGACAGTTGGAGATTTTCAACCAACTCTACAATCGATGCAGTAAATGCAAATGCGGATCCTTTAACCGGCGAAAGCTACCTTGACCTGATAAAAAAGGCGGATAATTACAAGGATATTCCCTTTGACATGCTTGATAAGGACAACACCTACATATTTGAGCTTGTAAGCCCTCAGAACAGGGTGGTTATCAACTATCCCTACTACCGTCTCTTCCATATCGGCACCAGAACAAACCAGAGCGGCCGAGAAAGACTTGTCGACCTGGGCATCGTTAAGCCTGCCGAATATCCTCTTCACAGCCTTAAGGAATGTGTCGAGGCCGCAAAGCTCTTAAACCGCGGAAGCGATGAATATGACGAAGATAAAAGGCCTGTCAATGTGGATAAGGAAGGCTTTGTTGTTGTGGATATCCACTTCAACCGCATAAAAGTCAAGTCTCCCGACTACCTTATGATCCACCACGCAATAGGAAATGGTAATTTCTCCAAGGAAAGAGTCCTTAAGCTTTTACTTGAGAGTGAGATCAACGTGGATGATTTCTGCAGGGAATATCCCGAATATGCGGTTTATTTCCGCTATTACCAGTACAGGCTTTGTGAACTTGAGTTCGAAGTTACTGCCTTTGTACGCTCGGTGCTCAATATGTATGAGGAATACTCACACGAACGCAAGGCGCTGGCGCTAGTCATCAAGGACCACAAATATTCAGGCTTTGGTTTCATGGCAATAGACACAGGAAAAAGTGCCCATGAACTGATAAAGGAGCTTGAAATGTCCAAGCTCCTTAAACTGATTCCTGACTATGTTCCGGCAAAAATTCTTTAAAACTTATATCTTGATCTGCTTGTCAAGGTTACTGATACCGATAACAAGCTTTGTTCCGTCGCCTTCCTCAAGGCAGGCAGCTTTGAGGCCGACATTGGTGGGCTTTCCGCTAAGGATCAGGTGGTAGTTCAACATGAACAGGCCATCTTTCTTTATCATGCTCATCATATGGCGTTTAGTGAAGGTTTTCTTGAAAAGTTCCCGTTCCTCAGGTATTACGAACTTCAAAGCTTCTTTTCTCGAAAAACCGAAGAAATCCTTACCCTCCTTTGCAAGTCCCCTACTTTCAAAGGAGGCACCTGCACCATATTCCTTATAGGCACCGGTTTCAACATCCACGATGTAAACACAGACATAGTTACCTGTAAGGGCAGAGATACGTGCATACGTAATCTGGTCTTCCTTCATTTTTTCCATGGTTTCCTGCTGGCGCATATAGGCATCTACATTATTGACGCCGATAATGATGTTATTGTCGTCCGAGCTCATCTTTACCGCCTTCAGATTCACGAAGACCGGCTTGTTATTGATCAGAAGACGATATGTCTTGGTATACAAGCCATGCTTATTTATTTCATTTACCACATTTTTCTTGTTGAACGAAGCTACAAAATCCTCAACATCATCGGCATATAACGCTTTTGCCGCATCCTTCTTACTAGCGGCAAAGAAGTCCTTGCCATGGCGCTCTATTGCCAGGTTTGCACTATTAGGATCCGAATGATATTCCACAAAATCCTCGGTTTCGAGATTGACACAATAAATGTAAACATAGTCTGAAGACAGGCTGTTTGCGATATCCGAATAGGTAATATGCTGTGCCCTTTCCTTCACGATTCCGAATACGACAATCGCACATGCAACCACTCCTTTTACGGGATTGATCGCAATACGGCGCACAAAAGCATGGACAGTTGAATTCTTGTCAAGTTTCTCCTCAATGAATGCACGGTCCGCACCGTCATGGCAGCGCCTTAATGCATTTACATAGGACGCACCGACGCCCTCACCGAATGCAGCATAAGGAATTTCACTCGCCACGTCACTTGCATCAAAGGCCCTGCCGATAAATTCACGGTAGGATTGGTTACATCTGATGATTTTCATACAATCTTCCGTGGTTTCGATAACTGCCATCGGAAGCATGTTGAAGTACTGGTCAAAGGTCTCCGGATCATCATTTGCAATGACTGCCATATCGTAAAGATTGATACGTCCGATCGAACCGAAGTAGTCTGATTCTGCTGGATTTTCAAAGCCGATCTGGTTTCCGGCTTCATAACGTTCAACCAGAGCCTTGTACGAAATCGGTTTGCAGTAATAGTAGCCCTGAATCTTCGTACAGCCTATCTCTCCAAGGAATTCAACCTGTTCTTTCTTCTCAACACCCTCGCAGACAGTCTCGATGCCGAGTCCCAAAGCCATTTTCATCAGCTCGGTAAGTATTACCTTGCTCTTTTCATTGTCGAACTGCTTCATGAAACGCATGTCGAGCTTGATAAGATCGAAATGTATGCTCTGCAGAACGTCAAGTGATGAATATCCGCTGCCGAAATCGTCCATCCACACCTTGAAACCCAGGCTCTGGAACTTTTCAACCTGCTCTTTTATGAAATCAAAATCACTGCCGACAACACTTTCGGTGATTTCTATCGTCAGCATTTCCCTGCCGAAGCCGGACTCATCCACACGCTTTGTGATCTCGCCTACTATGTCGCAGGAATCAAAGTCGGTTCTGGAAAGATTGACAGAAATCGGAACGACATAAAGGCCTCTGGCCTTCTGGTCCTGCATCTTCCACAGTATCTGGTCAACCATGTGCAGATCGAGCTTATAGATCAGTTTTGAATCCTCGAGTATCGGGATGAATTCCGCAGGCGAAAGCATTCCTTTTTCGGGATCTATCCACCTTGCAAGAGCCTCTTCATCGGAAACCCTTCCGTTTGCGGCACGTATTATCGGCTGATAGAAGGCCTGAATCCAGTTTTCTTCTATTGCCCTGTCAAGATTGTCGATGATATACTGGCGGTTTTTCTCATAGGCCAGCATTTCTTTATTGAAATATATGTAATTGTTCTTGTTGCTGTTTCGGAGCCTGTTGCATGCATATTTTGCCCGATCACAGGCAATGCTTATCTCGGCCGCGCCCATCGAATCGGGGTAGAGGCCTATTCTTATAGATACATTTTTGTTTTCGTTCAGCTTATAGAAATCCTTGAAAAGACTGTCTATCTTGTCTTCCACTCCGTCAGCGAGTGCAAAGAAAGTAAAGTTATCCTGTCCGATGCGGCCGCAGTTTTCACTGCCGAAATAACGTATCAGAAGGTTTGCAAAATCCCTGAGAAGCTTATCTCCCTCTGCAAAACCATATCTTCTGTTATAGAATTTCATGCCATTAATGTTTGCATAGCCGATAACACTTTCCTTACCGAGAGCCTTTGCCCTTGACTTCCCGGAAACCGCAAGCTCAAAGAAATGGGACATGTTTGAAATTCCGGTCAGGAAGTCATAGTTACTCTTCTGCAGCATTGATGAAACATTAAGCGAAAAACTGAAATTCTTTGTCAGCGAATCTGCCTTCAGGTTGCCCGCACCGATATATTCACCCTCATCAACATACCAGACCATTGCAAGCCTTACATCCTTTTTGGGATATATATGCTTACCAAAGGCATGGACAATCCTGTATTCGTCCTCCGTGTCTGCATTATTCTTCTTTGTACGGTATATTACATTGTAGTCTGCTTCTTCAAGGGCAAATCTTATCGCATCATCGGAAATACGCGCAATATCATCCGGATGAGTGTCATGGTACATATCATTGTCCATTACCCACACAGCATCTTCCCGGTTTTTAAACCCGAAAAGCTCAATAAAGCCATCGGAAACAAGCACAGTGACAACCTTCTTATCAATAAACTGATAAACAGCGAAGGGCACCGCACTTTTTTCCATGATGGCTTTCTCGGTTTTGCTGTATTCATATTTTTTCATTGTAAATCCCCTGCATACAAATATACTATTATATCATACCATAAAAAGCAAAAATATGCAAGAAAAAAAAGAACCGGCAGTGTTTACACACACACCGGTTCTCTTTCAATAGCAAATCATTGATCAATAATCATTCATCTGCTCTTCCTGTCTCTGTCTCGACTTTGTTATGTATCTGACATACGAAGGAGCTATCACTGCTCCGAGGACTGCAGCCAGCAGATAACCGCCGCCGAGTGAATCCTCAACAAGCTCGATCATACCATCTGCATCTTCATTTTCCTGGCATTCCTTGAATTTATCTGCGATATCATCATATTTTTCCTGAAGGTCATCCTTGATGTTGTCAAACTCATCAAGTATATCTTCCATCGAAGAAACCTTCTTGGGAGCCGAAATGGATACCTGCTGGGGAACAAAACTGAACTCAATATCGGCACTGATATCAATGCCTTCATAGCTGTTGTCGATCTTTATTCCCATTGCAAATTCATCGGAATTTGTCTTGAAGGTGATCTCGGGATCAACCTGCTTATAGGTATCAAATGCCTGTGCCCACTCGGAATCAGGCATTTCATCAAATTCCTTGAGCATTTCCGCAAGGGCATAATCAAGGTCGCCCTGCATATCCTCGACATCTTCCATTTCAGAGTTGATATCGCCTGCATTGTCCTTGATCCTGTCTTCAACCTCTGCAGAGAAATTATCCGGAACCTTCTGGCCTGCATATTCTGCTACATCCTCGATATCATCCTGGATATCTTCGGTCAGCCTTTCAGCATAGTCCTCAAAATCTACAAGGTCATTAAAGGTGCTTGCATAATCAACAAACTCCTCAGAATTTTCCTGGATATATACGATGGCAGCCCTGAAGGCTTTCTTCATATCTTCTGCGCTTTCAAACCTGATGGTAAACTCGGTATCGTCCTTATCGACATCAGCCTCTTCTCCGAGTGCACCGACAACGCCTGCAATAAGTTTGAAACCGTTATTGCGGAGTTTTGTCACCTTATCGGCGTCGGGAACGGGAACGAGTATGCCGTAGGAACCGAAGTCAGTATCCATCTTGAGTATTGTTCCGACAATCTCATCGATATCAAAATAAAGCTTTCCGTCAGCAAGAGTGCAGACATTTCCGAAGCTGCTCTTAAGCTTTATCGAATCACGTGTCAGCTTTAAGGATTCTTCAGGCTTTTTGATCTTTTCTCCGAAGTCTTCCATCAGCTTTTCAATGCTGATATTGATGGAATCCTCGATACTGTCTACAGTAAATTCATTTCCTTTAAGCTTACCGGTGAGGTCAAAATCGAAATCGCCATAATCTCCAACTGCAAGCTTGATCTTAAGCTCATACTCTCCTTCAGAGTAATCACTTACCTTTTTAACTGCATCTTCAAGGGTCTTTACTGAGGAAACATCGACTGACATGATCTTGTTTCCTTTTTTGCTGTTCTTGCTGCTATTACTGCTTTCCTTCGAAGAACCGCAGCCGGCAAGAGAAGCTACCATTGCAAAGACTAAAAGAAGTGCAACATATTTCTTTATTCTTTTCATGTTATACCTCCTGAGCAGATATTATACACTACCCATTCATTATAACATTTCCGCAATAAATTGCAAGATATCCGCAATAATCTTCAAAGAATATTAATTTTTACGGTTTTCATAGTCATTGCGGATCTCGGCAAGTTCGTCGCAGCATTCAAAGGCCATTGCCATGTCAGCCTGGCATTTTGCAGATCTTGCTTTTGAGAGCATCTTGCCCATAGCCTTGAAATTAAGCTGGGTTCCGGCTGCGTCGCATTCATAGCGCACTGCATGGTCAGCCTTGATTCCGAAACGTCCTGCCTCTGCAACAGCATCAATATTTGCACCGAGGAAGATGAACTCCCAGCCATATTCCTTCTGCTTTTCCTCTATCATCTTCTTTACCTTTTCATAGGAATACTCTTTGCTGGCATTCTCCATTCCGTCGGTTGTGATGATGAAGAGAGTCTTTTCCGGTCTGTCCTCTTCTCTTGCATACTTGTGTATGTTTGAGATATGGTGAACCGAACGGCCGATGGCATCAAGCAGTGCCGTGCAGCCTCTTACATAATACTCTTTATCGGTCAGCTTACCGATCTGATCAGGGGTCTTCCTGTCATGCAGGACCTCGATCTTGTCATCGAAAAGGACGGTGGACACGTAAAGCTCGCCCTCTTCTTTTTTCTGCTTTTCCATCATTGAATTGTAGCCACCGATGGTGTCGGCCTCAAGTCCGCTCATCGACCCGCTGCGGTCAAGGATGAAAACCACTTCTGTAAGGTTCTTTTTTTCAATGTTCTTTTCAAGGTTTTTCTTCATAATGCTTACCTCCGCGTTTTTTATTTTCTGAGGTAAGTATATCAGATTTACAGTTTAAGTGGTCGCATGGCAGGCGACAATTTTTTCTGCATGTCCTTCTCGGCATCCCCTCTTGTTACCTTCTTTGAAAGCTGGTCGTCAACACGCTTTACAACCGACACATGGTCAAGCTTGTGTTTCTTGATGTCACTGTCAAGCTTTGAGGTAATCCTTCTGCCTTCGGGAGAATTGATGAGCGATGTAAACTCCTTTGCACTGTTATCAAAGCCGTTCTTCATTCCGCGGACAAGCTCCGTTTCACTCATGTTGTTATACATGCCCTTCTCAAATCTTTCCTTCATTCCTTCAATGAATACCGAGCGGAAGGCAGATTTATAGATGAGATTCTTTTCCCTTGCTATCTTCTGATCGATTTCAGCGGCATTACTGTTCTTTCTCTCAGTCTTAAGCACATCGATAACCCTGGCATGCAATTCTCTGTACTCTGCCTCGGCGCTCGCGGAATCATTGATTATCTGAGCGGGAGTACGGTCTATGCGAGGTCCGCTTTCAAGCTCGGATTTCTTGATATAGTCCTCATAGAGCTTCATTTCGGTAAGATCCGTCTTTGTGATATTTTCACACTTCTTATCAAACTCATAACGGTCCTTAAGCAGGGCTTTTGCACTCTCCATTGCAGCAAGCCTTTTCTCGCCTCTTATGGAAATATCCGCTCCTTCATCTTCTTTTTCCTGTATGTACTGATCCATCCTCTCAAGCAGCTCTTTTTCACGCTTTGCAAGGTCGGCGCCGGGATATGCTCCCGTTGTAGCATACAGTTCATCTGCCTTTTTGATATCCTTATTGAGCTTATAAAGTTCCTTCCTTATACTCCTGTAAAGATCCTGACCATAGAAAAGGCTGGACTCCTTGAACAGTGCGCTATATGCTTCATCACGGACAGGAGGTCTGTTATCTGTCTTGTTGATTGCAAGAAGACCGTCACTACGGTACTTGCGGTTCAAATCCTTATCGATCGTATGCTCTATCTGCCTTGCATAGTCATAGAGCGTATCCTTGTTGGCTTCGAGAAGCTCGCCGAAGTTGGTTGCCTGAGGATTATTTTTTACAAATGCCTCCGAAAGCTTGAGCACTTCTTCCGAAAATCTTATGCGCTTCGGATCCTCCCTGTCTCCTTCTTTATAATCGAAAAAGCTCCTGATTTCACCCTTCTTGGCGCATTTTTCGTTCTCACGCTCATTGAATATGGCATGGATATAGTCGCTTGCAAGTGCAATCTTCTCACTGTAGTTCGGATTGTTTTCTTTTGCGGCGATAATAGTTCCCTTTGCCGCTGCCGAGAAAGCAAAACTATTCACTTCAGCCTTTATCGTGTCACTGGCCTCATGGACAGAAATATTGTAACCATACTTGTTTTTCATGGCATCACAGAACTCATTGAATTCCTCTTTTCCTTTCGCACCGGAGAGGTATCTCTCAGCTGCAGGAACCTTTCCGTCAACAACCAGCTTACCCTTGAACTTTAGCATTTCTTTCAGTTTCTCAGTCTTTTCAGCATCAAGTTCGCCTTCCGGCCTCCTGTCTGCTTCCACCTCATTGAAATCGGGAAGAATGTCATTATAGTCATAAACGGTCTCGCTGACATCGCAGAAAAGCTTGAACTTCATGAGTCCGTCCTGCGCTTTCATAAAGCCTTTTTTGTTGGTCTCTATTCCGTAGTTAAGGTCAGCCGATCCTATCTTGTCACTCGGATAGTGTATTCTCTTCTCGCAGATTTTTGCGGTTTCCACGTTAGACTTGTCACGCTGATCGCACATTGCAAAATACGCCTTGACTGCCGGTATAAGATCGGTATGTACCCTGTCCTTAGCTTCAACACTCTGATTATATACATCAAAAGCCTGCTTTATATTCTTGTCATGTTCAAGAAGATATGAATATTTTTCAAGCTGCTCACTGCGTTCATTCCAAACGTTGTAAAAGCTTGTTTTGGCCTGCAGGTAAATATTCTGGATATGGAGAAGATCCTGATGCATCTTTGCAACCATTTCACCGGTATTACCATTTTCCGAATATCCGGCATAACCATCCACAGTCTTTGAAGCCTCTCTCATGACAATCTCCTTGTTCAGAGCTTCCTTCGAAGCCGCAAAAGCATTTTTGGTGTGGTTATACGTTTCCTTTATATAGTTATCATCGTCACGCTTCAGGTATTTGCCGGCAAAACTTTCAAGCTTACCGATGATTTCAAGCTTTTGTTCGGGAGTTTCCACCTTCTTAAACCAGCAGTCCTCACGTAATTTGTCAAGCTTCTGCTTCATCTGCGTGTAGTCGTTAAGATCCTCGGCATGATAGCCCTTCTTTGCATGATCGATTTTTACTGTAAGTTCGGCCTCTGCCTCTTCGATAAAGCCAAGAACATGAAGCTCGTTTACGCCCCAGCCGTTTTCAATTGCACGGATCTGTCCTTTCATCTGGCCGTACATATTATTGAAGCCTCTGTTATTGTGTACCGAAATCTCAGTGATCTCGTCAACATTATTTTGCAGGACATTCTTGGCATATGCCCCCGGGTTTGCCTCTACAAAATCCTTCAGAGTATTGAAATTGGTAACTGCTTTTTCAAGTGATTTTTTAAGCTTTTCAAGGTATTTTTTCTCGTTTTCCGGATTCCAGCCCTCTTTTTCAAGCTGCTGTCTCTCAAATTCCCTATCGAAAAGCTCAATATAATCACCATGGATATTCATTACCTGCTCAAGTATCGAACCGCTCTCACACTGAACCTTCTGACCGTTTTCTACCCTTTCATAACGGTTAAGGGTGAGTTTTTCTTCCATCGCCTTGTAATCAACAACCTTACCCGAAGGAGTATCCTTAAGTATGAACTTCGGAGCAAGCATCTGGGTCAATCTGGACATCGAACCGAGATACTGGTTGTTTAATACCGCCTTTGTAAAACTTCCCTTCTCAAATTCAGTCGGAATGAGGCTTGATTTTATACAGTTGGCAAATTTCTTTCCTGTCGCATCAAGGGTCTTAAGGTGTTCTTCCAAAACCTTCTTATTCTTTATTATCTCATCCAGATACTCTTTGCGTTTTTCCTCATCTCCTGCTCTTACGTGCAGACTGAAGACAGTATTTGTGCCATAGCGTATCAAAGTCTTTGGAATCCGGTTTTCCGGCAGAGGCATGTGATCAACAGTATTCTCATATTCGGTTTTTTTATCAAGAAGTGCCCTATACTGCGCATCGTTTATCGCAGACAGCGTTGCTGCCCCCATAACCGCTTGCTGCGCACCGACATAGAATCCCTGCACTCCATATCCGCCACTTAAGCTGTTCTCTGCTTTTACCTTTGCACGCTCATCCGAAAGACCAGTTTCCTTTACAGGATTGTCAAGATCATTATAGTAAGCTGTAGTGACTATTATTGCATTTATGCCGACACACTGTGCAAGCTCACTGACTTTTTCCTTCCTTTCATTTTCGGCCGCACGATACCGGTATTTATCCTTGTACTGTATCGTGGCAAGTGAAAACTTAAGGGCCTGTTCCTTGTATTCATCAAGCATTTCCTTACCAGGATTATTATTAAGCCTTATTGCGCTTACAATAAGACTGTCAAGCTCTTCTTTTACCTCGTCGAATTCCGTAAGCTCGGGATCTCCGAGTTCCGTAAGCTCGTTCTTGTAACGGTTGAGGACATCGACATTTTTCTTCAGCGCGTCACTGTCGAGTGTTGAGATATTCAACAAGCTGTCGCTGCCGATACCGAAATAATCGGCTACTCCGTCGGCAACAGTCTGGTCATTCTTTGCATCTTCTCTGGAAAGATCATGCTCATATTCCTTTTTATATTTTTCATTGAGTTCTTTTGCACGCTTAACATTTTCCTCAGGGAACTGTCCGTCAATTAACACTATCGGGTCGTTTCCCGAGGTAATGGTATTCGAAATTCCGCCAATCAAAACTTCACCGCTTCCGTACAGAAGACTATGATAAATGTCCGACTTCTTGACTTTTTCAAGATACATCTGCTTATATTTATCGTAGTACCCCCCTTCGGAAACCATGTCTATTTCCGGAGAAATATTGTACTTTCCTGTTATAGCACCGACACGTGTAATCCTGTTTTTATCACTGTTGCCGACTGCAACTTCAACATCATTAAGCTCTGACGATGAGTAACTCGGATCATGGGGATCCACATACTTAATGCCGAACATCTGGAAAGATTTTATCTTTTTTGATTCTTCTGCATCAATGTTTGCCTCATTTGAAAAGTTTACTATCTTTCTGACATGGTTCCTGATAAGATATTCGGCAACAAGCTCTTCTCTTTCCTTGCTTCCCGGAGCGGGCGGATCGTTTTTAAGTTTTGTAAGAATCTCATTGATTCTTTCATTTTCCGAAAGACCTGCGGCATAGGCCTTCAACTTCTTCATCTGAATCTCGTTAAGGCTTCCTTTGCATTCAAAAGGAGGGTTACCCGCCATCTTTGCAGCAAGCTTTATCAGAACGTTCGCCTGATTACTTACGGCACTATCGGGCCTTTCAACATGGGTTTTGATCATTCCGGTAAGCTGACCGTAAGCCATATCGATAAAATTATCAATTGCCTTCTTTATCGGGCGGTCCTCGTTTCTTACTGTGTAATCATTTAGCATCTCGGCAGTTTCTTTTCTGCTCACAAGAAGATGCTTTGAAAAATCAGGCATACGTCTGTCATTATTCGTAATATTTTCGACAAGATAATTCTGATTGAATGCCACGTGATCTTCAACAGCCTTGTATCGCGGTGCAGAATTGGTCATTCTCCTGCCCAGTCTTGATTTTTCCAGGGTATTTCCGAGAGAAATCACCATTACCGTTTCCTCATCCAGATTTTCAGGGATCGCAAGCTCGATAGCATCATACTCATTCTTTGACGTACAATTATCTCCGATATTTGCCTTCGGGCCGAATGCATTCATTAATTCCTGTCCTGCACTGTTAAGTATCTCATCAAAATGGTCAATGGACTGTCTGGTAAGATTATTATTACCCCATAAAACACGATCTTTTCTGAGGCCGCTGATTTCA
Source organism: Lachnospiraceae bacterium (assembly GCA_017437965.1). Lineage (GTDB taxonomy): Bacteria > Bacillota > Clostridia > Lachnospirales > Lachnospiraceae > UBA3775. The sequence continues at coordinate 47,897 of JAFRWN010000056.1, forward strand.
TCCGCAACCGAATTGTTAAGCTCTTCCCTGAGCCTGCCTAAAGTATCCTCCCTCTGCTGTGAGGAAATAATTTTCTCTGCCTCTGCAGTCCCGGGATCAACCTCCGTATAGTCATAGAGGCTTATTGCCTTTCCGGCATAGGAAAATTCGCTTAAAACATGTACCAGCTCTTTTTCAAAATCCTCTCCGCTTGCATTGTCAAGGACCTTGAAAGTATCCGAATTCTTTATTGCATTTATGTAGAGTGCTTTAAGCTTCTCCCTGCCGCCCTCGGTGGCAAGTATTCCCGAAACAGGATCAAGGCTGTTTTTATAAAGTTCTTTCTGTACCCTTGCAGTATGATTTGCAAAATTAATCGCGTGCTCAGGAGCATACGGGTCATGTCCCATCTTACGGTAGGTATCTTCAACCAGCTTGTCGGCAAATTTTTTTTCTTTTTCCGAAATATAGGTTCCGCAGTTTTTAATGGCCAGGTCAAACAGCATATCAGCTATTTTTTCCGAACGCTCGGGAGACTTCGGCCCGAGGATTTCATTATGGGCATCATAGAAACGAAGTACTCTCTCGGCCGCACGTATCTGTTCTGCCTGGGCATGTATTTTAGCACGTGAAAAATCATCGGTCCTTATGTTGCCTGAGGTAATCGCTTCATCCAACATCCTGACCATATATTTGCCGGGGGCATTTATGCCATCTATCTTCATTACGGGACTGATGCCTGTCTTGTCAACAAAGTAAGGGATAAGATTTGAATACATTGCATCCATCTCGGCTCTTGCTTCGTTCTTTGCATTCTCATCCGCGCTTCTGTATTTATTGAGGGTTATGAGAACCTTTTCCCTTGCTTCAAGCATCAAAGGATATATCGGCAGGATATTGTCCCTTAAGTCACTGTCTATGGCATTCTCCGTAAGCAGTACCCTGGCATCATTCAGCTTCATTCCGGGTACCTTTGCGAGAAGCTTTTCATCCATGCTTGCTCCAAGGCAGAGCAGGGCTATCGAATTCTCGGTAAATCCTTCGGGAACAGGGAATTTATAGTACTCTTCAAGCTCATGCTTTACGGGCACTCCATCACCAAAAGCAGGATTCGTTCCGAAAGTATTGAGGAATTTTGTTTCGTCGGAAAGATTTTTTATGCCGCTCTTTACTGTATCTTTGAAAATTACGACATCATTCGCAGCCTGTTCATCCTTTGCCTTCTGTTCGTCGGCAAATTCGAGATACATCTCGTTCATTTCCTGCTTCAGAGCATTGTCATCCACAAGATTCGGAAGAGCCTCCATCATTCCGCGCATTTCCTGGTAGCCAAGCTCGCCACGCTCGCGCTCGGCAAGAACTGTTCTGCAGTTTTTCATTACGCCGTAAAGGAACATATCCCTTATGGCCTTGATCTTCTGAACATTATTAGCTTCCTTTTCGGCATCGATTTTACTGAGTTCCTCGTTGAATTCATCTATAAGACCATATATTTTCCTGTTGATATCTACTATGCCTGTCTCAGGATGTTTGTTCAGATACTGTCTGAAGGACATGGTATCGTCCGGAATGGAAAATCCTTTTTCATCCATCAGAGGGAAGCCGCACTTCCAGTCATAATCAGCGCCTGCATCAAGCATCAGACCGCCTGCTATTGCGGTAAACTTATCCTTGTTTTGCACAGGGTTCTTGAAAATGTCTTCAAGCTTTCTCATTTTCATCGCTTCATGCATGTAATATCTCTTGCACTCATTAAGCTTAAGAGAGTTGTAAAGCGAATATTCATTTTTGACATTCTCATCCGGATCGCCGTTCTGTAAAGCCAGGGTTCCCCTCTGGACTATCATTACTACTCCGAATCCGCCCTTTCCTTCCATAGCCTGCTTGATACCCGAGGCATTAAGCGCATAGTGGAAAGGATTCTTCTTGAGTTCGTTGATCGCACCGTTTTGGGTTACGTCAGCCTTTGCCTTTTCGATAGCAAACTTACCGGGGTCGGCAAGAAATTCATCAAGGCTGACACCGCATTTTTTAACGGCCATCCACAGCTGGAAGGCAGAATTCACCCTGCTTTCCTCACGCACGTTTTTCGATATTTCAAAAGGAACATTGCTGTTTCTTAAAGTGTCGAGATTTCCGGGAATATGGTAGGGATCCGAATCAGCATATATCTGTCTTGACATCTCCTGCAGTTCTTTAATATCTGCCAGATCCTTTTCATAGGCATTAAGCTTCTGCTCGATAAGGGCGATATTTCCCGAGTTCACTGCTTCCGAAAGCTCTATCCTGGATTTTACAAGATTCCTGTTGGCATAGACCTTGGTACCCTCCTCGAAAACATATGCTTCGATATCCTCAGGAGACATATCGCCGAACATAGCATCAAACTTATCGAACATGGAAACAAGACCCTGCCTGTATTTAGGGGTAAGTTTGGGCGGAGTCAGTGCTCTTGCCTGAAGTACCGCAGTTTTTGCATTCTCAGGCACAGGTTCGAGCGTTCCGATGTCATCGGTATATGCATTTAAATTATCATTTGTATGGTTCTTAAGCGCGATCTTCTTGCCGCGAATTTCCTGTCTTGAGTCAACCGTGTTATAAGCCTTTCCCATAACACCGGAATAATATTCCTTTACATCATTCTTTGCTTCATAAAGGTGCATGCCCGCACGGTCAAGCATTTCGTCAAGACGTTTCTTTTCTTTTTCATCACCGTTTGCCAGCTCAAGCGTGTTATTTTTAAGCTCGGCTATCTTGTCATTATGAGTAAAAATTATCTGGTCATTAAACTTAAGCTCGTCCGGTAACTTGAATTTCTGCAACTCATCCAACAGCATGACAGCATGGTTATCGGGCAGGTTTCCGTAAAACTTTTCAATAAAATCCTTGTTTCTCTGGTTCAGAAAGGCAGCACGAAGAAACATACCGGGATTGATATCCTTGTCCGGTACGTCTGGAGCTGGTTTGGAATAATCAGTATTACCCTTGGACCTGTAATCTATGGTATTGTAAAATGCTTTGACACTTGCCCTCTGTTCTTTTGTAAGGCATTTTGCAAGAGTCTCCATCTTGACCTCATCCGGAAGCAGCTCTATGGCCTTTTCACGCATATAATCAAGGATTTTGCTTCCCCTGTAGGTCTTCAGATTATTCTCATAGTATTTGCGGGGATAATTATCCCCAAGCTCAGGCTCTTTATTTTCAAGTTCGCGGCCTACGGTACTGTCAATCTTTGAATCATCAAAAGCCTTCGACATTCTTCTTACAAGACGAAGCTTCTTGTCAGAATAACGCTCGTAGATCGCTGCCTTTTCTTTTTTAAGCTTTTTATTTTTCTCTTTGAGAACAATGTCTTTCTTTTCAGCCGCTATCTTTTCTATCTCGGCTTCTCTTCTCTCTTTTCTTTCCCTTTCTGCTTTTTCCTTCGCTTCTCTTGCGAGTTTTTCCTGTTCTTCCTTCTTAAGCTTTTCTTCCTCTTCCTTCTTAGCTTTATCTTTGGCTTCTTTCTTTTCTTTTTCTTCAGCTTCTTTTTTCTTCTTTTCTTCTTCAACACGCTTCTTTTCCTCTTCGAAACGCTTCTTCTCCTCATCAAGACGCTTCTGTTCTTCAGCCTGTTTCTTCTGCTGATTGTCTCTCTCTGCCATATGCTCATATGGCAGAAGTGTAGCTATCGCAATAGGCTCTTCAGAAAGTCTGACAGCACTCTCGTTGATCTCGCCGTTCGGGCCGGGAACATGCTCATAGGGCCTGTATTCAAGCTTTGCTTCAGGATTTTTGGCAGCAATGATGATAAGGGCCTTGGCAAGCTTTTCAGCTGTAGTGCCCTCAGGGATCTTGTCATTATACTGTTCCTGTACTATACTTTCCGCAGTCTTTCCGTCGATCAGGAAGTTCTCGCTTATGCCAGTCTTTTTGGCAAGACGAAGGTAAGGAATCTCCTCGCGGTAGATACTGTTGAAAGTGAGGTCAAATGCATCCGCTGCCGCATTCACGTCTTCCGCCGTAAGCTTTGTAAGATCAAGCTTAAGCGCATAGAGGCCGCGGTTGACATCGGTATTCACTATGTGTTCGAAATGATTTGAAACAGCCTGTCTGTGTTTTGTAAAGAATTCATTCTGTTTATTTAAAAGCTTATAGGTCAGATTGTCTCTTCTGAAAATAAGCTCATCATTATCGATGATTTCCGCCTTCTGTCCTGCGATATCCTTGACAGAGTCGCTCTTAAGAACATTCTTTACGTGCGGTTTTTTATAGTTCTTAAGTCCCCAGCCTACACATCCGATAGTATTTATGTAGTTAAAGTCTTTTGCATGTTGCTCCGGACCGCCATAGCCCTTCAGATACTCTGCGGTCAGGTCGATACCCTCTGCTTCTTTGGAGCTTTTGTCCACAATCTTGAAGCCTGTTCGCATACCCTTCGTCACATTAGGGTAATCAAGGGCAATAAGTGTGGCAAGACCGAATTTCGTATTCATGAAAAGGTTTGCGTCCTTTTCGCTTGACATATCCTTTTCGGTAGGGAAGGTAAGACCCTCCTGCCTCAGCTGGTCCACGGCCTTTTTGTGCATTTTTCCGTAGTTTTCAAGGCTTTTCTTCATTACCTCGGGAGCTTCACCCCTGATAGGATTTTCCTCCAGATACTTAATGAAATCATTTCCGAGACTGTAACATTCCTTGGCATCAAGGTTGCAGACTCCTGCAAGGCTCATTTCCCTCTTTCCGAGACAGTAAACGAAAAATGCAGCAGTCACAGCATTATCAAAGTCCTGTTGATTCTTATATACCGGAATCATGGCATTCTGCATTGCCCTTTGCAGCTGATTGATCTTATTGTAACGTATATAATTGTTGTAGCTGAGGTTTTTAAGGAAGTGGGGCATATTCCTTGCTGCCTTTTCCTCTTCACGCCTATTGTTTTCGGCTACCCATTCCTTACGGAGTGTTTCTTCTCTTCTGCCTATTGCCTCGTTGGTAAGCTTATCCAGGCCTTCGGAACTGGTTTTTGTGGAATCCAGTATATCCTCGGTTTCCTTTGTACGTCTGGTATCCGGAGCATCCAAAAGGCCACGTGATTTTGTGTTAAGTAAGGTATCATCCTTGCTTAATTTGGGCATAAGGGTACCGTAGAATTTATTTGAATTCTTTGCAAGACGTCTTTCTTCCGCATTAGTACGGTTTTCCATATCCTGGCGCAGTCTGTCTGCATTCAGCTTCTTCGGAAGATAGCATTTGTATTTCTTGATAACTCCATCCTTGTTTATCTTGCTTCTGTACTGGGACTCGTCATATGAATCTTCGATCTCACCAAGTCTTGCTATTGTGACACCCGCCTGGGTACGGTTATTGTTATAGGAATCTCCGACAGTCTGAAGCTTTGCGGGCGGAAGTTTTATGGTACCGTCGTCATTCATTGAAACATGGGTGCTCGGTACGTCATAGATGGTCTTTCCGTCCTTGGCAAGCTTGATATCGGATACCCAAGTAAGCTGAACGGGCTTTGTGACCCTCTGGTTCTCAAGGCCTGTGATGAACTCATCGATACGAAGTGGTTTGTCTGCATTATAGGCAGACGAGTTGGAATCCTTGTAATAGAGCATGTCACCCTTTATCTCGGTAACCGTAACATAATGGTCGTGCTTCCATATGCTGACGGGGGATTTGTCAACATTGATGGCATGCATGATCGTATCCTTGATGGTTTTCTTTACATTTGCATTATACTGGGCCCTGCTTATGCCCTGCTTCCTGATATCTTCGGAAAAAGTATCAATCTCGATCTCGTGGACCATGGTATCCGGCGCAAACGTAATAATTGCATCGCTCATTGAATAGAGCTCGTTGCCCTGATCAACGTTATAATGCTCATTGTCATCCTTATTGTAGGTTTTAAGGATGGTTTCCTTGTCCTTGAGCGGCGGGCGGTATGCGCGGATATCCTCCTGATTTACATTGGTAACACCACGGCTCTTAAGCATCATTTCCATCGCACAGGACCAGCATCCGTTACCCGAGCTCTGCTCTCTGTCCTGGTTGATCAGAAGCTTCGCATGGTTTTTCCCTGAAGACTCTACCGCAGGTCTCGGTCCGCGTACATCGTTTACCTTCTTTTCGGCCGCCTTTTCAAGAGAGTCAACTCTTTTCATCATAAAGGCTGTATCCGGAGGATTAAGTTTATCGAAGTTTTCCTCCATATACTTGTTTATGGTATCAAGATCACCGCAGTTCATTATCCATTCGGGTAAAGAAGTGTTGCCCTTCCTTGACATGGGATGGCCCCAGCGTCTTAAAGGATCGGTTCCCCTGTCCCCTTTTGTTCTTACGAAGAGGTTGATCTCGTCGAAGTGTTCTTCGGTCATTTTATTGTAAAGTATCACATACTGCCAGTCCTCAAGACCCATGCGGGAGTACAGGCTTTTAAACTTAGCGAAAGGAAGACTTGTCCTATCATTTATCTTATTGTTTTTATCTTTCCACGGCATAATTTTCTACCTCCGGAGTGTGTTTTTTCACTCTCCGTTATATTTTATCACACAAAGTGCACCAAAAGTGCATCACGGTTCCAAAACTTTTCTGAACCATGTATGTTTCGTATCATAGCGCCTGTTTTTATGCTCTTTCTTCTTTTCCGGGGCCGCATCAGGCAAAATTTCCGAAAGACGCTCGTCCTCGGAAAAGAAGAAGACGGTCAGCCCTTCATCACGGGAAATATCAATATTATCGTCATATTCGTTACCCCTCTCGGAGTAAACTACGGCATTCGGGAAAAAGAATTTTGCATAGTCATAGATGTTTGACTGCAGGCTGTTGTCGGTATACAGAACAATCGCAAATCTGTCGGTCTCCTTTAGTCCGTACTCGTCAAGGCTGTCATATATATCTGAGATCAGATATTTCATCGGCTGTACATAATTGAAATATTTAAATGATTTATGGGGCTTCGCGAAATTGCTCATGCCAAGGAATATGAAGACGGCAAGCACTGCCCCCATTACCACCCGGTTTATAGATAGTCCGTGTTTTTTTATGAGCCGCATGACTGTTATGAATACCGAGGTGATCAGTACAGGGATAATGATCATGTTGCGCTGCAACACCCATGCTTTTTCGTAGCTGGTGTAGCCCTTCATATAGTCCGACATAAAAATCACGGCAAGTACCCATAGCGAGATCACGAAATCATAGATTTTAAAGCGAAGAAGCAGGGACAGAAGCATGTAGATTATTATCAGTACCCCGAAAACACCGAGGAAGGAGGCATTTTTGTCGGTGAAAAACTCCTTCCACGAGCTGAGCGCGGTTTTTATAACGGAGCTGTCCTCCCTTACCTCGCCGACGCGGTCGCTTCGCCCCGAAAAGCCCGCGAGGAAAAAGCAACAGGTATTTACGATAAGGGCCATGCACAGCATCGGGATCTCCGAAAGAAATGAATTTCCTTTAAAGCAATACCAGATGATGTAAAGCACAAGAAAGACTACCAGAAGGCCTAGAAGTGCGAGCGCAGGAGTATAGGCTCCCGAAAGAAAACAGCCTGTCCATGAAAGGCAGATGAAGCTGACAGCATCGGGTTTTCTTCTGAGACGCAGGTACAAGGCACAGAGTATCACAGCTAAGGCAACAGGTGTAAATGCCTGTTCAAAATTCATATAATATTCGGTAATGAAGGGAAAGACAGGAAACGAAAAGCCTGCCAGGAAAGCATATTCCTCGGGCATTTCCTTTTCTTTAAGCCACTGCCTGAGCTCAACCATCAGATAGCCGAGTGCAACGACGAAAAGAAGTCCGAAGCCGGCATGAAAGGTCCGGATGTTCCTTCCGAAAAGCTTTGCGGGCAGGGCGGCAAGCGTATACTGCCTTGCAGGATAACCGAGGAAGGCTTTGCCGGTATAGTTAAGATCGGCCTTTTCAAATGAGTCAAGGCCAGATGCAAGCTGCTGCGCGGAATCGGCATTGATATCGGAATAGCCTATGTTTCCGATAAAGAAAATAAAGAAAGACAAAAGAAAAACCGACAGCGCCGCTGCCGCAAAATGTTTTTCTTTTATGTCCCTTACGAACATGCGAAGGATTTCAAACACAAAAAAGCCCAGAACAGCAAGGCCGGTGGCAAACCAGAGCCATGCTCCCGCCACCGACCATCCGCCTCCGAGCTTGAATGCTGCAAATTCCAGAACGGAAATCACAGCCAGATAGATCAGTAAAATTGTAAAAGTTGTTTTCTTCATCACTTGGCAAAACGGACATGCTTTGCAGGATTTTCGTCCTCGTCAACTATAGTGTAGTTATAGAGAGCTTCTCCGTCCGGACCCAAAGCATCATCAAGCGGACCTGCGCCCATTCTTTCACCGCCTGTCAGTTTCAGAGGATTGAGATAGTAAATACCCTTTTCCATTGTCGTCTGGTAAACCATAACTGCGCCGTTCACACCCGAAACATCAAGTGTCACGTCGCTGTCGACCATGATACAGGTCTGGCTCGCCTCAGCCTCCATAAAGATACCGAAACCATTGTTTACTGTCGTATCGTCATTATTTATCGTCAGGCTGCCGCTTCCGGTAAATTTGATGCTGCCGCCGTACATCCAGCCCCAGACCACAATGCAGTCAAGAGTGTTGTCGCCTATCAGTTCAACCGTAAAACCGTTGCCCATCAGGTTGACATTCAACATGTCTCCGCTGTAGTTATTAAGCGTGAGTGTGTTGGTTGCCTTATTATAGCTTGCGCCGGGCACAACGGATTCGGAGATACCCGAGGAGGTATAGGCCTTTCCGGCATGGAGATAGTCATTGTTGCTGTTGACTCTTACATATTCCTCGTCGTAGACACCCCGCGCGATATTTCCGTTTTCATCATAGGCATATCCGCCGTTCGTAAAATCGAAAAGCGGCGCCGGGCCGTTGGGCTCAAGATTAGAAAGAATCGGGAAGGCATCGTCAGCCTTCTCTCCGCCTTCATCCTCTGCCGGAGTGGGAGTCGGAGTCGGGGTATCGGTCGCAGTACTACCCGTACTTACATCCGCCTTAGCCGTGGAATAATATTTCTTTCCGTCCTTTTCGAACTCCGCCCTTATCACAAGCTTCATGTCTCCGTCAAGATCCGAAACATCGATAGTGTCGGGGAACATTGCACGGGAAGAATCCCAGATATCCGGATCCACCAAAGGTTCAGCCTCATTTCCATCCTCATCAACCACCTTTGCATAGACCGAAACAGGGAAGGAAACCTCGCTCATGGTGTAGTAATAGGTATATGTGACTTCGTCATCGTCGAGCTCTGCCGAATATATTTTAAGTCCGATATCGGTCTTTACCGCGTCTGCAGGAGTTTCATCCCCGGAAGATGAAGAAGAACTGCTGTCAGAAGAAGATGAGCTTTCCGCTGCCGCGCTCTTACCACCCATGTTAAAAAAGGCATTCTTAAGAGGGCCTATGCCGATAAATATCGTAAGCAAGGCTACGGCGCAGTACGGATATGCCATAAACCTGAAGTTTTTGCTGTCTTTCTTTTTTTCTGACGCAGATACAGTAAAGCTTCCCGGTTCCGTAATTTCCGGAGCCGGAATGGTATCCTCCGGAGCATTATCCGTGAATCTGTCAAAGCTTTCCTCCATCACGGGAGCATCGTACTCCTTCTCAAGCGGGAATTCCTCAGGCGGCAGACCGAATTCTGTTTTTGATCTGTCGTAATGTTTCATGGAAACCTCTTTTCCTTTCGGAAGAAACACCTCTCTTTGTTCGGTGTTTCTTTGATTTTATCGCGCCAAGCGTCGCGCGAACCGACTGCCACAAGGTTCCGTCAGCTTCGCTGACACCTTATGGCCTTTGATGAACATCCACCTGAGGGAACGGAACCTCGACACCGACTTTTCGGAATCCGAGGAAAAGCTCACGGTTTAATGCCCTTCCTGCCGAAAAGATATTCTTATCCTCTACCTCTACGACAAATTTAAGTACAACCGCAGAATCAGCAAGCTCTTCAACACCGAGATACATCGGTTCTGCAAGCATCAGTTCCTTGTTACGCTCATAAATATCCTTCATCATTTCAGGAAAATTCGTCTCGAGAGCCTCAAGATCGGTCTCATAAGGAATACCGATAACCGATACCGCACGGCTGTTATGGTTCGAACGGTTAAGGATATTGGTCATCGCGGAATTGTTGACAATCTTAATGTTTCCGCCCGCATCCTCTATGCAGGTTGTACGGATTCCGATGCTGGTAACCTTGCCCCTGAAGCCGTCAACCTCAATGAAATCGCCAACATTATACTGGTTTTCAAAGATCATGAAGATGCCCGTTACCATGTCGGCGATCAAGCTGTTGGCACCAAAGCCTATGATCAGTGCGAAGATTCCGACGCCTGCAACTATTGTTCCGACATCGGCACCGAGAATTGAAAGACCCCAGCAGATAATTATAGTCAGAGCGATATATCGCAGAAGGTTACCCAGAACGCTTACTACGGTCTGAACACGTCCGTTACTCGATTTTATCAGACTGAGAATAAAAATAAGAAGATTTTCAGCTATCAGCACGATAAGCGCCATTACAAATACACGCAGAAGTGCAGTGCCGTTGATATTGAAATTCTCAAAAATTCCTTCCACATCGGAGAAAACACCCGTTGCAAAGCCTATTCCGATGCACGCCCCCAGAATTACTATGGCGATGATCAGCTTTTTCAATGATCCGCCCGTACTTATACCTTTCATGTAAACCCCTCCTTGCCGGCATGTATTACTTAGATCATGCCGTGTATTACTATGGCAGTAATTATACCATGTATGCTCCCCCTTGTGAAGTGCAATAAGACAAATATATTACTTTTGGTGCATTATTTGTCGTACTTCACGTCAATTATCACATATTCCGACTTCGTTCCGGTCTTGAAGGGCAGCTCCCAGCATGAGATTCCGGAGGTCACGATGAAGTCAGTGCCGTTCCTTTTTTCATGTCCGTAGGTCCGGTCGTTTGCACCTATCCACTCTCCCACATAGGTCACGGGGAAGAACTGTCCGCCATGGGTATGGCCCGAAACAACAAGGTCAGCCGCACTCTTTCCCTCGGCATCGTAGTCATTCGGCTCATGATCGAGCACTATGATATATTTACTTTCATCCACACCCGCAAGAAGCTTTGATATTTCGGCTCTTTCCTTTTCACCACTGTCCTTCCTGCCGACAATGACAAGGTCTCCGATTTCCTCCACCTCATCCTCGAGCACATGTACCTTGTTCTTTTTTAGCTCTTCTATCAACTCATCCCTCGAAAAATCCCTGCTGTTATAGTAGCCAGCATCATGATTTCCGAAGGAATACCACACACCGTACTTTGCCTCCATTTCACCAAGTGCCTTGCAGGCACGTACCATATCCTCCTTCTCCGTGGAATCATCCACAAAATCCCCGGGGATCAGAACGATATCCGGATTTTCCTTCGCTATCTCCTTTAAATGCTTTGCAAAGCCTTCACCGTCAAAAGTGGTTCCGACATGTGAATCCGCAAATACTGCGATACGAAGTGCTTCAATGTTTTTTGTGGTCGTAAGTTCATATTCGGTTTTCACAACATTATGCGCGATCAGATAGGCAATGATCATGTAGATAATGCAGCTGAGTACCGCAAGATGGCCCTGCCAGTAGATCTTGAATTCTTTTCCCGTAATCGCAATCACTATTCTCATGATTCCGCCGTACAAAAGGAAAAACAGCATCATATGCAGGAATATGACTATCGAATTGGCAACAGAAAACACAAGCGAAAGCACTATCATTAAAAGAATAATGATACCAAGCGGGATCAGTATCTTCTTAAGCCTGCTTTCGCCCGCAAGCTTTATTACAAAAGAATATTTTCCGACCGCAGCGGTCATATATGCCATGCCGAGTCCGGTGGCAAGAAGAACCGCTACAAGTATTCCTATCCATAGTAACATGAGTGAGCTCCTTTATATATAGTTTAAAACACCTCATCCTCAAGGGAAAGTCTTATATAATTTTATCATAGATTCTTTCACCCTTTCAAGAAAAACCACAAATTCAATCCAATTTTTTCACTTTTTTAGAAAATAACTTTTTATTTGGTGCACTTTTGGTGCGAAAACATTGCTACAATGATCAAAAAGTAATAACAAACAAGGGGCTGTTTTTACAGCCCCACAGACTGAAGACAAAGTCCGAGGCTATACCAGCCTCGGACTTAACTATTTTATGAACAAAAAAGTGCCGAAAGCCTTGTATTTTCTGGCTTTTCGGCACTTTTTATGGTATAATAAATATATCAAATTTGAGAGGTATTTCCATCATGATGACACAAAATCTTGATAAGAATCGTGATCAAATCGTAATGATCTGTATGGATGAACTTGTGCCACAGGATCACCTTCTTCGTAAGATTGATAGGGCGATTGACTGGAGCTTCATTTATGACTTGGTTGAGGATAAATACTCATATGACCAGGGGCGTCCTAGTCTGGACCCAGTTCTGCTTCTTAAGATTCCCTTCATTCAGTATCTTTATGGTATCCGAAGCATGCGTCAGACCATCAAGGAAATCGAAGTGAACATGGCTTACCGCTGGTTTTTGGGACTTGACGTAAGAGATTCAGTTCCGCATTTCACAACCTTCGGTAAGAATTATACAAGACGATTCAAGGATACTGATTTATTTGAACAGATATTTCAACGGATACTGGAAGAATGCTATAAATTTAAACTGGTGGATCCTACAGAGGTGTTTGTTGATGCAACACATGTAAAAGCACATGCAAATGGTAAAAAGATGCAGCGGAGAATTGCCGAACAAGAGGCCCGCTTCTATGATGACATGCTCCGCAAGGAAATAGATGAGGACCGTGAGGCACATGGCAAGAAGCCTCTCAAACGCCATGATGATGACGATTCCAAAGGCGGCGGAGCTGGAGGTGGTGTCGAGAAAGAGATAAAAGTCAGCACCACGGATCCTGAAAGCGGATGGTTCCATAAAGGTGAGCATAAAGAGGTTTTTGCATACGCCATCGAAACAGCCTGTGACAAACATGGGTGGATTCTCGGATACACGGTAAATCCAGGAAACTTGCACGACAGCAAAACTTTCAAAGGTCTGTTTGACAAGATTGAAAACATTGGAATGGAGAAGCTTATTGCAGATGCCGGATATAAAACACCTGCTATTGCTAAGTTGCTTTTGGATAAAGGAATTACGCCAGTCTTTCCTTATAAGTGCCCCCAAACAAAGGAGGGATTTTTTAAGAAAAGAGAATACGTTTACGATGAATATTTTGACTGCTATCTCTGTCCGAACAACCAGGTATTGAAGTATTCAACAACAAACCGAGAAGGATATCGAGAATACAAAAGTTGCGGAACACAGTGTGCACAATGTCCTTACCTTAAGCAATGCACCGAAAGCAGAAATCATGTGAAAGTAATCACCAGGCATGTCTGGGAAGACTATATGGAGACATGTGAAGAAATCCGATGTACAATAGGAATGAAAGACCTGTACGCATTGCGAAAAGAAACGATAGAGAGGTTGTTCGGAACAGCCAAAGAAAACCATGGATTCCGATACACGAATATGATAGGAAAGGCCCGAATGAAAATGAAAACCGGGCTAACCTTTGCGTGTCTAAATCTCAAAAAGCTTGCAAAAATGAAGGATAGATTGGGGCTGTTGGGTGGTCCTGACGGCCCTTTTAGACGCATGAACCAGCTAAAAACTATTCTAGCATAAAAGAAACGCGATTTTGGAGTCATTTCCAAAATCGCG
>JAFRWN010000057.1 GCA_017437965.1 Lachnospiraceae bacterium
TAAACAACCTCGGACCTCATGGACTTCCACTTTCAATGCGTGCTGAATGTAATTACTGTATCAACCTTTCATGCTTCTCAGACACACCCGGTGAGAGCTTCCAGACCTACACCAATCCCAAGTTTGCTGCTGAAGGCGGCTACTCAAAAGTTGCAGAGTCTGTAATGGTTGCTACACTCTTTACCTATGTAGGACCTAACTTCGTAGGTATCCTTGAGCACAAGGGCCTTAAGGATGAGGCAAAGAAGGCTCAGGCTGAGATCGACAAGATGAAGGCTAACATCATGGCTTCCGCATGGGATGGTGACTGGTTCCTTCGTGCATATGATGCCAACGGCGAGAAGATGGGATCCAAGGAATGTGAAGAAGGTCAGATCTTCATCGAGCCTCAGGGCTTCGCTATCATGTCAGAGATCGGTAAGGATCAGGGCGCTGACCTTAAGACTCTCAAGGCAATTGATGAAAGACTCAATACCAAGTTCGGTCTTGTACTCAACAACCCCGCATTCACCAAGTACTATATCCAGTATGGTGAGATTTCAACCTATCCCGGCGGTTACAAGGAGAACGCAGGTATCTTCACACATAACAATGCATGGATCATCTGTGCTGCTGCATATGCAGGCCAGGGCGATCAGGCATTCAAGTACTATTCGGAAATCGCTCCCGCTTTCACAGAGGAGACTTCAGACATCCATAAGACCGAGCCTTACGTATACGGTCAGATGATCGGTGGTAAGGACGCAGGAAGCGACATCGGAATGACAGGAGATAACTTCGGACAGGGCAAGAACAGCTGGCTTACCGGTACTGCAGCATGGAACATGGTTGCCATTTCACAGTATATTCTCGGTATCAAGCCCGACTTCGACGGCCTTTCCGTTGATCCTTCCATCCCTGCAGCATGGGACGGCTTTACGGCTACAAGAAAGTTCCGTGGCGGCGTTTACAACATCACCATCAAGAACCCTGATCATGTAAACAAGGGTGTAAAGAGCATGGTAGTTGACGGCAAGGAAGTTGCAGGAAATGTTGTTCCCGTACTCGGCGCAGGTGAGCATCAGGTTGAAATAGTTCTTGGATAAATTCAGCAGTCTAAGAAGAATAAATAGTTTTAGACAGGCATGAGCATATCCCTTCTTAAAAGTTGTAAAGATTTTTAAGAAGGGATTTTTTTTGCCGAAAAGCCTGTAAAACTTAAAAAATATGTGAAAACAATAAAAAAGATTTGATTTATCCCCTCTTAATAGATATAATATTATAGACTTTTTAAAAAGGGGATTTAATATGGTGAAATTCAGGACAGCGGCGGTTTTCAGTGATAACTGTGTGCTTCAGAGAAATAAAAAAATTGCTGTATTCGGTGAAGCCGAGGACGGAAAAAATATCAAGGTGAGTCTCCTTGTGCCTGTCGGAAACGCACAGGATACGATCGAGCTTAAAGCAGAAGGAACATCCGAAAACGGCAGATGGTGTGCTTATCTTCCTGAACTTGACGCTCACGAGGACTGTACTCTCAGGGTCGAGTGTGAAGGAGAAGTGAGGGAATTCAAGAACATTGCGATAGGTGATGTCTGGTTGTTGGGCGGACAGTCCAATATGGAGTTTGAACTGCAGAACTGTACAACGGGAAAGCAGCATCTTGAAAATGATAATCCCAATGTCAGATTTTACTACACCCAGAAAAAAGGCTATATTGACGAGGATTTCCTTGCAAGCGAAGCCCAGATGGTTTGGAAAAAGTTCGATACTGAATCAGCAAAATGCTGGTCGGCAGCGGGCTATATCTTCGGAAAGAAATTGAGCGAGGCACTCGGCGTAACTGTGGGTCTTATCGGCTGCAACTGGGGTGGAACCAGCGCAAGCACATGGATGAGTCCCGAAGCACTTAAGGAGGATGCCGGAACTGCAAGCTATCTTGATGAATTCAATAAGAATATAGCAGGCAAAAGCATCGATGAGCAGAAGGCGGAATATGATGCCTACTTAAAAGAAGTCGATGTCTGGAACCAGAAATATTCGAAGCTCTGGGAGGAAAAGCCCGGAATTGACTGGGCCGAGGCCGAGAAAACCCTTGGAAAGAATCCATGGCCGGGTCCGTTAAATTCCTATAATCCCTTCAGACCCGGTGGTCTGCATGAGTGCATGATAATGCGTGTCTGCCCGTACACAGTCAAAGGTTTCACGTTTTACCAAGGCGAGTCGGACGACCATAAGCCTTCCGTTTATTATACGCTTTTCAAAAGAATGATAAAGCAGTGGAGGGATGACTGGGGAGAGGAACTTCCGTTCATTTTTGTCCAGCTTCCGGGACACCGCTATGAAAACGATCCGGATTATAAGCACTGGTGCGTCATCCGTGAGGCACAGCAGAGGGTTGCCGACACGGTAGAAGGTACCGGAATGGCCTGCATAATCGATGCGGGTGAATTTAATGACATACATCCGAAGGACAAAGAGCCTGTTGGAGACAGGATGTTCCGTGTGACAATGGAAAAGGTTTATCATATGATGGATGAGAACGAGGCAGAAAGCCCCGAGCCTTTTGTAAAATGCTTTGAAAACGGAACAGCGGTTGTGGATTTCAGATATGCCGGAGAAGGCCTTGTCATAAGGGCTCATGGAAACGACAAGACAATCGGAGGCTTTGAGCTTGCGGGAGAAGATAAAAAGTTTTATCCTGCAAAGGCAGTGCTTTCACTTGATACAAAGGAAGTGTACCTGAGTGCCCCCGAGGTGGAAAATCCCGCATATGTAAGGTATTTATGGTCAAATTATCCGGAAAAAATAAATCTCTACAGCAGATTTTCACTTCCGGTAAGGCCTTTTCGGACTGACAGTGACGATGGCGAAGCAGTCCATGATACAAAAATTCAGCAGATAATGGAACTGTAATCAAAAAAGAGTACAAGAAGGGAAAGTAAAAATGAAAAAAAGAAAACTGATTACTGTGGCAGCAGCTTTGGCAATGTCGATGCTTGTAATTACCGGTTGCGGTGATGAAAGCAGCTCATCATCCTCGGGTGATGCAAAGGCGACTGAATCTGATGCTTCTTCATCAGAAGAAAAAGAAGCCTTGAAACCTTCGTTTAAGGCAATGGTGCTTTCAGAGGACAAGCTTGTAAAGCTTGGTGAGTATGGTGAGTTTACCTATGATAAGTATGATACAACAGTAAGTGATGATGAGGTAACTGAATACTATCAGGGACTTATTGACCAGGCTGTTGAGTCCGGTTCGAAAATATATGAGAAGGACGAGAGTCTTGACGGTCATGTTATTGCAAGCGGTGATGTCGTAAACCTTGATTTCAAGGGAACTGTAGATGGGGTTGAATTTGACGGAGGAACAGGCAATACAGACCTTCCTATCGGTTCAGGAAAGTTTGTTCCGGGCTTTGAGGATGCACTTATCGGAAAGACCATAGGCGAGACGGTAACAATCGACGTGACCTTCCCTGAGGATTATAAAACCACGGAGCTTGCCGGAAAGCCTGCAAAGTTTGAATGTGTGCTTAACTATGGCTGCAAGGAGGTTCCCGCTACCGTAGACAATGCATATTCAAAGATTTTCGGCGCAGAATCCAAAGAGGCATTTCTTTCAAGCATCAAGTCCTACCTTGAGAGCCTGAAGGAGAAGGAGGGAGACAGCTATGTTTCTGAGAAGCAGCAGGAATTTCTTAAAGGTATTGTAGATGGCTGTGAGTTTGCTGATTATTCTACAGAACTTACCGAATATATAGATAAGGTATTCGAGGCAGAAAAGAAACTTGCTGAATATTATAATGTTGATTTTGCAACGGTTTATACCTCCTATGGTTTCACAAGCGAGGAAGATTTCAAGGAGCAGATCAAACAGAGCCTTGAAAACCAGCTCAAGAACGTGCTTGTAGTTAATGCGGTTGCCAAAAAGGAAGGAATTGAAATAACTGATGAATACTATCAGACTGAAACCCTCGCTATTGCCCAGGGTCAGGGTTATGAGAGTATCGAAGAGTTCGAAAATGCCTATGATTGCGAATTTGGTGAGGGATCACTTAAAAATAACCTGATCGCATCATATATTCAGGATAAGCTTATTGAGAAGTTTGTGAAGGAAAAATAATAGTTAATATCGATTAAGGACAGGGTTTGTAATGAGCGAAGACAGGAAAGAAATTGAAACCGAAGAAGTGAAAGAAGAAAAAGAAAAGAAGCCTCTCGATAAGAATAAGGCGGCTCTTTTCGGAATTATCGGTATTCTTGCAATAATTGCTATTATTGTTATTGCAGCATTTGCAGGCAAAGACAGTAACAAGAAAGATTCATCGGGTGAGAGTGCTGTCAAGGTAGCTGATAAGGGATCTGAAAGCAGTTCATCGGAAAGCACAAGCAGCGCTTCGGATGACAGTAGCAGTTCTTCGGATGACGAGAGTAGTTCTTCGGATGATAGCAGTAGTTCTGCAGATGATGAAAGCAGCTCCGCAGACGATAGCAGCAGTTCCGCAGATGACGAGAGCAGTTCATCCGCTGATCCGGGCTCTGACAACAAGCCTGCAGGCGGAAATGATAACCAAAGCGGAAA
>JAFRWN010000058.1 GCA_017437965.1 Lachnospiraceae bacterium
CGAGGTATTAAGATTGTCAAGTACTATTTTAAAAAAATTTTCAAAAAAAATGAGGGGCCTTTCATAGCCCCTCATCCATTGTCCCCGCGTCCCAAGTTCCTAAATTTTAATTATTATTCTGAGTCGCCCGTCCAGGACCTCCGCCCGTATGCTACCGCCTAGTAACTCGGTAAATTCCTTGGCTATCGCAAGTCCGAGGCCGGTATTTCCGCCGGTTCGCGAAATGTCCCTGGTGTAGAACTCATCAAAAATATGATTCACATCAATTTCTCCGCCTTCAAAAGAATTGCTGAAGCATATGTTAAAGGAGCCTCCCTCTGCCTGCCCGGAATACTCTGTCGTTATCGCAAGATCACCCGTTCCGTGCTTAAGGGCATTTCCTATCAGGTTATCGAAAATCCGAAGCAGCATGTTGCGGTTACTGAGTATCTTCTGCCGCCCGGCATTGTTTTCAAAAATTATGCTCCGCTTCCTGCCCACATAGTCATCATAATAATGCGCGATGCTCTCCTCAAGCACACTCACCATCACGAGTTCTTTCTTCTCGGGCAGCCTGTCGCTTGTTATGATCTTCGAGAATTCAAAGAAGGCATCAATAAGCTCGGACAGACGGTGCAGGCGCTTTTCGATTATCTCAAGCTCCTTTATGACATTTTCATCATAGGCCGTGCCGGAGGATTCCGCCTCCATGTTTATCATATCAATATAGCCAAGCGCCGAAGTCAGCGGGGTACGAAGGTCATGTGAGATGTTGGCGAGCATCATGTCCATTCTCTCGCCCTTCCTTTTCATCGTGATCTCAGATACCCTGAGTTTCTCGAACAGCATATTGATTTCCTTGGCAAGCTTTGTGATATCGCCCGCCGAATATGAGGTATGGACCAGCGAATTGCTGTTAAGGTCCGACAGCTCATGTATCTGCCTCGCAAGGCTTTTGTTCTCTTTTATGCGCAGAAATAGGAGGAAAGCAAGCAGTGCTGAAATGATAATGAATATTACCAGCAGTATAAACATTGGTTTTTCCTCCTTTGATATTCTGTTATTTGATATTATAAAGAATTATAGCATAATAAACCTTACTAGTCTATCTCCTTCTTTGTAAACAATACATATGCCATGAAAAGTGCCGCGATGCTGATAAGGAGGCTTGCGATTATGCACTGGTTTCTGTAGGTGTAGCTGCACTTATCAGCAAGGCGGTTGAACATATATCCCACTTCATATCTGAGCAGGGTCTTTTCGGCAAAATCTCTGGTCGCCTTGATTTCATAAAATGTTACGGCAATAAGAGAATAAACTATCGGCGTAACGATGGTAATGGCGTTATATGCTGCAGTTCTCTTTACGAAGAACGCAACCAGTATAAAGAGGGAAACGATTGCAATAACAACGGGGAGCTGCTTTACCAGCACTTTTGTAAACGTAACGATCTCTGAAGAATATTTTTCGCCGTTTACAAGCTTATTTATAAAAAAGAAGAGATAGTTTCCGAGAAGGAAGGTGCCGATGCAGAAAAGCCCGGCCGTTGCTATTTTTACAAAGAAGTATTTTTTTCTGCTGATCGCGGAGCTTATCGTGTTCTTTACGGTCTTTTCGCTGAAATCCGAGGTAATGATGACAAAGACCGGTATTATCAAAAGGAAGAACCATGTATAGTTCATGCCCATCATCCTGACGTCAAGCTTCGTATCGTCTGCGAAGGTCACAGGCATTCCGAGCGAAACTCCTCCCGGCATTCTTGACAAAATCGGAATAATATAGGTTCCTATGATAGCAAGCCAGAAAATGATCATTCCCTTGCTTCTGTTCATTCTGTATACATCAGCTTTTATCATGTTAAACATTGTTCTTTCCTCCGTCCTAGCACTTCTCATTGATCAGGTTCTTGAAATAGTCCTCAAGCGACACGCCCGATTCATATATTCCGTTCACATCATTTCCGCTTTCAACAAGCATTCTGTTGACCTGTGCGGGTTTGATGTCCTCGCGGTAAATCCTTATCTCATCATTGTTCACAACCTTGTAGGAATCGGCACCGTATTTTTCTTCTATCATCACTGCAGCCGCCTTGATATCCGCGGGCTTTATCACCACACACCTGCTGCATTCTTCGTCAAGCTCAGCCTTGTCGAGCTCCTTTA
>JAFRWN010000005.1 GCA_017437965.1 Lachnospiraceae bacterium
CTTTTCCCGGGTGCCTTCTGCAAGCCCATCGGAGTTGTTGATGGCTTTAGATACTGTATTCCGCGAGATTCCCAGCTCATCTGCAATGTCCTGTATGGTAACTCTCTTTTTCATCTTTTCTGCCTTTCAAAATACTTATCCCGGTTCGTTCAGTTTCTCTTTTGCCTTCAGGCTTACAAATTACTGCATCGTTATAAAAATTTCCGAATAAAGGTTCATCCGGTTAAATTCAGGTCTCCTACGATCACTGTGCTGAAACCTGATTTGTTAAATATTAGCATAAGATTATGCAAATGTCAAATTTAAATAATGCAAATTCACTTTTTTTATTGTGCAGTCTCTATCGCATTTCAGCAAATCCCCAACGCAGGACACATGAGATATTTGGAGAGAAATTTGCCGCAAAACAAAAGACTGATAATGGTTAAAAATGTGCAAATGCAAAATTAATTTATATTAATTGCATGACATTTGTAATGTATTGCATGAATTGACTAATGATGTTTATTGACAAATTGATTTAATAATGATAACATATTTAGATACTACAAGGCCGGAATGGTGCAATTGCACAATTTTATTTTCTACCGGTGGTTGAAAGAAGGGTCAGAAGGAGGTTTTATGAACAAAGCTTCAGTTAAACCCGCGAGAAAGACAGGATTCAATAAAACCCTGCATAACACGTGGGTCTATGTGCGGCAGCACTGGCAGCTGTATGTATTATTTATGCTGCCCGCTTTCGCGCTTACTGTTATTTTTCGTTATATCCCGATGGGTGGTATTGCGATCGCCTTCACGGACTATAACCCGATCCGTGGTATTTTCGCGAGCGACTGGGTAGGATTCAGACATTTTCAGCGTTTTCTCTCCTCTCCTGACTTTCTGAAGTACCTCGTAAATACCCTGAAGCTGAGTGTATACGGGCTGCTTTGGGGCTTCCCGGCACCGATCCTGCTGGCTTTTCTGCTGAACCGGATCCTCAGCCAGAAGATGAAACAGAACATCCAGCTCGTGCTTTATATGCCGAACTTCATCTCGGTCATCGTGCTCTGCGGTATCGTCCGTATCATGCTTTCCCCGACCGGTATGATCAATTCCCTGCTTGGAACCCGTACGAATTTCATGACAATGCCTTCTGCCTTCCGAACGATTTATATTGCCTCCGGTATCTGGCAGGGTGCAGGGTGGGCGTCCATCATTTACACTGCAGCCCTTTCCAACGCGTCCAAGGACCAGAAGGAAGCTGCGATCATCGACGGGGCCAATATCGTTCAGCAGATCATTGCGGTTGAATGGCCGGCGATCAAAGATACAGTCCTCATCCAGTTCATTATGTCCGTCGGGAACATCATGAGCGTCGGTTTTGAAAAAGCTTACGCGCTTCAGACGGACCTGAACCTTGGGACATCCGAAATCATCTCCACCTATGTTTACAAAAAAGGTCTTCTGGATGGTGACTACGGTTTCTCCACCGCTGTCGGTCTCTTCAACACGGTCATCAACGTAGTTCTACTGGTCTCCATGAACGCAATCGTCAAAAAGATGAATGAAGGAAAGGGGATCTAAGCCATGCAAGCAACAGCTGCTCAACCCAAGAAGAGAAGTGAATTCTCGAAGAACACACCGGGGGATAAGGTACTCCTTATCATTGGTTACGTTATCCTCGGGCTCTTTGTTGTCGCGATCATTCTGCCGGTGGTGTATATTATCCTGGCGTCCTTTATCGACCCGATCACATTGCAGAACACCGGGCTGACCTTTGATTTCAGCAAA
>JAFRWN010000059.1 GCA_017437965.1 Lachnospiraceae bacterium
ATCGACCAGTCACTTCTGATCTTGATCCTGTAGTCCTTGGTTGCAGTAACGATTGCCTGGCACTTGTTGCATCTTGCCTTGGTAACCTTGTAGGTAACCTCGTTTCCTACCTCTTCAACCTTGGTTGCCTCATTTACTGTACCGTTAAAGCCCCTGTGCTTGCAGGATGAAGAAGAGCATCCGCCGGATACGTTAGCAAGTGCTTCATCGGAAAGTTCAACTCCCTCATCACCGGCAAGCTCCATCAGCTCGTCCATGTTCTTGCACTTTCTTGCCTTTTCCTGAAGCTCGGGTGACAGATCCTTGATATAATTTTCAACATTGAAATTGTCAGCCATAATTTTTGCCTCCTGTTTTAATTTCGACCGCCTCAATTTCGTCACGGTTCCTTTTCTCTGAGCCCACTATAACACGGATATTGCACCAAAAGTGCACCAAAAATCAAAATTTTTTAATTATTTTCAAATTTTTTTTTCAAAAAAAGCAAATAAACGTAAAATGGTGCACTTTTGGTGCGCGGGAGAAGGTATATTAAGGTAAAAATATATAAATCTACCAGGAGGCCTTATATATGTACTATAAACTATCCCCAACCATTGCTCTCAGAAGCTTCAAGGGCGTTTCCCACTGCTACTACAGAAAAGACAAGGATACCGCAAGCTATCTTAACGATCAGGAATTTGAATTTCTTTTACTCTGCGACGGAGAACATGATCTCGAAGGAAGCGAGCTTACCGAAAACTTTCTAAGGAAGAAAATGATCGTTCCCTGCGAAAAGGGAGATCATCCTACGGAATGGTCATGCTACAGGCATTATGACAATAAATATTTCCCCAAAATGAATTTCATGATCACGGGCAAGTGCAACTGCAACTGCCTGCACTGCTTCAATGCGGCAGACAATGCACCTCTCATGAGCGAATGGAAATATGAAGACGCCCTGGATCTTTTAGACCAGGCACGCGATGTGGGAATCCATGCATTTACGATCACGGGCGGCGAACCGATGGTACACAAGCACTTCATGGACATCATGCATGCCATATATGAACGTGACATGATAGTGGACGAGCTGAATACCAACGGTTTCTTTATCACTGATGAAATGCTTGACGAACTGAAGAGCATGGGCTGCGACGCCCTGATAAAGATTTCCTTCGACGGTATCGGCTACCACGACTGGATGAGAAACCACAAGGGTGCGGAAAAGATCACCCTCGACGCCATAAAACGCTGCATAAACCACGGCTTTCGCGTCATGGCCCAGACCCAGGTCAATGCGGTAAACTCTGATTCCCTGCTTCCGACCCTGAAGCTTTTTGACGAGATCGGAGTAAGGCAGGTAAGGCTGATAAGGACAACTGAGGCTTCAAGATGGTTCCAGAACGCAGGCGGCGCAACGCTTCAGATGGACGATTATTATGAGCGCATGCTCACGCTCGCAAAACAGGTGGTTGAAAACAACCTTAATATCGACCTCATGATATGGCTGTTCATGAGACTTGACAATATCCTTAAGACCTACCAGATCACCCCCATTACCTGCAGGGACGGAGAATACCGCCCGACAGCTCCGGTCTGCAAGGGCACCCGCGGCATGATAGGCGTGATGTCAAACGGAAACCTGGTTCCCTGCATACAGATGTCAGGCTCTCTGGAAGAGCTCGGCATCAGATATGAAAACGTGCATGAACATAAGCTTAAGGATCTGATCACGGAAAGCAGCTATCTGGATGCTGTCTGCACCAACCTGCACAAGCTCCGCAAAAACTGCAAGAAGTGCGATGAATGCAAATATTTCAAATACTGTTGCGGAGGCTGTCGCGGAATCGGCATGATCTGCTCGATGGACAAGGTCGAAAAGGGCTACCATCCGGATTACTATGGTCCCGATCTTGCAAGATGCCTGTTTTTCTCGCAGGGCTGGTACAAAAAGATAACCGCAGCATTTCCGGATCATGAAAACCTCTCGAGAGCCATTGACCTTGAGGAAGAATAAGGAGATAGCATGTTTATACTTAAACATTTTGACAGACCATTGTTTGAATTCGACTTCATCCACCAGGACGGAGAAGAGGGCGAATGCACAATAGGCAAAATTTATGAAGAAAACCGCTATTATTTTCCGGCAGGACTGCGCCTTAACGGAAGGCTTTTGTATATCTGGATCAGGGCACGTGTTGTTTCACTGAACAGGAATCTTGAAGATGACGTATGGCGCGCCTTCGGTGTCTCAATGAACGACACGGTCGGACTTCTTAAAAAGAGCCATATCCTCTCGCTCAACGACTGCTACTGGGCAAGCGAGGTCGGATCCGGCGAAGTTTTTGCAGACCTTTCCCTTCATGAGCATATCGACCCCAAAAATCCGGCGCTTTCACCCTACTTCAACTATGATAACCGAAGAGGACTCCGGCGTTACAAGGGCAAGCTCTATTTTTACAAAAACAGTGAAGAAGAACTGATAAGCGAGCTTGTCTGTGCAAGGCTTGCGGAAAAGATGGGCCTAAAGTATTGTGATTATGTTCCCGCGAAATATCAGGGCGAGACCTGCATGCGCTGCGAGATCTTTACCGACACCGGGCATTCGCTTCTCACCATAAGCAGGATACTGCTCTACCATTCGATGAAGCAGATCACGAAATATCTTTCCGGTCTCGGCGAGGATTATGTGAACGCCTATCACGACATGCTGATCTTCGACAGCCTGATCTACAATGAGGACCGTCATTCCGGAAATTTCGGACTGATACTCGATTCAAGGACCTTAAAGCCCCTCGAATTTGCCCCTCTTTTCGACCATGGCAGATCCTTCTTCGTATACAGGAACAGGGTAAAATGCGAAGATCTGATAGACCTTTCAAGAAACGCGGTAAACTACTACGGAGTACCCTACGACGATATCGCAAAAGAATATATTTCGGACAGACAGCGTGCACAGCTGCGTCTCGCTCTTGATTTCCGGATCCCAAAAAAATACTATAAACTTTTTTCGGAGGAAAGAATCAAGAACCTAGAAGAATTCATACATTACAGAGCAAAAGAGCTTCTCTCGTTCTGAGAGAAGCTCTTAGTTTATTCTGCTTTATTTTTTACAACCAGCCCGAATTCCTTTACAAACCTCTTTCCGCCCCGTTTAGTGCGGTAGATTATGCGGTATATCCAGCCAGCCGGCACAAGAAGCGGACTCTTTTCAACCCACGGAACCGTAAATGCAAGAT
>JAFRWN010000060.1 GCA_017437965.1 Lachnospiraceae bacterium
AAAGAGCCTTCGGCTTACGATCAAGAAGGGGCTCGATACCGAGGATCTTAGCTGCCTCGTTTACGAGCTTGTCGATCTGGTCCTTGGGAACCTTTCTGAGCTTAAGACCGAATGCCATGTTGTCATAAACTGACATATGAGGATACAGAGCGTAGTTCTGGAATACCATCGCGATATCTCTGTCCTTAGGCTCTACGTCGTTCATAAGCTTGTCACCGATATAAAGCTCGCCGGAGGTGATTTCCTCAAGTCCTGCGATCATACGAAGTGTTGTTGACTTTCCGCAACCGGAAGGTCCTACGAAGATAATGAATTCCTTATCTTTAATATCAAGGTTGAACTCTTTAACTGCAACGAATCCATTGGGATAAGTCTTGTTAATGTTCAGCAGTTTTAAACTAGCCATTAAATAGCCCTCCTAAATTATTTGTGCATCCCCGTGCACTTTTACTAACATGTATGATAAACCATAATCAAAAAATATTCTATTGATTATTCCTACAAAACGAAGCGTAAAATTTTGTTCAAATTGCATATTTTTCGGACACAATTTAATTTTTTTTACGTTTCGCACAAAAAACAGACCCAAATACTGTTAAAATTGCCCATGAGATTTCTGTTATACTGTCATCATAAAAAACACGGAGCATTTGAATATGTCAGAGTATGATTTAAATAACAAAAAGATTCTAATCACCGGAGCCGCAGGCGGAATCGGAAGTGCCGCTGCCCTGTTGTTTGCCAAAAAAGGTGCTATACCGGTTCTGGTCGGCCACAGCAACATGGAAGCCCTGGAAAAACTTTCCTATGAAATTGTAAGCAGGTATGGTATCACGCCTTTTGTATATTCCTGTGAGCTTTCTGATACTTTGGAAATTTCCCGGATTGCAGATAAAGTACTGTCAGACTGCGGCCACATAGATATACTTGTAAACAATGCCGCAGTTTCCATTTTCGGACTTGCCCAGGATCTTAGCGATGCCGAATGGGCAAGAATTTCTTCGGTCAACCTCACAGCCCCCGTAATGCTCTCCCGAGCTTTCATTCCTTCCTTTATAAAGAGAGGAAGCGGAAGGATAATCAACATCTCTTCCATGTGGGGCAGGGTCGGAGCATCCTGCGAAAGCGCATATTCCGCAACAAAGGGAGGAATTGAAAGTTTCACAAAGGCACTTGCCAAGGAGCTTGCCCCCTCTCATATTCCGGTAAATGCCATCGCTTTCGGTGCAGTGGATACAAAAATGAACGAAAGACTCAGTCCCGAAGAAAAGGCTGAGTTTGAAGAAAGTATTCCTTACGGAAGAATGGCGACCCCCGAAGAGGCCGCCGAAATGATTCTTACTGTTGCATCCGCCCCCGATTACATGACAGGTCAGGTGATCGGTTTTGACGGAGGATTTATCTGATTATTTGCCTGCTTTTTTCATCAGGGCATCGAAATCGGGCATCTCGCTCATGGTGAGCACATAGTCATCGGTAAAGCTTGCCGTGATTTCCGCATCCGTGTTATATTTTTCATTCTTAAGGAAATCACTGTGCCATACAAGATACCACAGCCACTCAACCTTATTGTCCTTAAGAGCCTGTGTATCCGGAATCTTACCGCACTCATGAAGGGTATAAGGTTTATTGTTTTCCGCAAACTTTTCCGTAAGCCTGTTGTAAAGTGCCTGATAACCCGTCTGAGCCTGACTTGCAGGGTCATATATATCTGCTGCAATGATATCTACATATTCATCTCCCGGATACCATTTAAGATCGCCTGTCTTTGAATGGCTGTAGCCGAGCACCCAGATAAGATTGTCAAGGCCATAAACATTGGTATAACGGTCGTACATCAGCTGCCAGAGCTTTACAAATCTCTCTGCGCCTCC